>NZ_PSRR01000468.1 GCF_004296405.1 Bradyrhizobium sp. Leo170
GGATGCCGGCCGCCGAATTCGCGGCGCCGTCCCTCAAGCGGCCGGCATCCGAAACCCTTCACAAGATCTGCGCCCCCTGCCAAGTCGTATTTTGGACCCGAAGCGGTCATTCATGCAGATCGGTCAGCGCACAAGACCCGGTGAGCGAGGAGGCGCTGCTCGGCAGTTTGCACCCAATGGCGGCGCGCGAGAGGCGCAGTGGTGACTTTGTCACCGCACCGCGTACGCGAATGACCCAACTCGGCAGGCTACACTCGTTGATCCAGATCAAAGTTCTCCGGCCCCAGATGTGGGCTCGTGCGCCCTAAGGGCGACAATCCTGTTTTGGGCGACTTCAACAGGAGAGTAACAATGATCAGGTTATTTGCTGTTGCCTTCGCACTGGCCTTGGCGTCATCAGCGCAGGCCATGCCTCTAGTACCCCTCCAACAGCCGGACGAGATTGTCATTCAAGTCCGCGAAGCATGCGGTCCAGGTATGCGCCGCACTGCGAATGGTGTTTGCATCAGGACTCCCACCCGACGTGCCGCAAGCAGGTGCGCTCGCGGAGTAACTTGCTAACCTCGCGCGGCCGCCGCGAGGCGGCCTTTCTCTTTTCCCGCTGGGCCTGCCTCACGGATAGCATCCTGGAGCGCCTCGCTCCGGTCGCAATGACAGGGTTAAGAAGCTGCAAAAACCCGTGGAAAGACGGGCTTTTGTCACATCCCCGCGACTGAGGGCCGCAGTGGTTGTTCCCGTTTACGGCTTCCCTTTTGGGCAGCCGTGCCCATCTTAGTGCCACTTTCTCCATTCTGGGGATTCAAGGAAACACAGATGAATTTCACGCAACACACGCGCGGAATTGTTCGGGCCATCGCGGTGGCGATCGCGCTGGCGCTGCCTCTGACGGCTATCGGCATATCGGCGGCTGACGCCCGCGCCGGCGGCGGCTTCGGCTCGGGTTCCCGTGGCTCGCGGAGCTTCTCCGCGCCGCCCAGCACCAACACGGCGCCGGGCGCGACGCAACCGTTCAACCGCACCTATAGCCAGCCGGGCACCGGCATGAACTCGCCGGCCGCGAATTCGGGCGGCTTGTTCAATCGGGGCGGCATGGGCCGCGGCCTGCTCGGCGGCCTCGCCGCGGGCTTCCTCGGCGCCGGCCTGTTTGGCCTGCTGTTCGGTGGCGGCCTGTTCTCCGGTCTCGGTGGCCTGTCGTCGATCCTCGGTCTGTTGCTGCAGATCGGCCTGATCGTGCTGGTGGTGCGGCTGGCGATGTCGTGGTGGCAGCGCCGCCAGACAACGGCCGCCGCCTACGCCGGCGGACCTGCAGCCGGTGTCGGCCCGCAGCCGAACTATCGCTCGGGCATGGGCTTCGGGCTTGGTTCGGCCAGCGCGCCGCTGGAGATTGCGCCGGCCGACTATGAGGCCTTCGAGCGCCTGCTCAGCGAGATCCAGGCTGCATGGTCGAACGAGGATGTCGGCAAGCTGCACACGCTCGCGACGCCCGAGATGGTCTCCTACTTCTCGAAGGACCTGGAGGAGAACAAGGCTCGCAACGCCGTCAACAAGGTGACGAATGTGAAGCTGCTGCAGGGCGATCTTGCCGAAGCCTGGCGCGAGGGCGAGTCCGATTACGCCACGGTGGCGATGCGGTTCTCGCTGGTCGACCAGACGCTCGACCGCACCACCGGCCGGCCGGTCGCCGGCAGCGAGCAGCCGCAGGAAGTGACGGAGGTCTGGACCTTCGTGCGCCGGCGCGGCAGCGACTGGGAGCTCTCGGCGATCCAGCAGGCGAACTGATCGTCCGCCAGATAACGTAACATCGAGGCGCTGCGGTTCATTCCGCAGCGCCTTTTGCTTTTGCGCGGGTCATTTCGCGGTCACAGCGCCGGAATAATGGGTACGGCTACGGGTTGATCTCAGAAGCCAAAGACAATCGGGAGGAGCAAATGAAGATTGGTGCCAGCATCTTCGTGCCGACATGTTTCGCACTCGCCGCTTTCGCGGTGCAACCGGCGCAGGCGCAGTCGGCCAACGCGAGCTTCTTCCTGACCAGCAACGGCATCGGCAATGGCGGCAATCTCGGTGGGCTTGCGGGCGCCGACAATCATTGCCAGACGCTGGCGCAGGCGGCGGGCTTTGGCGCGCCGAAAACCTGGCACGCCTATCTGTCGACACAGGCGGCCGACGGCCAGCCGGCCGTGAACGCGCGCGATCGTATCGGCAAAGGGCCGTGGCAGAATGTGAAGGGTGTGGTGGTCGCCAAGGACGTCGCCGACCTCCACAGCGCCGGCAACAATCTCACCAAGCAGACCGCGCTTTCTGAAAAAGGCGAGGTCATCAACGGCCGCGGCGACACGCCGAATCGTCACGACGTGCTGACCGGCTCACAAGCGGACGGCACGGCGTTTGCCGTCGGCGAGGATCGCACCTGCAAGAACTGGACGAGCAGCACGCAGGGCACCGCCATCGTCGGCCATTCCGACCGGATCGGCCTGCGCGACGACGAGCCGTCGAAATCCTGGAACTCGTCGCATCCCTCGCGCGGCCCCGACGGCGGCTGCTCGCAGGCCGACCTCAGGAGCACCGGCGGCGACGGCTTGCTGTACTGCTTCGCCGTGAACTGAAGTCCAAGCCGCCGATCTCGGCCGCCTGCCGAGCGCTCAGGCGGCTTTCTTCTTGGTGGCTTTCTTCTTCGCTACCTTCTTGGGAGCAGCTTTCTTCTTCGCCACATAGGCCGCGACTTTCTTCGACGAATGGCCTACGGCAGCGACCGCGGCCTTCAACTTGGCCGGCGTGACTTTGAACTTCTTGGACCAATAGCGCACTTCATAGGGCTCGCTTACCGCAATCCGCGCACGGTCCGCGGCGAGGTGCTTCTGCTCCTTGAAGTAAGCGTCCACCTTCTTGGCGGAATGTCCGACTTTCTTGACGGCGGATTTCAGCTTGGCCGGCGTGACCTTGAACTTCTTCGACCAGTACGCGACCTCATAAGCCTCGCCCAACGCGATCCGTGCGCGATCAGCGCTGCCGCGTTTCTTCTTGCTATCCGCCATCACATTCTCCTGTCCGATCGGGAATCGGATTTTCCAAGACCGGAACAGGCTAACATCGTCGCGCGCGCTTTCAAACAATTGCGATCAGGCGGCTGCGGAGCGCGGGCCACAGGAGTGTGGTATTGCCGTGAGTCTGTCGCAGGGAGGCATCGTCAATGCGTTATCAACTCTATTACTGGCCCGACATCCAGGGCCGCGGCGAGTATGTGCGGCTCGCGCTGGAGGATGCGCATGCCGATTATGACGATGTCGCGCGCGGCGCGGGCGGCACAAGCGCGATGATGTCGATGATGGAAGCGGGCAAGGGCACGCCGCCCTTCGCGCCGCCGTTCCTGAAAGCCGGCAAGCTCGTGATCGGGCAGACCGCCAACATCCTGTTCTTTCTCGGCGCGCGCCACGGCCTGGCGCCGAAGGCGGAAGCGGGGCGACTTTGGGTGCATCAAATGCAGCTCACCATCGCTGATCTCGTGCTGGAAGTTCACGACACCCATCACCCGCTCGGGCCGGGCCTCTATTACGAGGACCAGAAGGCGCCGGCGAAAAAGCGCACCGCGGAATTCTGGAAGGAGCGCGTGCCGAAATATCTTGGCTATTTCGAAGACATCGTGGAAGCGAATGGCGGTGCTTACGTCACCGGCCGCCGCGTGACCTATGTCGATCTGTCGCTGTTCCAGATCGTGGAGGGCCTGCGCTACGCCTTTCCGAAGCACATGCAGGCGTTCGAGGAGAACGTTCCCCGCCTGATCGAATTGCGTGATCGCGTCGCCGAGCGGCCCAACATCAAGACCTATCTGGCAAGCGAGCGGAGGATTCCGTTCAACGAGCAGGGCATCTTCCGCCACTATAAGGAATTGGACCTGTAGTGCGATCTATCCGTCATGGCCGGGCATGACGGCGTGTAGGGTGGGCAAAGCGAAGCGTGCCCACCGTCAAGCTCACTGCTCGTAATGGTGGGCACGCTCCGCTTTGCCCACCCTACGACACCACCCATCCTACGGCGCTGTCTTATAGATTCTTCCCGTCGAACGGCGTCATCGCGAGCTTCGACAGTTCGATGCCGTCGATGCAGCTCACGTTCAGCGCCACCACATCGGTGCCGTCGGGCTTCTTGCCGTAGGCAAACACCTCGGCGCCGCAGTCGAGGCAGAATTGATGGCGGATGGCGTGCTTGTTGAAGAGGTATTCCTTCAAATTCTCCACGCCGGCGCGGAGCTGAAAACTCCTCGGCGGCAGGAAGGTGAAATGCAGGCCCTTTTTGGTGCAGATCGAGCAGTTGCAATTGGTCACCACCGCGAGATCGGAGGTGCATTCGAAGCGCACCTGTCCGCAATGGCAGCCGCCGGTATAGGTTTTGCTGTCAGGCATGACTCTTCCTCACCGCATCCGGGGAATGCATGATAACGCAGCGGCTCGGCGCGGTCAGCAGGTCCCGGGCCGCGGAAGCGCTATTCGTCCTTGCCGCGGGTGATCGCGATCGACGCCTCGGTCTTGGTGCGCGTGCATTCCATGTTGAGACGGCGGAAGCGCATGCTGACCTTGTCGCCGCGTAGCAGGCCCATGCGCTTCAGGCAGCGCGTGGCGCCGGTCGTGGTGTCGTCCTTCGGCACGGTGAAGATGATCGCCGCCGCCGAGCTGACCAGTTGAAAGAATTCCGGCTTCGGTCGCCGGTCGCCCTTGGCATAGAGTTCGACGGAGTAGCTCTTGCCGCGGCAGCCGAGCGACAATTCCCTGGTCGCGGGATGGGTGAGGTAGACGATGTTGGCGGCCTTGAAATTGACCTTGAGGCCGTCGATCTGGCTGGCAAGCTGCTTGGCGATGTCGTCGCACTGGTCGGCGTGCGCCGGCGAAGCGGCGAGGGCGATGAAAAGCCCGAGCACGGCGGCGAGCGCTACGGCATGAACGCTTGATACGAGTGTTCTCGTCATGAAATACCCCCCAGCGGCACACAACTGTACCGTCAGGGTTCATGCAAGGTCTGCCGGATTACGTCAATATGTTGAGCATGGGCGTCCGGGCGTTGCTGGCGATCCAGAGCGCCCTGACGAGGGTGATTTGCAGGGCTTGTTGTGCTAGGGTCTGTTGGGATTCA
>NZ_PSRR01000469.1 GCF_004296405.1 Bradyrhizobium sp. Leo170
TCAGTTCGATCGCAACGAAAATCGTGCCACAATGCCCGGCGGTGGGCGTGCTCTTGGTCGATGCTTGCATCAGACTCTCCGATGGTTCGAGTGTGGAAACCCAAACCTACCGGAAAGGGCGCGCTCACCGCCCCATGGAATCTACTGTCGAGCATTCGACTTGACGTCGCCCCGACCGCATTCAATTCGGTTCAGCGCGCGCGGATGGCGGATGAATCGGAGCGGTGGCTTCGCGGCCGCTTGCCGGCCGACCGGATCGGCGGATCCTGAGCCCACATCCCGTCACCCTGGCCGATGTAGCGCTGATAGCCGCCTGTATAGGGGTTGCCCGGACCTTTGTTCTGGCAATTGGCGTAGGGGTAGAACTGCGCGCAATAGCCGGGCTCGGAAATCACCTGCTGTGCCATTGCCGGCGCGCTGACGACGCAGAGCGCTACGGCCGCACCAAGAAGCTTGAAGGCCCACATGGCGTTGCTCCTTCGCGGGAGGTCACGCCAAATGTAACACCGTAAGCGGCGACGCACTCCGAGCTGCCGGGTCACAGCCGCGTGACAGGACGGTCGTGGCGAACACCATTTGAATCAGCGATCGTCGGCGCGGTAGTGGCCGGACTTGCCGCCCTGCTTCTCGACGAGATGGATCCCTTCGATGCGGACGCCGCGTTCCACCGCCTTGATCATGTCGTAGATGGTGAGGCAGGCGACCGAGACCGCGGTCAGCGCCTCCATCTCGACGCCGGTCGGGCCGGTGACCTTGACGGTCGCCTGCACGATGCAGCCCGGCAGCTTCTCGTCCGGCTCGATATCGACCGTCACTTTCGACAGCGCGAGCGGATGGCAGAGCGGGATCAGTTCCGAGGTGCGCTTGGCCGCCATGATGCCGGCAATGCGGGCAGTGCCGAGCACGTCGCCCTTTTTCGCGTTGCCGGAGACGATCAGCTCGAGCGTCGCCTTGCTCATGACCACGCGGCCTTCGGCGACCGCGGTGCGCTCGGTCGCGGGCTTGGCGGAGACGTCGACCATCCGTGCCTCGCCGCTGGCATCGATATGGGTGAGGGCAGGGCCGCCCTTCGACTTCTCCGCCATCGCTCTAACGGGTTCCAGTGGCGCGCGGCACGCTTTGGCGCGTCAGCAGCGCGCGGGTTGCCGCTGTTACATCGGCCTGACGCATCAGGCTCTCGCCGACCAGGAAGGTCGACATGCCCACGCGTTCGAGCCGGGCCAGATCGTCCGGCGTGAAGATGCCGCTTTCGCCGACCATCAGCCGCTCCTTCGGGATCAGCGGCGCTAAGGCCTCGCTGGTGGCGAGCGTGGTCTCAAAGGTGCGGAGATTGCGGTTGTTGACGCCGATCATCGGCGAGCGGAGCTTCAGCGCGCGGTCGAGTTCGGCGCCGTCGTGGATTTCGACCAGCACGTCCATGCCGAGCGCGAGCGCGGAATCCTCGATATCCTTGGCTGCGGCGTCATCGAGTGCGGCCATGATGATCAGGATGCAGTCGGCGCCGTGCGCGCGCGCCTCGACCACCTGATAGGTGTCGAACATGAAATCCTTGCGCAGCACCGGCAGATTGGTCGCCGCGCGCGCCGCGACCATGAAATCGAGATGGCCCTGGAACGAGGGCGTGTCCGTCAGCACCGACAGGCAGGCCGCGCCCCCGGCCTCATAGGCCTTGGCGAGGACAGGGGGATCGAAATCGGCGCGGATCAACCCCTTCGATGGCGAGGCCTTCTTGATCTCGGCAATCAGCGCGTAATCGCCGCGAGCATGCTTCTCACGGATCGCGCGCACGAACCCGCGTGGCGGCGACGCCGCCCTGGCGCGCGCCTCGATCTCGGAAAGCGGATGCGCGCGCTTGGCGGCGGCGATCTCCTCACGCTTGTAGGCTTCGATCTTCTTCAGGATATCGGACATCGCGATCGCCCTATATTTTTGAGCATGATCTTTTCGGAAAACCGGTTTCCACTTTTCCGGATCATGCTCTAGCTGTTTGAAACCGCGATCAGGTGCTTGAGCTTCGCGGCCGCAGCACCGCTATCCAACGAATTGGTCGCCAGCGCGACGCCTTCCTTCAAATCTTTGGCACGACCGGCGACGATCAGCGCCGCGGCGGCGTTGAGCAGCGCGACATCCCGATAGGCGCTCGGCTTGCCATTGAGCACGCTCGAGAGCGCCATCGCATTGGCATCGGCATCGCCGCCCTTCAGCGCCTCGCCGCCGACGCGGCCAAAGCCGGCATCATCCGGAGTGACTTCGAAGGTTCTGATATCGCCGTCTTCCAGCGCCGCGACGAAGGTCGGGCCGGTGAGGGTGATCTCGTCCAGCCCGTCGGAGCCGTGCACCACCCAGGCCGCTTCCGAGCCGAGGTTCTTCAGGACCTGCGCCAAGGGCTGTACCCATTGCCGCGAGAACACCCCGACCATCTGCCGCTTCACGCCGGCGGGATTGGAGAGCGGGCCGAGCAGGTTGAAGATGGTGCGGGTCGCAAGCTCGACCCGGGTCGGGCCGACATTCTTCATGGCCGGGTGATGGGCGGGGGCGAACATGAAGCCGATGCCTGCTTCCTGGACGCAGCGGCGACCTCGGCGGGCGTAAGATCGATCTTGACGCCGAGCGAGGCCAGCACGTCGGCGGCGCCCGAGCGCGACGACAGCGCGCGGTTGCCATGTTTTGCGACCGGCACGCCTGTGCCGGCGACAATGAAAGAGGCGCAGGTCGAGACGTTCACGGAGCCGGAACCGTCGCCGCCGGTGCCGACCACGTCGACGGCTTCGGCAGGCGCCGTCACCCGCAGCATCTTGCTGCGCATCGCCGACACCGCGCCGGTGATCTCGTCAACGGTCTCGCCGCGGACGCGCAAGGCCATCAGGAGGCCGCCCATCTGTGAGGGCGTGGCTTCGCCCGACATCATGCTGTCGAAGGCGCTTGCCGCTTCGTCGCGCGACAAGGTTGCGCCGGTGGCGACTTTCGCAATTATCGATTTCAGGTCGTCCATCGCGTGCTGGCTCGTGATTCAGTGACGCATGATCCGATCGGAAAACCGGTTCCCACTTTTCCGGATCATGCTCAGTTGTTGTTTGCGCCCGTCACCTGTGCGAAGGCGGCCTGATTGATTGTGGTTCCGATGTCGTGTTCGATCTTGTTGACGTATTGCGCGACCTGCTCGTCGGTCAATCCGCGCTGCAGCGCTTCTTTCAACTTCTTCACCTCCTCGGACGAGAGATCGACCGGCGGCACGATGATGTCGGTGACACGGAAGACGACGCGCTCGCCGCCGGTGCCCGTGGCCTGACCGACGCCATCCTTGGCGGTGCGGAAGGCCGCCGCGACCACGCTCTCGGGCACGCCCGGCAGCGAGGCGTCGCGGCGGAATTTATCTGATGTCTCGAGCTTGACGCCGAGCGTGGAGGCTTCGTCGGCGAGCTTGCCGCCGGCCTCGACCTTCTTGACGATCTCGGTCGCCTTGTCGCGCAGCCTGGTCGCGATCTGGTCCTCGCGCCATTTCGCCTCGACCTGGGCGCGCACCTCGTCGAGGCTGCGCTCGCGCGACGGCGTCACGCCGAGCACGTCGTACCAGACGTAGCCACCGCGGAACTGGATCGGCTCGTTGTCGACGCCGACATCGCTGCCAAAGGCCTGCGAAACCACATCTAGCCCGGTTGGAATGTTCGCCACGGGCTGGCCGTTCGGCATGCGTCCCGAGCGGTCGACGGCGTCGATGGTGACGGCGGTGAGCCCAAGCTTCTGCGCCGCCTCGACGAGGTTGGCGCCGCCGCCGCGCTCGTCTTCCATCTTGTTGTGGAGATCGGCGACCTTCTCGCGGGCGCGCTCGGCTGCGATCTGCTTCTTGATCTCGCCCGCCATGCTCTCATAGGTCGGCGTCGTGCCCGGCTCGATCTTGCCGACCTTGACCAGCGCCACACCAAAGCGGCCCTGCACCGGCTGGCTGACTTCGCCCGAGGGTAGGGAGAACGCCGCATCCGCCACCGCCGGATCGAGGATCGCCGACTTCGCGACCATGCCGAGATCGACGTCGGACAGATTGAGGTTGCGTTCCTTGGCGAGGTCGTCGAACGAGGTGGTCGAGGTCAGCCGCGCACGTGCGGCGGTGGCTTCTTCCACGTTCGGAAACACGATCTGCGATACTTCGCGCTTCTCCGGCGTGCCGAGCTGGTTGCGGCGCTGTTCGAATATCTTCTTCGCGTCCTCGTCGGAGACCTCGGTCCACTTGCCGATCTCCTCGGGCGTCACGACGACGAAGGCGATCTTGCGGAATTCGGGCGCGCGGAACTGGGCCTTGTGATCCTCGAAATAGGCGGCGAGCGCCTCGGGCGAGGGCGGGTCGATGGTGCCGGCCTGCGCCGCGTCGAGCTTGATGTACTCGATCGAGCGTTGCTCGTTCTGATAGCGGACCAGGGCCTCGATCAACGTCTTTGGCGGCTCGATGCCGGCTCCGATCGTGCCGGCGATCTGGCGGCGGAGGCCGACGCGGCGCTGCTCGGCGAGATAGCGCTGTTCGGTGTAGCCGAACTGACGGATCACGGACTGGAAGCGCTGCGGCTCAAACTGGCCGTTCAGCCCCTTGAAGTTCGGATCGTTGTAGATCGCGCGCATCGTCTCGTCCCGGGACTGGCCGAGCCGAAGCCGCCTGGCCTCCTCGTCGAGGGCTGCTTCCGCGATCGTCTGCTGCAATACCTGGCGGTCGAAGCCGAAGGCGCGCGCCTGGTCTGGGGTCAAAGGACGGCCGAACTGGCGGCCGATCTGCTGCAACCGGTCGGTGTAGATCTGACGGAATTGCTCGGTCGAGATTTCGGTGCCGCCAACCGTGGCGAGCGTCGACTGGCCAAATCCCTTGAAGATGTCGGCGATCCCCCAGATTCCGAAACTGACAATCAAAACGCCCATCACCACGGCCATGATAATCTTGCCGAGCCAGTTTGATGAGGCTGTCCGAATTCCTCGAAGCATGGGTCCAACTTGTTTGAAAAGGAGGGGAACCGGGTCGCGCCCGGGGATGATCCGATAAGCGGATTCCTTAAAGGGCGTCACCGAGTTGGGAACGCATCATAAAGTGGCAACTGCGCCGTCGCAACCTAGC
>NZ_PSRR01000470.1 GCF_004296405.1 Bradyrhizobium sp. Leo170
CTAGTTCAACACCGATCGGGACATTCCCGGCTTCGCAAGCATCTCGTCACCGTCACAGCTACTATGGCCAATAAATGCCCAAGCGACCGCGAAGAGCATCGATTATTCCGGCTTAAGCTGATAAGTAGGGGACGAACGGGTCTCCAAGAGAGACCACTCGCGTCGACGTGCATCTTGGCGGCAAGACGTCGAGGCCGATGGGACCGTCGCGTTTGGCAGCGCCCATTTCCTCTCCCACGTACATGAAGATAGACGCGCACTATCTCGAGAACAAATAGATGTTCGTTATGAAGCAATATCTCTTGCCTATGGCCGCTACAGGAACCGCAGATCCTTCGCACCGGCGGCATGTTTCGGGCTGTTGAAAACTGCGAGCAACCATCAAGCTGAAGTCAGGACCGATAACCGGTCTCAGTCGCCAGTTTTCCGAGCGCCCGCAGAACCGTCGCGAGAGGTACAATCAGGTGCGATGGAATATACTCATCCACCAGGCCGTCCTTCAGGAGCGCGCGCGCCAGCGGAATGTTTCGCATCACCGGCACCCCCGCAGCGGCCGCGGCATCAATCATTTGCTGCGCCAAGAGATCGGTACCTATGGCATCGATCATGGGCAGGGGGGTGCGCTGCCGATCGTAGTAGATCGCCACTGCAATATGTGTGGGATTGGTGATCAACACGGTCGCTCTACGCGACTGCTCAATCGCGTCCTTGGCTAACAATTGCGAATGGAGGCGCCGGCGTCGGTCTTTGATCAGAGGGTCGCCCTCATTTTCCTTAGCTTCTCGTTTCACTTCGTCCAGCGACATCAAATTCTTGTTCGTGAACTGCCATCGCTGGAACGCAAAGTCCGCAATCGCCACCACAAGGTAGCTCGCCCCCACATAACTAGCGATCCCGAGCAGCAGGTTACCCGTCACGGCACTTAGGCACGATATGCCACAGCTCGGCGTCCACACAAGCGCATGCACACCTTGGCGCAGCACAAGCATTATGACGAGGCCGAGTATCAGCACCTTCACGATCGCCTTACCCAGATCGACGAGATTCTGCAGCGAGACTATCCTTCTGACGTTCTCACCGGGGTTCAGCTTTTTCAGCGACGGCGTGACAGCCTCGGGGGAGAAAATCGCCCCGTTCTGCAGCAGGTTAGCGCCCACGCCGATGACCAGGACGATGCCGAGGAAAGGTGCGACCATACTTTGTACTTCACCGAAATAAAACTCGAGTAGCTGTCGGCTGACAATTAGGAAGTCCTCTTCAAGAAATGATACGGGCAAAAGGATCGTTGCCTTAAGTCGGTCTACTAGGCCAGGCAAAGAGGCGAAGAACAGCGCGAAGAACCCAAGGGTCACCGCCGCCGACACGACCTCCTTACTGTGCGGAACCTGTCCCTTCTTGCGCAAGTCCCGCAGCCTCGTGGGGGTCGGCTTTTCGGTCTTTCTACCGGTCACGACAGTCACCTGGCGATGCGATTGACGATCGCGACAGGCGACGGCATATGCTTGTCGGCATTGGCCAAAACAATCGTGAGCGATAGAATCAGCAGCAGAAGGGCAACTGCGCTCTTGACCGACATAGCGAGAAAGAAGACCTCCAGTTGCGGCGCGAACCGGCTGACCAGTGCCAAGCCCAACTCGCTGAGAAACATCGCAACGATGGCTGGACCGGCGAGAAGCAATGTCAGCAGCATCACGAGGTCTGCAAGATCTAACATACCGGTGACGAAGGCCGGACCAAATGCAGGATGAAAGCTCCACAGCGGCCAGAGGTCATGGGAGCGATAGAGCGCTTCTAATAGTTTGGAAAAGCCGCCGCTGACGAACAGCCATGTAGCGTAAAGCTGAGCTAGGAAGGTCCCAAGCGGCGAGTCCAGATTGAGGCTTGCCGGGCTCAAGAGGCTTGTCATCGTGGCCCCCCTCTGGTGGTCAATGAACGTGCCCGCGGTTTCCACACCCCACATAGTCGCGGCAACTGGCATGCCCAGGAGGCACCCGAGCAAGAGTTCCTTGAGCCCCAAGCCCAGGATCGGCACCAGACGTGTAATGTCGAGATCCGCAGGCATCGTTGCCCAAGCAAACCCCATTGCCGGGAGCGCCAATGCCATGATCACGCCGTTGCGCGCCGGCGCCGTCACCATACCACGTCCCAGAAAGGGCATGACAAGCACCATCCCTGTCACCCGTGCCATCGCAAGCGCAAGGACAACAAGGAAAGTACGCAGGTGAGCTGGATCAAGTGGTGACATGGAATGGACTACTCTAGCGCTGCCCAGGAAGCTGGCGGCGGTCGCTCTTGTTGCGTGCCGCCGGGCGAAGAGAGGCAAATTTAGCAAGTCCCTTGGGCCTCAGACTTACATCCCGGCGATCTGGTCGAAGATGTTCACCGTATAGCGGCTAAGTTCACCAAACCAATTCGCGGTGGCGGCCAGTATCAGGCTCACGCATATCAGCTTCACGGCGAAAGAGAGTGTCTGCTCCTGAACTTGGGTCAGAGCTTGCATAACACTGACGATCAGTCCGACGCCCGTAGCGACGAGGACTGTGGGCATCGACAGGACAAGTGTCAGTTTGAGAGCGCCAATGGCAATGTTGGTGAGTGTGGCGGTATTCATGTTGCTGCTCCCGCGTAGGAGAAGATGAGGCCATGAATTAGGCGCTGCCACCCGTTCACGGCAACGAACAAGAACAGCTTGAATGGCAAGGATATGGTCATTGGTGAGACCATCATCATGCCCATTGCCAGAAGGATGTTCGAAACGACGAGATCAATGACGATAAACGGCAAAAACAATAAGAAGCCGATTTTGAACGCGTCTTCCAGTTCGGATGTCATGAAGGTCGGAATCAAAATCATAAATTCGCTGCCACTTATGGCGGCGGCGTCCTCCTTGCTCCACAATCCCCGAGCCGCATTGACGAAGAATTGCCGTTCCCGTTGCGACGTGTTCTTCAGGAGAAAGTTGCGAACTGGCTCAGCAGCTAGCGTTATCGTTGTCCCTAATTCGCGGATATCTTGGGATGCGATTGGTTTGTCGCGCACTGCTTCATACGCACCTTTAGCCACTGGCTGCATGATGTAGACCGAGAGCAGGATGGCGATCGCATTCAGCGCCATGTTCGGCGGAATGTTCTGAACGCCGAGAGCATTGCGAATGAGCCCAAAGACGACGACGAGCTTCACGTAAGAGGTGACGGTAATCGCAACGAAGGGGGCGATCGCGACGCAGGCGATTAGGACGATCAGCGTCGCGGGATCAGGCAGCGCCATCATCGTTCTGCTCGTGCTAATCGCAGGTCGAGCACGCGCACACCTGTTCGCTCGGCGATGCGCACCAGTTCACCGGTTGCGACGACCTGGCCATTGACGCGCAAGCTGATATTGGTAGTGGCATCAAAACCAAGATCCAGCACTTGGCCGACAGCCAATTCGCGAAGCTGCCTGAGCGGCATGGTCAGGCGTCCAGCATCCACATCAACAGGAAGATCAATGCTGTCGAAGGTTTCCGGCGGGAGTGGATCCGGTCTATCCATCATACAGTCCGCAGTTGAAAGGATGGCAAGGCGGCCATCGAAGATCGAAGCTCGAAAGGAAGGACCGCCAGAGAGACATAGAAGAACAGTCATGACGCCGTCATGGTCGACGGGGGTGGTATCCAGCAGGACGACGTCACCTGAAGCGAGTTGATGCAGATCCGTCAAGATAAGGCTGATGGGTGCGACCAGCAGATCGAGAGAAACGGGCAGATCATCGAGCACGGCGTACACGACGGGAAGCGTAGAGCAGCAGTCGGCCATCCATTGCAGTCCACCGCCATCGAATTCGACCAGCCCGAGGATATCGCCCGGACGCTCCAAGCGAAGAATCTCAAATGCGTAGGGAAACGCTTCAGTGCTCTCGGCCGAAGACCAGATCGGCCGATGCCCACACCATTGTTCCACCTGGATCGCGAGATCTCGGAAGACAATGTCGAACAGGATTTCTCGCAGGCCGTCACCCGGAGGCAATGCGGTAATTTCCGGCCAATGTTGCACAGCCGCCGGCGGAAGGAGCGTCGAGTCAACTGCGACGCGAATCCCGTGGCCGCTTGGGCGCATCACGGCCCGGCAGTAATCCGCTGGAAGGCGCGGAGGTGTCGAGCCTGGCATGACAGCTTCCACGTCGATGCCAGCGATATTGAAGAGGACCGGCAGACGTGTAGCAAGACGCGAAACGGCGGCAGCCTCACGTGGGCCATAGCAGGGCAGATCGATCACGCGCCCTTCTCAACTTTGTAGTAGAGTAGTGTCTCAAATGTGCGAGATCGCCGGTTGCTGCCTTGTTCGTCCAATATTGAGCTGCAGGCGAAAACGACCATCACGATGCGCATTTCAAGTCGATCGGACAAATCGCGCGCAAATGGATGACCATGTACCTGCAGGATAGGCCAAAGCCGCTCGGATTCGATGCAAACCCTTAGGGTATCATGCTGGAAACTGACGATTACACGCGCATTGCCGAACAATTCGCGGTTCAGCATGATCTGCACCTCGGTATTGCCGGCACAATCTTGGCTGACCAAAGTGTGCTCGGTAATCCTCCTGGTCAACTCAGCGAGTTCGACCGATCGCGAAAGCTCTTCGGGCGCTCGCCGACGCCGTATAGGGCCCGGCATGGCGCCGATGATCGAACCGACAATCAAGGGAGAAGACGTGGCGCTTTCGCTTTCGGCCAGATCATGCGGATCATTGTCGAAATCCTTGCAATCAGGTGCGCGATCGGAGCCCTCGCAGGCGTCTAGATTCGCCTCTTCGATCAGTTGCGAGAACCAAGCGATATCCCCGGTACGCACACACGTCGGCACCGGGGCCGCCACCGGAATTGAACGGCCACGTGGTGTGATGCACGACATCGCAGCCCTTGTCGCTAGTTGCATCTAACTCCCTCCGTTAAGTTTGACCGCTGTGGGACTGGGTCACCTGGCTCAGCCGCGTTGAAGCGCTCGGCAGAACACACCATTCACCATCACCCCGACTTACCGAACCACAACAGTAGTTTTCACTGGGCCTACGTCTCCAGGACATCGTATTTGTCGGAACCTACTTCCTAGGAGAAAGG
>NZ_PSRR01000471.1 GCF_004296405.1 Bradyrhizobium sp. Leo170
GGCAAAGCGGAGCGTGCCCACCATCACGGGCGGAGTGTGAGATGGTGGGCACGGCGCTTCGCGCCTTTGCCCACCCTACAGGATGATGCGCCGCTTACCCCAACAACACCGCGTCTGCGCCGTTGATGGCCTCGGCGCTGTCGGTGACCGTCTTCTCGAGCGACGGTGCCTGGACCGTGACGTTCTCGGCGAAGAAGCGGGCCAGCGCGATATAGCGCTGCGGGTCGCCGGCCTCGCCGCCGCCTTTCACGGCGAGCGCTTCGCCGGCGAGCATGCAGCCGCCGAGCGTCGCACCGAACAGGCGCAGGTAAGGCGTGGCGCCGGCGAGCGCATCGTTCGGCGCCGAGGCGAGGCGCTCGAGCAGCCAGCGGCTCGCGCGCTCGAGGGCGCCGAGCGCATCGCGCAATTTGGCGCCGGTGGTGCCGAACGCGGGATCGTTGGAGGTTTCCACCTGCTTGACGATGGCGGAGAGCTCTTCGAGCAGCGCCCAGACCGAGGCGCCGCCATTGGCTCCGAGCTTGCGGGTGACGAGGTCGATCGACTGGATGCCGTTGGTGCCCTCATAGATCGCGGTGATGCGCGCGTCGCGATAATGCTGGGCCGCGCCGGTCTCCTCGATGAAGCCCATGCCGCCATGCACCTGCACGCCGAGATAGGCGACCTCGTTGCCGATGTCGGTGGAGAAGGCTTTCGCGATCGGCGTCAAGAGCGCGCCGCGTGCGGCGGCGTCGCTGCGCACCTTCGGATCCTTCGCGCGCGTGGAAATATCGAGTGCGACTGCGGTGGCGTAGCAGATCGCGCGCGCGGCAGCCGTCATGGCGCGCATCTGCATCAGCATGCGCTTGACGTCGGGATGCGCGATGATCGGATCCGAGCCCTCGCTCTTGCTGCCGACGGCGCGGCCCTGGCGGCGTTCCTGGGCATAGGCGAGCGCCTGCTGGTAGGCGCGGTCGGCAAGGCCGACGCCTTCGAGGCCGACCGCGAGCCGGGCCTGGTTCATCATCGTGAACATGCATCGCATGCCCTGGTTCTCTTCGCCGATCAGATAGCCGATGGCGCCGCCATGGTCGCCCATGGTCATGGTGCAGGTCGGGGAGGCGTGCATGCCGAGCTTGTGCTCGACTCCAGAGGGATAGATATCGTTGCGTGCGCCGAGCGAGCCGTCGGGATTGACCAGGAATTTCGGGATCAGGAACAGCGAGATGCCCTTGGTGCCCGCGGGTGCATCGGGCAGGCGGGCGAGCACGAAATGAACGATGTTATCGGTCATGTCGTGGTCGCCATAGGTGATGAAGATCTTGGTGCCCTTGATACGGTAGGTGCCGTCACCGGCGCGCTCGGCGCGGGTGCGCAGTGCGCCGACATCGGAGCCCGCCTGCGGCTCGGTGAGCTGCATCGTGCCGGTCCACTCGCCGGAGACGAGCTTGGCAAGGTAGATCTTCTTCAGCTCGTCGCTGCCATGGGCGTCCAGTGCCTCGATCGCGGAGAGCGTGAGCAGCGGGCAGAGGCCGAACGCCGAATTCGACGCGCTCCAGATCTCGGTGCAGGCGGCATTGATCGCGAGCGGCAGGCCCTGGCCGCCGAACGCTTCCGGGCCCGACACCGCGTTCCAGCCCGCGGCCGCCCAGCGCTGATAGGCGTCGGGCCAGCCCGGCGCGGTCGTCACCTTGCCGTCCGCGAGCTTGACGCCGTTCTGGTCGCCAACCCGGTTGAGCGGCGCCAGGACGTCGCCTGCGAACTTGCCGGCTTCTTCCAGCACCGGCTGGGCGATGTCGCCGTCGAAATCGCCGTAATGGCCGGCGGCGAGGGCGGCCTTCAGTCCGGCACCATGGTTAAGGGCAAGCAGGATGTCGTCGATCGGCGCGCGGTAGGTCATGGCGTTACTCCCCGAGGGAACATTGGCGCCGTCTTCCCACGAAACCATGCTTCCCTCAACCGTCCGGATAACCGAATTGAGGGGGAGAAACAGTTGAAATGGTCCGACTCCCTCTATAGACCGGCGTTACCAGACCGAGAGGGCTGCGGCTATGTTCCGCGCCCTCCGGACCTGGAATTGGGGCGTAGCCAAGCGGTAAGGCAGCGGATTTTGATTCCGCCATTCGGAGGTTCGATCCCTCCCGCCCCAGCCAACTTTATCTTCTTACCTTTCCAATTCTCCTCGTCCGTCTCCGCAACTCGCCGCGCGTTTTTCGATAACGCGTTGACGGGGAACGCTTTTTCTCGCCTTTCGTCACCGATCGTCGCCTCCCGTCACCTTTTGCCGCCGGCCGCTTGTGTCAAAGTTTGATTCACGCTAAAACCTGCCCATTCAAACCTAGACCCATTCGAACCGACGGGAGCGATTATCCTCGTGAAAAACGATCATTCGGGCCAAAAGCCCAAGAATCAAAACAGGATAATGCTGACCGCCGACAACGCGCTGCGGCTGCCCGATGGCGGGCCGGATGGCCGGGGCGGGCGCAAGCAGAAATGCTACACCGAGCGCAACGGCATGCAGCTTCTGGTGTGCGGCGACTCGCGCCTCTACTACTCACCGTGGGAAGTCCCGCCGCACCTGCTCAAGCCGGGTGCCAAGCGTGCCATCAAGCGCGAGCCGCTTGGCAGTGCGCAGGACGTCTCCTTTGCCACCGCGCTCACCCAGCATCTGAAAATCCGCGATGACATCACGCGCGGCGTCTATCCAAAGCCGGGCTCGACCAAGGGCGCTGGCCGCCGCAAGAGCGGGCCGACGTTTCAGACCTATGCGACCCCGCGCGTCGCCGGTTGGGCCGCCAAGCGCAAGAACAAGAAGGATGCGGCGGGCATGATCAACATCCTCCCGCGCCATTGCGCAGCGATCAACGAGTTGCCGATCGAGACCATCGGCACGCCACAAGTGCTCAAGGCTCTCGAACCGATCTGGGAGACCAAGCCGGCGATGGCCGAAGAGGTGCGCGCGCTGATCGCCCGCGTGCTGAAGGCCGCCGCCCGCGAAGAGCTGCGGCCGAACAGCGACGTCGCATCCGCCGAGGCCATCATTGCGGTGCTCGGCAAGCCGAAGAAGAAGCGCGGCAAGATTCGCGGGCCGATGAAATCGGTGGACTATGAAGACATGCCGCAGTTCATGACCGAGCTGCGCGCCATCAAGAGCCAGACCTCGCGTGCGCTGGAGGCGCTGATCCTCTCCAACCTGCGTACCAACCCGGTGCGCTTCCTGCACATCGATCATCTCGATTTCGACGGCACGAAGAAGGATGCCAAGCGGCCGGGGCCAAAATGGACGGTGCCGGGCGGGCCGGACGGCTTGATGAAGGTCGACGACGACGACAACGACTTCGTGCTGCCGATGGTGCCGCGACTGGTGGCGGTGCTGCAAGAGCAGATCGCCTATTTGCGCGAGACCTTCCCCGGCGTGCCGGTCGGCTTGTTGTTCCCCGGCGATCCCAATCAGGTCGATGATCCCTTCTCGCAACCGATCAGCGAAAACACCATGCGCGACCTCGTCGTCGGGCCGATCCTGAACCGGAAGGCCACGCCGCACGGCTTCCGCGCGTCGTTCAAGACGTGGGCCAGCAACCAAGTGCAAGATGACGGCGAAACCAAAAAATTCGACCGCGACGCCGTCGAATATTGCATGGCGCACAATCCCGGCGATGAGGAGGAGCGCGTCTACCGCCGGGACACCTTGTGGAGGCCGCGCGTCGGCATCATGACCGCATGGGCGCGCCATCTCGCGGCCAAGGCCAGTCTCAAGATGGCGGCCTGACACGGAAAAGCGTCGCCGCGCGTCACTGGCTGGCGCGCGGCTTCACATCGGGCCATTCTTCGATGTAGCGCGTGATCTCGCTCGCCATCACCACCACTGCGTGCCCGTGCTTCTTGGCGCGCAGATCGCCGCGCGCAATGACGCGGTCCAGCTTCGTCACCGACATGCGCAAGGCAAGCGCCGCTTCCTTGCGCGTGAGAAATGGCAGCTCTGATGGTGCGGTTACCGGCTGCTGTTGCATCTTGTGTTGCTTCCTGATCATGGACTCTTTCCCCACGCGCGCCAAACTCCGTCGGACGCTGATCACGGCCTGCGCCGGCGGGCCGCCGCCCGGCACTGGCCGCCGACTCTTCGAGGAGCCTTGCTGGCTTGTCGGGAGGCGCCATCTCTAATTGCTGCTGTTAAACACTGCAGTCGCCGGGCCATCTCGTTCAGCGCCTGAAGTCGCGGCAGGATGCCTTCTATGGTTACCTCGTTCAGGCGCGCCACTTCACTGGTCATTTATCTTCACCTGTAAATTCCTTTGGTAATAGAGGGCGGTTCCTACAAACCACCCTGTCCTCGATCGATCATGTCCTGATGGGTCATGTCAGGCGCGCCCCGCGACGACAACATGCGTCAATATCGCGTGCTCGGCATATTCACGCAGCTCGGCATCGATCGAACGGTAAAGCTCACGATCATCCACACCGTGCTTTCTGAAGATGCATGTCGTCCCTGGCTGAGGCGGAATGTTTGGATCGGCGATCGCGATTACTCCGTTACGAAGTTCGGGCGCCATAGAGTCATTGGCGATGATGACTCCGTAAGCGTTGTTGCCAAAATAATTGGAGCCGACTTCTAATAGAGTGCGAGGTTGAACGACTCGAAGAGCGTTGTCGTCCGAAACAAGGCGATAGATTGGTATAAGGCCCTGATGTCTCGAGCGAGAAGTATCTATAGGACCTAAAGTTTGGAGAAGCTCCGCCAGCCGTGAACTCTTAGTCTCGGCTCTGCCTAGAGTTCGGAGAAGCTCTACAAGCTGTAAACTCCTGCCAGAGCCTGGAGCTTGGAGAAGAATCTCTGCGAGATATGAAGCAGCAACCTCTTCATTCTTACGGAAATCGAGGCGCGCCTCATCTCGCGAAGTTAGCGAACTTTGTCCGTGCGAATTTTGTATGAGTGCGCCGGGTTCTGCAACTGTGTCGGGGCGCCACTCGACAACGCGTTCCCACTTTCTCGTCCTTCCGGGACCTCGGAGGTCGTCCGGGTCAAGTTGAAGAATTTCCCCAAGCTTGATCCGATCGCGTTCCTCTAGTTCGCTTGGAATGCCGCGCGCGATAAATT
>NZ_PSRR01000472.1 GCF_004296405.1 Bradyrhizobium sp. Leo170
CGAAGCCGCGGCGCACCGCGCGCGCGCCTCGACGCCGAAAGAATTTCCGAGTGATCGCTCGGTCGTAGTTTCCCCTCCCCCGCTTGCGGGGCGCGACGAGCAAAGCTCGCGCGGTGAGGGTCAGGGAGAGGGTGTCTCCGCACGGCATGGCTTCGACGAAGCGCCGCAGGCCAATTACGGCACCGCGGCGACCGTGCCGACGCTCGATCCGGAACTGGCGCGGCAGCTCGGCCTACCGACCGCGGAGGACGATGACGAGGCGCTGGCCCGCCCGCCGCGCAACAAGATGGAGGCGCTCGGGGTCAAGGCAACCGCCGAGGCGCTCGAGAACCTGATCCGCGAGGGCCGTCCCGAGTTCCGGAAAGACGACGGCTCGATGCGGGTGTGGACCCCGCACCGCCCGCCGCGCCCGGAAAAGTCCGAGGGCGGCGTCCGCTTCGAGCTCAAGTCCGACTATCAGCCGAGGGGCGACCAGCCGACCGCGATCGCCGAACTGGTCGAGGGCATCAACCGCAACGACCGCACCCAGGTGCTGCTCGGCGTCACCGGCTCCGGCAAGACCTACACAATGGCGCAGGTGATCGATGCCACCCAGCGTCCCGCCCTGATCCTGGCGCCGAACAAGACGCTGGCCGCGCAGCTCTATGGCGAGTTCAAGAATTTCTTTCCGGACAACGCCGTCGAATATTTCGTCTCGTATTACGACTACTACCAGCCCGAGGCCTATGTGCCGCGGACCGACACCTATATCGAGAAGGATTCTTCGATCAACGAGCAGATCGACCGCATGCGCCACGCCGCGACGCGCGCGCTGCTCGAGCGCGACGACGTCATCATCGTCGCCTCGGTCTCCTGCATCTACGGTATCGGCTCGGTCGAGACCTATACCGCGATGACGTTTGCGCTGAAGAAGGGCGAGCGCATCGACCAGCGGCAATTGATCGCCGACCTCGTCGCGCTGCAGTACAAGCGCACCTCGGCCGACTTTACCCGCGGCACCTTCCGCGTCCGCGGCGACGTCATCGACATCTTCCCGGCGCACTATGAGGACCGCGCCTGGCGCGTGAACCTGTTCGGCGACACCGTGGAGAACATCGAGGAGTTCGACCCGCTCACCGGCCACAAGCAGGACGAGCTCGAATTCATCAAGATCTACGCCAACTCGCACTATGTGACGCCACGGCCGACGCTGGTGCAGGCGATCAAGTCGATCAAATCAGAACTAAAGATGCGCCTCGACCAGCTCAACGACCAGGGCCGGCTGCTGGAGGCGCAGCGGCTGGAGCAGCGCACCACCTTCGATCTAGAGATGATGGAAGCGACCGGGAGCTGCGCCGGCATCGAGAACTATTCGCGCTATCTCACCGGCCGTCGCCCCGGCGAGCCGCCGCCGACGCTGTTCGAATATGTGCCCGACAACGCGCTGGTGTTCGCCGACGAGAGCCATGTCTCCATCCCGCAGATCGGCGGTATGTTCCGCGGCGACTTCCGCCGCAAGGCGACGCTCGCCGAATACGGCTTCCGCCTGCCCTCCTGCATGGACAACCGTCCGCTGCGGTTCGAGGAATGGGACATGATGCGGCCGCAAACCGTCGCAGTGTCGGCGACGCCCAGCGGCTGGGAGCTCAACGAGAGCGGCGGCGTGTTCGTCGAGCAGGTGATCCGCCCGACCGGACTTATTGATCCTCCCGTAGACATTCGCCCGGCCCGCACCCAGGTCGACGACCTCGTCGGCGAGGTGCGCGCGACCGCGGCGGCGGGTTATCGCTCGCTGATCACCGTTTTGACAAAACGGATGGCGGAGGACCTCACCGAATATCTGCATGAGCAGGGCATCCGCGTCCGCTACATGCATTCGGACATCGACACCATCGAGCGCATCGAGATCATCCGCGACCTCCGCCTCGGCGCGTTCGACGCGCTGGTCGGCATTAACCTGTTGCGCGAGGGCCTCGACATTCCCGAATGCGCGCTGGTCGCGATCCTCGATGCGGATAAGGAAGGCTTCCTGCGCAGCGAGACCTCGCTGATCCAGACCATCGGCCGCGCCGCGCGCAACGTCGATGGCAAGGTGATCCTCTATGCCGACAGCATGACCGGCTCGATGGAGCGCGCGATCGCCGAGACCAACCGCCGCCGCGAAAAGCAGATGGAATACAACGCCGCCAACGGCATCACGCCAGAGAGCGTGAAGAAGTCGATCGGCGACATCCTCAACTCGGTCTACGAGCGCGATCACGTGCTGGTCGAGGTCAGCGAAGGCAGCGTGACCGACGACGTGATCTCGATCGGCCACAATTTCGAGGCGGTTCTTGCCGATCTCGAAACAAGAATGCGCGAAGCCGCCGCCGATTTGAACTTCGAGGAAGCCGCGCGCCTGCGCGACGAGGTCAAGCGCCTGCGGGCCACCGAGCTGGCCGTCGTCGACGATCCCACCGCCAAGCAGCGCACCGTGCAGGGCAAGGCCGGCGCCTATGCCGGCACGAGGAAATACGGCGACGCCGCCAACCTGCCGGTAAGCGCGATGAAGAAGAAGAGCGTGTCTTCGGCGATCAAGGCCAGCGGCAGCGCCGGCTCAAAAGTCCACAAGCCCCATCTCGACGAGATGCACGGCCCGGAGTCCCTGCCCTACCGCCCGGACCCTGGTGCGAAGCCGGCAAAGCCGTTCGGCAACACGAGCCGCATCATCCAACCGACGGACTCGCGGCAATCAGGCCCCGAATTCGGCCCCGCACCAAGATCGAGCGGCGGCACGCCGGGGCGACGCGGCGGGTGGAAGAAACGGTAGTTCGACTATCTCAGCGCCTGATTGTTGGCGGGCCGCCAAGACCCAATATGTCGTCAACCAGAATCTGAAGCGATCGTTCGAACTCGGCGTCATCCCGAAAGTCTACATACCTATGGTCGCGGAGATAGTGCGGCGGCCGGTCCCCCGATCTGTAGACCCCAATGATTCTCGTACCTTCCGCCATTCGACGAGCGTTCATCATCTGGACCTCAAACTTTAAAGCGCCACCTTTGCCTTTGGGCGCCTCTGCTGCTTCAACCGCCTTCTGAGTAATGACAAACAAGATAACGTCGGCAGTCGATATGTGCTCCTGCATGTAGTCAGTAAACGACTCCCCTAGCTTTACTTCCCACTGATCCAGTATCGCTTCGATACCGCGCGCACGCAAAGCAGTCGCAAGATTCTTAACCCACGAGCTATGTGTTTCGGATTCCCATTTGTAGGAAACGAAAACGCGGACCGATTTTTCGTCAAGAGCAGCATCGTTAGGTAGCGACCTCGCGAATGCCTTAAGATCAGTCCAAGTCCGCTTAGAGACATTCATCGCCTCGGCAATCTTGTCCTTGCCGAACTCTTCTTCGATTTCTGCGAGGCCGCGCATAGCGCGCGCATGACCAGCCATACTCAACCACAATCGGATGACATTGAGGCGGCGGCCAGTACTCTGAACTCCGCTACCGGTGTAGTGGTCATACAATTTGTCGAGGAAAACACGAAAGGACCAAGCGGGATCAATTCTGAAAGTCATAACCTCTCTCACTGCACATTGTGAAAGAGCACGATTCTATCGGAGCCGAGCCAAAAGTTCGCTCAACCTCAAGAGATGCAAAGCCTTACCAACAACTTTCTGAACCACTACTCCACTGCAGCCAAACCCCGCGTCGACGAGATGCGCGGCCCGGAATCCCTCCCCTGCCGCGGCGGCCCGCCGGGCGGGTGGAAGAAGTGGTATTTCGTCGACTATGCTTGCTCAAACTTCGAGCGAATGTCCGTGCACTTTTTTACATTCTTGAACAGTGGCGCCAGATAAGCGTCCGCATAGTCGTGATCAACAATCTTTCCGACACCAGCAAGAATCCGCACGACAGCAGCGTCGATTATTTCGTCCTTTATTGAGTTATTCGCTGCCAAATCGGAACTCTTCCTAATCTCCCGGAAAGCACAGTGCATAACGAAACGATTTCCATGCACTACAATTCCGCGTTGGATGGGCGAACTATCAGCCTTCACCCTAACCGCTTGGTCAATCCGCCTTGAGAGCTTCACCAAACTCCAAAGAAGTCGCGACGACGTTGAGGGATTAAAAAGGGCCTTATATGGCGTGGTGGTTATGTCGGCATACAAGCCGCCAACATACCCTTTAGACAGCGCCACAAAGGACATCTCGCCGCTCGCGCAGGCGAGTGTTGTTACTGCCTCAATAAAATCGAAGCCATCTACAGTCGATTCAAGGGGTTCACCCTCTCTGTATTCGTAGACAACCTTTTCGATTAATAGCTCTGTTCTGATACGTTCCTGCTCCGGATCGAGCGCGACAAAATTGCGCGCATCGATCTTATTTTGAGTATTGGACGCTCTGGTAATTTGCTTTCCGAGAGAAGATTCAGGATCGCTCACTTCGATAATTCGAGCCTGCAAGAACGCAGCATTGTTTTCTTCGGTCAAAGTTCGACCGATTGTGCCTACCGTCTGGGCGCCATTTACTATCGTGACTTTTCCGCAATCAAAGATACCAACTGAGCGATCATTTCCCCCAATAGCTTGCCCTGTTCTGACCTTTGCGATTAAGCCAGAAAATTTTGTCGATGACGGTGAGGAAGCATACCTTGCGTTAAAGGCAAAGGCTGAGGCCGAGAAGGCAGCTAAGAAAGCTGCCAAGAAAGCTGGCCTACTGAAGGCAGACGAGGAAGACGAAGAAGACGAGTAATCGTCGCTAATTGCCGCGCTTTGTGCTTCGCAGCGCGCGCGAGCGCAATCTGCATCAAGCCGGCGTGACAAAGTAACTCGACGGGCAAATCAGCAAAAGTCTGTCCAGCCCTCACACGAAAAATATTCCGCTTTCGCCGTCGGGCAAATCAGTGATTTAACTCCGCGCGTCTCACCCAAGAGAGGGGCGGGTCGCGATCGTCACAAACGTTGCGGTGGGATGCGATGGACGCAGGTGTTGCGAACGACGAACGCAGCATCAGCGGACGGCGAAGTCGTGTGGTTCTGGCGCCCCGACGCTGGCGCTAAGTTCGCAGAGATGATCTGCGGGCGACGGTGGCAAGAAA
>NZ_PSRR01000473.1 GCF_004296405.1 Bradyrhizobium sp. Leo170
CCGCGGAGCGCGCCGCACGGGCGCTGATCGAGCGGCGGCGCCGCCCCCGACAATCGAACGGCATACTGACCGCACAGGAGTTCACCTCTCCCGCAAGCGGGAGAGGCGGCACAGCAATCTTTCAATGCGCGCCACCCGCTGCAGCGCCGCCCTTCGGCTTGCCGGTCAGGAGGATCGCGATGCCCGCGAGCACGAGCACGAAGCCCAGCACGACGAATGTATCGCTATAGCCCATCACCAGCGCCTGGCGCTTGACGGTGTTGCCGAGCGCGATGATCGCCTGATGTCGCGCGGCTGCCGGATCGCTCATGCCGTGGGCCATGAAGTAGTTCGTCATCTCGGCGAGGCGCTGGCGCACCTCCTCACGTGCGAGGTCGACCGACTGGCCGATGATGTTGGAGTGGAACTGCTCGCGCTTGGTGGCGATGGTCGCAAGCAGCGCAGTGCCGATCGCGCCGCCGAGATTGCGCATCATGTTGGAAATGCCGGAGGCCGCCGCCGCGTCCTGCGGCGCGACGCTGCCGAGGCTCACGGCGCTGAGCGGCGCCAGCATCAGGGCCTGGCCGATGGCGCGGATGATGTTGGGAACGAAGAGCTGGTCGCCGGCATAGTTCAGCGACATCTGCGTGTTCATGAAGCAGCTTGCCGCGAACAGCGCCATCCCGACGGCGGCAATGTAGCGGGCATCGAAGCGCTGCATCAGTTTCGGCACCAGCGGGATCAGGATGAGCTGGGGCAGTCCGGTCCACGCCAGCACCTGGCCGATCTGCTCGGCGTTGTAGAGCTGCACCTGGCCGAGATAGGCCGGCAGCAGATAGACCGAGCCGAACAGCGCAAAGCCGACGAACACCGCTGAGATCGTGCCGAAGCCGAAGCTGCGCTGCGCGAGCAGCCGCAGCCGGATCAGCGGCTTCTCCACCACGAGTTCGATGATCACGAACAGCGTCAGGCTCACCGCGGCGACAATCGCGAGCTTCACTATGAAGGGCGAGCCGAACCAGTCGTCCTTGTTGCCTTCCTCTAGCACGGTCTGCAGCGCGGAGAGGCCGATCGCCATGGTCGCGATCCCGAACCAGTCGCCCTCGTGCAGCAGGCCGAACTGCATCGGCTGCCGCTCCAGCGTGAAATAGAGCATGGTCACCATGACCGCGGTCGGCACCACGTTGACGAAGAAGATTGTCTGCCAGCCGTAGTTCTCGGTGAGATAGCCGCCGATGGTCGGTCCGATCGCCGGCGCAAAGGTCACGGCGATCGAGAACATCGCAAGGCCGATCGGCTGCTGCGCCTTGGGCAACTTGGTGAACACCAGCGTGAACGCCATCGGGATCAGGACGCCGCCGAAAAAGCCCTGCAACGCCCGCATCGCGATCATCGACGGCAGGTCATGAGTGAAGGCACAAGCCACCGAGAACGCCGCGAACAGCGTAGCGTGAACGATCATGATGTTGCGGAACGAGAACACGCGGCTGAGATAGTCGGTCAGCGGGATCACCACGATCTCGCCGATCAGGTACGACGTCGAGATCCAGGAGCCGTTGTCGACGCCGGTGCCGATGCCGCCCTCGATGTTGAGCAGCGAGGCGTTGGTGATCTGGATGTTGAGGATCGCCATGAAGGCGCCGATCATGGCGGCGAGCACGGAGATCCATACCGTGGCGCTGGCCCGGTCCGGATTGATGGCCGCACGCGGCAGGGGTGCTGTGGCCGATAGTGTGAGGTCCGACATGGCATCACCTCTGGGCAATCGAACTAGCGGGCTTCGGCGTTGCGACCGGCTGCTGGATGGCGTCGCCATGCGACTGCGTGTCGATCGTCGGGATCACCGACATGCCCGGACGCAATTCGACGGGCGTGGAGTCGAGCACGATCTTCACGGGGATGCGCTGCACCACCTTGGTGAAATTGCCGGTGGCGTTGTCAGGCGGCAGCAGCGCGAACTCCTGGCCGCTGGCGGGCGCGAGTGAATCGACGTGGCCGTGCACGACCTGGCCCGGGAACATGTCGACGGAGATGTCCGCCTTCTGTCCCTTGCGGACGTCGGTGAGCTGGGTCTCCTTGAAGTTCGCCACCACATAGGCGCCGGTCGCCGGCACCAGCGACATCAGTTGCGTGCCGGCCTGCACGAACTGGCCGACGCGCAGCGTGCGGTTGCCGACCACGCCGTCGATCGGCGCTGTGATCGTGGTGTAGCCAAGGTTCAGCTCGGCCTGCTGTTCGATCGCCTCGGCGCGCGCGGTCGCCGCCACCGCTTGCGTGATCTCCGCCTTCAGCAGTTCGACTTGCTTTCGCGCGGAAGCGAGGTTGGCGATGTCGCGCTGAACCGCGGCTTGCGCGCTGGCGTGGCGCGATTGCGCCTGTTGCGCGTTCTGCACGCTGCCATAGCCTGTGGTGGCGAGGTCGGTGTAGCGCTTGTTCTCCTGCGCGGCGAAGGTCTGCGTCGCGGTGTCGACGTCGAGCGTCGCCTTCGCGGCCTCGATCACCGCCTGCTGGACATCGAGTTGCGCATGCTTGCTGGCGACGGCGGCCCGCGCGGCCTCGACATCGGCCTTGGCCTGGTTCAGCGCCACCTTGAAATCACGTTCGTCGATCCGCGCCAGCACCTGGCCGGCCTTCACACGCTCATTGTCGCCGACCAGCACCGCGCTGAGATAGCCCGAGACCTTCGGCGCGATCGTGGTGTTGTCGGCTTTGACATAAGCGTCGTCGGTGGAGACGAGGAAGCGACCGACGGTCCAGTAGTCCCAGCCATACCAGGCGGCGCCGGACAGCGCGGCGATGGCGAGGCCGGTAAGAGCGATCCGCCGCAGCTTGCCCTTGATCGATGCCGAGGCAACGGGGGCGGGGACGACCGGCTCCGGCGCCGGCGCGAACCGCTGCACTTCGGCGGCGGATAGCGGGCGCTCGATCTCCAAGGACGCGGAATGCTGGTTCATGACGGCCCTCCTGACTTTCCATCCCCTTGCCAGGACTGGATAATTTCCATCGGATGGCGCGGGCTAATTAGGAAACTTGATGTTTTCCAAAATAGGCGCCATATTGTGTCTGTCAATGGAATGACAGGCGTCATATTAAAGCATGGCTCGGTGGCATGACGGTCACGACAAAGCAGGGCAGAGCGGACAAAGGCGGTGCGGCACCCGAGCGCCGCAGCCGGGGCAGGCCGCCGCTGCGCTCCGATGATGAGACGCGGACGGTGATCTACGAGGCCGCGCGGCGCGAATTTGCCGCCAGCGGCTTCGCGGCGACCAGCATGGATGACGTGGCGCGCCGCGCCGGCGTCTCGACGAAGACGCTCTACCGGCTGGTTTCCGGCAAAGAGGCCCTGTTCGAGGGGATGGTCGCGGACCGGATGGACCGGTTCATTTCGGGCGTACGGCTCCGCGCCTGCGACGGCAGCAACATCAGAGGTGCGGTACGCGAGGCTTGTCTTGCCTGCGCCGAACTTATCCTGGATGGCGAGGTGATTGCGCTGCAGCGCCTGGTCCTCGCCGACAGCGATAAATTCCCCGATATCGCGGACACCTTCTACAAGAGTGCGATGCGGCGAACGGTGACCACGCTGGCAAATTGGTTGCGGACGCAACACGAGCGCGGCCTGATCGCGCTTCGGGAGATCGATCCGGAAACGGCGGCCGGCATGCTGCTTGGCATGATCGTCTTCGCGCCGCAGCGTGCCGTATTGTTCGGTCGTCAGGCGCCGCCCGATCGTATCGAACTCGAGCGTCGCGCTGAGGCCTGCGCGACCCTGTTCCTCGAAGGGTGTGCGGTCCGGCGCTGACCAGAGCATGATCCGGAAAAGTGGGTACCGGTTTTCCGAAAAAGATCATGCTCGAACAAAAAGATGGAGCGGGATGACGTTTCGAAGAATAATCATCCAGCTCTATCCGATCCTGTGGACGGCGTGTCCCAATCGGGTCCATGCATGGAACTTCATCCGGGGTTCCCGGTTTGTCAGAGTTGGGGTCTGGCGTCACGGCACGGACATGGCTCGCACAAATTTGGTTTGGACTTCGGTCCTGACAATTCTCCTCGTCGTCCCAACGGGAACTCTGATGGCCCGCGATGATGGACGCTATTCCAACTCGCCACTCAAACCCTGGTTCGACAGCCTGAAGAGCAGGCTCGGGCCTTGCTGCTCGGATGCCGACGGCGTCGCGGTGGCCGATCCGGATTGGGAATCGAAGGACGGGCACTACCGGGTCCGTCTGGAGGGACAATGGATCATGGTGCCCGATGAAGCCGTGATCACCGAGCCGAACCGCGCCGGCCGGACCATGGTCTGGCCGATGAAGGGCACCACGGGAATCACGATCCGCTGCTTCATGCCGGGCAGCATGACGTAGAGGTTTTGTGCGCGTAGCCCGGGTGAAGCGCCAGCGTAACCCGGGGCGTGTGCATGCGTTGTCGGCCGGCCCCGGGTTACGCTGGCGCTTCACCCGAACTACGGCGCTTCGCCCACCCTACAATTTGCTAAAACGACTCCGCCCAGGGACGGAGGTCAAGCTCGTGGGTCCAGGCGCTGCGGTGCTGATGGTGCAGCACCCAATAGGCCTCGGCGATGGCGGCGATGTTGAGCAGGCCGTCCGGACCGCGCTCCTCTTTCAATTGTGGGAGAAAAGTCAGGAGCCGATCGCCCTCGATGCCGCCATCGATCACGACATGGCCGACATGGATGCCCTGAGGTCCGAATTCCCGCGCAATGCTCTGCGCCATCGCGCGTAGCGCGGCCTTGGCGGCGGCAAAGGGCGCGAAATGGGCCTTGCCGCGCAGCGAGCCGCTCGCTCCCGTGAACACCAGCGTGCCGCCGCCACGCGACAGCAGCGCTGGGATTGCCGCCTGCGCCAGGTGAAAACCGCCGAGCGCATGCTCGCGCCAATGTGACTCGAACTGTTCCTCGCTCACCTTCAGGAAGGGCGCCCACCGGTTCGAGCCGGCATTGTGCACCGCCATCGCAAGCGGCGCGAGCTTTTGCGCCGCCGCGACGAAGCGCGCGACATCGGCGGGCTTGGAGACATCACCGACGACATGGGCGACCTTGGCGCCGGCGGCCGCGAG
>NZ_PSRR01000474.1 GCF_004296405.1 Bradyrhizobium sp. Leo170
GGCCACCGCCGGATGCGCGCGCGCGCGGGCCCTTCGCCGATATCCGCCGCACCTTGCGCGACAGCGTGCGCAATGACGGCGAAGTACTGCGGCTCGGGCATCTGAAACGACGCCTGCGCCCGCGCAAGATCCTGCTCCTGATCGACGTCTCCGGCTCGATGAAAGCGCGCACCGAGGAGAACATGACGCTCGCCCATGCTCTGATGCAGGCTGCGCGCAATGTCGAGGTGTTCACCTTCGGCACCAGGCTGACGCGTGTCACTCGCGCCCTGCGGATGAAACGCCGCGAGCAGGCGCTGAACGCGGCCGCCCACCTCGTCAGCGACTGGGACGGCGGCACCCGCATCGGCGACGCCTTGCAGGCGTTCCTCGCGGTGCCGCGGTTCGGCGGCTACGCGCGCGGCGCCGCCGTGGTTGTGGTCTCCGACGGGCTCGAACGCGGAGATATTTCGGCGCTGCGCGATGCGGTCGCCAAATTGTCGCGACTCGCCTGGTCGCTGAGCTGGCTGACGCCGCTGGCTAGCGGGCCCGGCTTCCGGCCGCAGACCGAAGCGCTGATCGCGATCGAGCGCTTCGTCGATGATCTCTCCGACGGCGGGTCGAGTGTCGCTGTCGTATCGCATCTGTTGTCGCTCGGAGGAAGGAGAGCCGCATGACCGACATCGTTGACGCCCACCACCACATCTGGCGGCAGGCGGATCTCGCCTGGCTGTCCGGCCCGATGCAGCCGCGCATCTTCGGCCCCTATGAGCCGATTCGCCGCGACTATCCGATCCGCGAATATCTCGACGATCTCGCCGGCACCGGCGTGATCCGCTCGGTCTACGTGCAGACCAACTGGCCTACTGATCGCTCCGAGGACGAAACGGCCTGGGTGCAACAGACGGCGGGCGAGCACGGCTGGCCGCATGCCATCGTCGCCTATGCCGATTTCTCCGCCAGTGACGTGCGCCCGCAACTCGATCGCCTCGCGCGCTATCCGCTGGTGCGCGGCGTGCGCATGCAACTGCACTGGCATGAAAATCCGCTCTACCGTTTCGTCGCGCGTGCCGACCTCTGCGCCGATCCCGTGATCCGCCGCAACGTCGCCCGCCTCGCCGATTATGGCTGGAGTTTTGACCTGCAGGTGTTCGCGCCGCAGATGGCGGATGCCGCCGGCCTCGCCGAAGCCTGCCCCGACGTGACCTTCATCCTGCAGCACGCCGGCATGCTGGAGGACCTGTCGCCGGAAGGCCGCGCCGCCTGGCGCACCGGCATGGCAAGGCTAGCAAGCTGCCCGAACGTGGTCTCAAAACTTTCGGGGCTCGGCACCTTCATTCACCGCAATAACCTCGCGCATATCCGTGGGGTCATCGAGGACACCGTCAATATCTTCGGCGCCGAGCGCTGCCTGTTCGGCTCGAACTTTCCGATCGAAAAACTCTGGACCAGCTATCGCGAACTGATAGCCACCTATCGCGCGGCCACCGTGCAGCTACGCGGAGAGCAGCGCGACGCGCTCTTCAGGGCAACCGCGATGCGCGTCTATCGCATCGGATGACGGCAAAGGATCGCCGCACAAGACAAAGATCAATCGGAAATCGGGAGCGAATGGATGCCGTTGGAAATCAAGATCCTGGACTATGGCGATATCGAGCTGGAGTCGAGCTTCCTCGTGCTCGGGCGCGACTGCGGCCGCACCCGACGCGTGCTGACGCTCGGCTTCCTGATTCTCGGCGGCCCCTATCCTGTCGTGGTCGACACCGGCTATCGCTCCAACCAGATCATGGAGACGCTCGGCATGCGCGGCCTGCAATTCCACGAGAACATGATCGAGAATCAGCTCGCGCGTCACGGCGTGCGCATGGGCGACGTGCGCTTCGTCTGCCACACCCACCTGCACATCGACCATGCCGGCAAGGACGATCTGTTTCCAATGAACACGACCGTCGTCCTCAACCGCCGCGAACTGGAATATTCCGTATCCGGCCTGATGCATCCGCAATATCCGGCGCCCGACATCAAGCACCTGGTCGACCGGTTGCACACCAAGGGCGCGCTGCGCTTCCTCGATCTCGAGATCACCGGCCCTATCGAACTGATGCCCGGTGTCTATTGCGACGCCGCCAATGCCCACACCGAAGGCTCGATGAACATCCACGTTCACACTGCCGACGGCATCGCCACGATCTGCGGCGACGTGATCTATGATTTCAACGACCAGATCGTGACGCCCTTCAACGAGATCCATGACTGGGAGCCGCGCACCACAGGCAACCACGGCACCACCAAGCGCGCGGAGAAGGCCGCGATCAAGAAGCTGCTGAGCGGCTCGCGCTATCTGCTGCCGGTGCACGACCGGCCCGCGAAGATCGAAGGCGGCGCGGTGGTCGGCCGATTGCACGACCAGGTGCCGGGCCCGATCGTGCAGAGCCTGCCGGAGCGCCGCTGGTTCCCGGCGTGAGCTCAAGAGGACTTTAGCCGATGACGCACGTCACCCTGCGGCCGGAATTCGAGAACCTGATCGATCCCTATGCGCCGGTCGGCCAGGTCGGCACGGGCTTCGAGTTCACGGAGGGACCGATCTGGCATCCGACCGATCACTATCTCCTGTTTTCGGACATGCCGGCCGACGTGCGCCGGCGCTGGGATGCGCGGCGCGGCGTCGTCGAGGTCAGACGCCCCTCGAACAAATGCAATGGCATGACCTATGACGCGGAATTGAACCTGATCGTCTGCGAGCATGCCACCTCCTCGCTGATCCGCGAGCGGCCGGACGGGCGACGCGACGTGCTCGCCTCGCATTTCGAGAACCAGGAGCTCAACAGCCCGAACGACGTTTGCGTCCATTCGAGTGGCGCGATCTATTTCTCCGATCCGTGGTATGGCCGCATGCCGGTCTATGGCGTCGAGCGGCCGCGCCAGCTCGGCTTTCAGGGTGTCTATCGCGTGCCGCCCGGCGGCGGCGCGCCCCGCCTGCTCGTCGACCGTAATTTGTTCGAGCAGCCCAACGGACTCTGTTTCTCGCCGGACGAGCGCGCGCTCTATGTCAACGACACCGTGCAGGCGCTGATCCGCGCCTTCGACGTCGAGGCCGACGGCGCGCTCGTCAATCCGCGCGTCTTTGCAAGCAACATCCGCTCCGAGTTCGAGCCCGGCGTGCCCGACGGCATGAAATGCGACCAGCACGGCAATGTCTGGGTCACCGCGCCCGGCGGCGTCTGGGTCTATTCGCGCAATGGCGAACTGCTTGGCAAAGTGCGTCTTCCCGAACTTGTCGCCAATCTCGCCTGGGGCGGCACAGACTTTCGTACGCTCTATCTGACCGCGACACATTCGGTTTACGCGATCCCGACCAAGGTCGGTCCGCGCCACGAGCCCTATATGAGCGGCCGGCGCGGCGGCACTGCAGCCGCTTCTTCGGCGCCCGCCCCTCACCTGATCGATGGCGAGATGCGGCTTGATCCGCAGCGCTGCGCGATGATCATCCAGGATCTGCAGAACGACGTGATCACGGACGGCGGCGCGTTCGCGGAATCAGGCGCGCCGGCGCATGCGCGGCAGCAGCGCGTCGTTGACAATGTCCGGCGGCTTGCGGAAGTCGCGCGCTCGCGCGGCGTCGTCATCATCCATGTCTGGTTCATCGTCGAGCCGGGGGCGCCGGGCGTCACGCTGAACGCGCCGCTGTTCGAAGGCCTGGTCGACAGCAAGGCCATGGTGCGCGGGAGCTGGGGCGCGGCGCCCGTGTCTGGGCTAGAGCCGCGCGCGGGCGATTTCGTCGTCGAGAAGATGCGCATGAGCGCGTGGGAGGGCACGCGGCTCGAAACCATCCTGAAAGCCACCGGCCGTGACATGATCATCAATACCGGCGCCTGGACCAACATGTCGGTCGAGCACACCGCCCGCACCGGCGCCGACAAGGGCTACTTCATGATCGTGCCGGAGGATTGCTGCTCGACCATGAACGCTGACTGGCACAATGCCTCGATCAACTTCGCGCTGCAGAACGTTTCCGTCGTGACCAACGCCGACACCGTCATCAAGGCCATCGGATGAAAGGCGCAGGTGCGTGCCAAAGCTCCTTCATCTCGCCTGCTCGCCGCGCGCCGATTCGGAATCGGCCGCCGGCGCGCGCGTCTTCCTCGAGCATTTTCGCAAAGCCCACTCGGACTGGGACATCGACCTGATGGACCTCTGGCGCGATCATCTGCCCGACTTTTCCGGCGCGATCCTCGATGCCAAATACGCCCGCCTGAAGGGACAAGCCTTCACCGACGCTGAGCGCGACGGCTTCGCCGCCGCCGAGCGCATCGCCTTGCGCCTCGCGCTTGCCGACCGCGTACTGATCTCGACGCCGATGTGGAATTTCGGCATTCCTTATAGGCTGAAGCATTGGCTCGATGTGATCATCCAGCCCGGACTGACGTTCCGCTTCGATCCGTCGCAAGGCTATCTGCCGCCGCTGAAGGATCGGCCGACGCTCGTCATCCTCGCCAGCGGCAGCGACTTCGTCACCGGCATGAATCGCGGACGCATCGATATGGCGACGCCGTACATGCGCGAGGCGCTCCGCTTCATCGGCATCACCAGCGTCCGTTTCGTGCCGATCGGCCCGACCACCGGGCCGGCCGACCCGATCCGGATCGCGCGCGAGCATGCCCATCGCCGCTTGGCCGAGTTGGCTGTGAACTTTTGATCGAGATGGCGAATTACGCCCCTCTTGGCGCGAGCCGAAAATGACCGCCCCTTATCCCGAGGAGCCGCGCCAGCGGCGTCTCGAGGGATCAGCCACAGACTCCTCACTTTCCGTCATTGCGAGCGAAGCGAAGCAATCCATGTCTCCGCTTGCGGCGCTATGGATTGCTTCGCTCTGCTCGCAATGACGATGTGGATGCTTCGGGTGCGACAAATCAACCCGACGGGCAAATCAGCGAAAAGTCTGTCCAGCCCTCGCGCAAAAAACATTCCGCTTT
>NZ_PSRR01000475.1 GCF_004296405.1 Bradyrhizobium sp. Leo170
TCGTGAGCCGGAGCGATTCCCAGAGCTCTGGCGAAAAAGCCATCCATGCGTCAACTCTAGCTTTGCACGTAGCCACCCCCGCGCGATAATCGCGTGGAGTTTTTGCCATTTGAGAAAGTCGACGAAGGCGGCCGACAGTTTATTGTAGGTGCCAGTCTCCAACAGCACGGCGTCTTGCCCATAAGACTCCTGCGCCACCAGCCAGCGGCAACGGATTTTGCTGTTTGTAAGCTCGGGCGGCGCGACAAATCCGAGTTCGGCATTGCCGGTCTCGGGTTGATAGGCGTGTGTGATGCTGGCGCCACCGGCCTTATTTGGCTGAATCGCCGCACTGACACCTAGCACTTTCGTTACCTGCACCGCCGTTGCGCCATCATAAGGTGCGGCGGCCGGATTGCAGATCGATGATTTTGCCACAGACATCATCTGAAGGCTATCCGCGCGATTGGCGAACTTCACATTCGAACGCCACAGCACGAACTTGCCGCTCTTTAGTCGTGAAGCTGCTTGCGATACCCGGAGAGGCTTCTCCATCGACTTACTTGGGCGGAACTGGTCGGCCGACAGAAGGATACAAAATGCGCGGGTTGGATGATCCGGCTGCAAAAATGTCCGTTCGCGCGAGAGCTCAACCCGGCCTCGAGCCGGATCGTCTGAATGAGCGGTGCTGCAATCTCGTTGCCCGGCAGACGGAAGTTTGCGGCAATAGTGGGACTGATGTTGACCGCTGCTGCTATTCCGAGCAGGAGCAGGATCAGGATTAAGGTTGCATTTATCAGGATCAATCGGGCAAGCCTCATTGGGAGTTCTTTCGGAGCGGGGCGGCTGCGACCACTTTGGCCGCGGCGGCTTATGCTCCTCATCCCAGCAATCGGCGTGCCGCTCGCGGAATATGATGCGCGCCTTGCGCCATAGCAGCCAAACACGCTTAAGCGCCAGCGTGGCTGTTGAATTGCGGCGGAATGGCCTCAGCGCCGTGTCAGCTTCCGACTTCGGCGTCTTCAACCGAACATCTCTAGCCTCTTGAACGAAAAACTTCTGGCATTACTCTGCCCAAAGTTGGCTCCGCCGCGCCGTGATGTCCGATTTTGGATCTTTGAACGGCTCGACTCCGATCTCCGGACCGGCTGACCCGACGTGGCCGCCTGGGGTGTCGGAATACGATAAGTTCTGCCTTCACGTCTGCCACTACGAAGCGTCCGTTCGACGAGAACTCTGGGGCAGACGTCTCGTCCAGGCGCGGCGGGAGCTCGGCGTAGATGGCCCGGTGAAGGAGCATCGAGGCTGTCGTTTTTAACTGTGCGAAACTACGACGCGAGGCTCGATAACGCCCGAGGGCAGCTTGCATCAAGGTCTTAGGCGCATGTCTCCAAACGTCGATAATGTGGATGCGTACCATCCAAAAAATCAATTTTACCAATGTCGCGGAATGTTGCATTGACAGCACCTGACGCCCGACGAATCACGTCACTGCTTCTGTCGCGCGGCGCGGCTGAAAGGCAGTGCGTTCGCGTCGAAGCGCCTAATGGAAGCAGCAGCATGGCAGATCAATTCGCGAAGGAAATTGTTGCACGAACAAGGAAAACGCTGTCGGCGGCCGCGAGACATCGACCACCACGGAACTGACCTGGTGTGGCATCCAGTCACTGGAGTTGCGGACATCATCTGCGTGGCGCAGTCCTACGCGATCGACGATTGAGATGAACACGGATGACGCCTGATCGAATCTCAAGTCTATCGGCGACGAACCTGTCCGCGGCGTGGTCGCTGAGAAGGCCTGAACGGGGAGGCGCGTCGTCGTTTCCGGAATGGGCGGGACCGGCGGCGCTTCCATTTATAGGGAGATGCGAAGGCCGCTCCGCCAGTGACCCGATTGCAACTCTGAGCTCAGGATAAGGGCCAAGCTCAAAACGCTGCCCGAGCATTAAATCGCCCGCAAGCAGCTGGTCGATCTCGAGGCCGCGCCCAATCTGGCGCGCGCGAGCGCAAGGTGCGCGTGGCGCTGAACAACGCCTCTGCCTTCGGCGGAACAAACGCGTTTCTGGCATTCAACCAAATACATTTAGGAGAAAGTCTGTCCACAGTCTCGCCGGTTGAACGGCAGCATGGCTTCGGCGCGTGGTGCGCGTCTTGCTTAACGAGAGAAAAACACACGTAACTGCCAGCAAATCGCGCTGCCGGCTGTCGGAGTTCCGACATCGCCGTCTTCAATTGCGCACGGCTGGCATGACAAGGCTCGTCTGATGCCGTCGCCTCTCAACGCGCGGTGGCTCGGTGTTCGAGTTCATATTGGGAAGGAGCGTCATGACCACCATCGCAACTGCCGCACCCGCGCCGGTGTCGAGAACTTGGTACAAAATCCTCTACGTTCAGGTGCTGATCGCGATCCTGATTGGCGTCGTCGTCGGTTGGCTGTGGCCGTCGCTCGCGACCAGCGATTGGGTCAAGGCGCTTGGTGACGGGTTCATCAAGCTGATCAAGTTGGTCATCGCGCCCATCATCTTCTGCACCGTGGTCTCGGGCATTGCGCACATCCAGGATGCGAAAAAGGTCGGCTGGGTCGGCCTCAAGGCGCTGGTCTATTTCGAGATCGTCTCCACTTTTGCCTTGTTGCTCGGCCTTCTGATGGGCAATCTTTTCCAGATCGGCCACGGCCTTGCGGCCAAGCCCGATGCCGCAGCCGTCGCCAACTACGTGGAGCAGGCGGAAGCTTCGAAAACCGTCGATTTCATCCTCAATATCATTCCCGACAGCGTGGTCGGCGCGCTGGCGCGCGGCGACATCCTGCAGGTACTCTTATTTGCCATCCTGTTCGGCTTCTCGCTGATGGCGCTGGGTGAGCGCGGCGAGAAGTTGCGCGGCATGATCGACGACACGGCGCACGCGGTGTTCGGCGTCATCGCTATTGTCATGAAGGCCGCGCCGATCGGCGCGTTCGGCGCCATGGCCTTCACGATCGGCAAGCTCGGACCCTCGGCGCTCGGCAATCTAATCGGCCTAATCGCACTGTTCTACGCCACGGCCGCGCTGTTCGTGGTGGTCGTGCTCGGTCTGATCGCGCGCTCCGTTGGCTTTTCGATCTTCAAGTTTATCGCTTATATCAAAGACGAGCTCTTGCTCGTGCTCGGCACCTCGTCCTCGGAAAGCGCGCTGCCGCAGTTGATGAAGAAGCTTGAGCGGCTCGGCTGCTCCAAGCCCGTGGTCGGGCTCGTGGTGCCGACCGGCTACTCGTTCAACCTCGATGGCACCAACGTCTACATGAGCTTGGCAACGTTATTTATCGCGCAGGCGCTCGGGGTCGATCTTACCTTCGGCCAACAGCTCACGATCCTGATCGTGGCGATGCTGACGTCGAAAGGCGCAAGCGGTATCACCGGGGCCGGCTTCATCACGCTCGCGGCGACGCTATCAGCGGTTAATCCGGCGCTAGTGCCTGGCATGGCAATCGTGTTCTCGATCGATAAATTCATGAGCGAGGTGCGCGCCCTTACCAATATCACGGGCAACGGTCTTGCCGCGGTGTTCGTGTCCTGGTGGAAGGCGAGCTCGATCAAGCCACGCTCCATGCGCGGCTCAACCAGGAAAGCGATCGTTGTCCCTTGTTAACTGCAGTAGGTGCGCGATACCGCTGATCACGAGGCGGTTGTCCCTCGAAAACGGGGCCGTGGCAGTTAAGCGATCGATCCGTCGTCGATTTTCGTCCATCAGTCACAACAGATCTCGGTTATGCCACCCACCGCTCTCATCCCTCGGTGGTGCTATCGCATACGTGACGCGGCACCAGACATTACTACTGCGCGGCGGGCGATATACCCATTTTCGAGCGGCCAGAAATGTCACTGATTGCTGCGAGAATCGCGTCCATTTGCGTTTTTGTGCCGATGCTAACGCGGATACAGTCTTCAAGACCTTCATCAGGGAAAAAGGCAACGAGTATCTTTTGCCTTTCCAAAGCCAGCTGCCACCATCTGCCGTCGTGTCCCGCGGGCACACGGACTAGCAAGAAATTTGCGTCGGAGGGCGTTGCAGACAATCCAAGTTGTGACAGTGCGCTCGCCACTCGTTCTCTTTCCTGCGTGATGTGCCTATGGTTATCTTCGTAGATGGCGCGGTGCGCAAGAACGCTGATGCCCACCGCGTGACCGATCACATTCATGTTGAAGACGTTCTGGATGTTACGAAGCCTTCCGATAAGCTCTGGGTGGCCTAGTCCGAAGCCGACGCGAATGCCAGCGGCGGCGTAGCTCTTCGAAAATGTTCTTAAGATCAGAAGAGTCGGATAGCGGCTTAGGAGGCGTAGGCCATTATCAGGCGCAAAATCGACATACGCCTCGTCCAACACGACTAGACGGTCCGATTCTGCCACAAGGCGTTCGATGTCAGCGATCGGAATGAACGTTCCGGTTGGATTATTCGGATTAGCTACCAGAACGAACTTCGCGGCTTTTTCGCAACCCAACAACAATTGCTCTATAGGCAAGGACTGAGGTTCGTCACATCTGACTTCGAGAAGTTGAGCCCCTTGCAACATAGCAAGTTTGCGATTGAATGAAAAACCTGGAGACAGCATTGCCACGCTCTCGCCCGGGGCAAGAAAGGCTCTGTAGATCAGCCCCAGAATCTCAGATGATCCATTGCCGGCAATCACATGATCCGTCGCTACGCCGTACGCATTGGCAGCTGCTTCCCGCAAGCTGAGGTTGTCATCTTCGGGATAAAGATACTGCCGCTCAAGGGCGATAATTGCACTTTGCCATACGATCGTTGGCAGTGGAAATGGGTTCTCATTGGTATCTAGCTTCACGTAAGTTGCATCCGGCGCAGTCCGGCCGGCCGGCGGAGCATTCAACTGTCTCGCTGTCTGCGAAAGAGAAGACAGCACATTCTACAATTTTGCATCCGACATCGTGTTCTTCCTTTGATTCGCCGGGGACAATCGCGG
>NZ_PSRR01000476.1 GCF_004296405.1 Bradyrhizobium sp. Leo170
CTGCGACCGGCCGCGGCGGCGGCGCCGGGCGCGGCTGCACGGCTTGTGCCGAAACCCTGGCCTCGGAATTCCTGGCCATGTCGCGGGCGATCTGATCCTGCCCAGTCTTGAGCTGCGCGATGCTGGCTTTGAGTTGCTCGATCTGTTGGCCCATCGCCGCGAGATCGTGCGCCATCGACTGCAGCAACTGCGCGGTATCAGGTGGAAGGGCTGCGGCGGTCGCCGGCGCGGCGGCTTGCGCAGGCTGTGCCTGAGCAGGGGTGTCCGGCTGAGCGACCGCCTGATCGGTCGAGGCGGTTTGAACGGCGGGTGGGGCCGGCTGCTCTGTAGCCGCCTGATCGGCGGGCGGGGCGGATTGCTCCGCGGGCGCCGTCGAGTTACCCGGCGGTGACGAAGACAACGACGACAACAGCGAGACCTGCGGTATCCAGTCCGCAATTATTTGCTTGGCGGTGTCGCCATGATGCTTCCAGGCTGCCGCCGCGAAAGCGCTGAGCAGAGCGAACAGGAAGCCCATCGCGGCGCGCTTGGCCCATTTGGCGAACGGCGAAGGCTCGCCCGGGAGCTGGATGTGATCGCTGGCGGTCACGCGAAAGCTGGTATCGAGCGATGGGGCTGCGGCGCCGGATGCCACGTAGCTCTGCGGTGCCGGCGCCTGGTTCACTTCGGCACGCGTTGGCGGTGCACGATCTCCGCGCGCGGCGAGCACGACTTCGGGGTCGATCACGAAAACATCGTGCGGATCGGATTCTTTAGCAGGATTAGTGTTCAGCGTGGAAAGCATTGGCGCTCCATCTTCAGTCCAATGCCACCCGCTCTGGAAGCGGCCGGCGGATTTACACTACGTCAACCATCCCCTGCCCAGCCCCACGACTCCAGCCAGGTGTGACCAAAGCAAGGCAAGAGGAGGGAGAGTCTGGGGCCGCCCACGGCGACTGGCTTCCCCGGAACTCGGGAATCAGTCGCGGAAGAGGGCGTGCTAGTTCTTCGGACGGATGAAGCCGGCAAGGTGAGTCTTCTGCGCTTCGCACCAGGTCGTCATCCCCAGCCGCCGCTGGTCGAGATCAGTCGCCTGGGTGGCGACCGCGACTTCGGCCATGAGCTCGTCGTCCTGGCGCTCGCCCATCTTGCCGCCGGTGTGCATGAACGCGATCGCCTTGCGCACTCTCTCCGTGGTGCCATCGGGCAGGTGCATCTCCTCGGCCTTCTGCACCAGGTCCTGATAGACGAGATCGGTGTTGGGACACTCGACCTTGGCGGCAAACGCCTGCAGCACCAGCGTGACATAGGCCGAGCGCGGATCGGCCTGCGCGGGCTGAGCAGCAAGCAACAGTCCTGCGATCAACAAAGTATAGCGCATCCTTGGGAACCTCCTGTTTTTTGAGGAGGCTAGCGTCGACACTCGCGCCGTGCAACCGAGGCAAGGCAGAACGTGCTGACGCAATCAAACAGACGTGTTTCCACAGCCTTTGCCATGATTTCAGCACTATTCTGGCAGCAACTAGGTAACAGGTTAACGCAGGGGAGACGTGCGGTGTCGAGATTGGGGCTCGCAGTTTTGCTGACGGGGGCGGTGTCGCTCGCCGGCTGCATGCAGACGACGCTGTCGCCATCCACAGATGCCAGCATGACGCCGCGCGATCGGCAATTGTTGGCCCATCCGCCTTACGCGCAGGCTTCCATTCCGGAGCAGTTCCAGCGCCATATCGTCGACTACACGCGCAAGGAACAGCCGGGCTCGATCCTGGTCGATACCGATGCGCGCTATCTCTATTACGTGCTGCCCGATGGCAAAGCGATCCGCTACGGCGTGGCGGTGGGCGAGGAGGCGATGGCCTTCTCCGGGGTCGCTACCGTTGGCCGCATGTCCGAGTGGCCCGACTGGGTTCCGACCAAGGATATCCAGGAGCGGCTCGGACCTTATCCGTCGCGTGTCGCCGGTGGCCCTGCTAATCCGCTCGGTGCGCGGGCGCTCTATCTCTACCAGGGCAACAAGGACACGCTGTACCGCATCCACGGCACCAATCAGCCGGAATACATTGGGCAGGCGATCTCGTCCGGCTGTATCCGCATGGCCAATTCCGACGTGATCGATCTGTTTGGCCGGGTGAAGCCGGGCGCGACCGTCGTCGTGCTGCCGCCTGCTGCTGGCACGGCGGCGATCGGACCGTTCAGCCCGCGCCGCGGCTGACTTGATCTAAGCCAACTCACCATCCCTCATTCCGGGGCGACGCGTTAGCGCCGCAACCGGAATCCATTTTCGCGTTGTGCCTGCGGCCCATTGGATTCTGGGCCAGCATGCTTCGTATGCAGCCCGCCCATAATGACAGCGCCGGCTGTGGCGCAATCACCACACCTTGCGGGAATCGTGCAACGGCAAGCGTGCCCGACGCTTCCTGCCCCGGTTAAGCCCGATTGGAGTCCGCCCTTAACGACGTTGGATTTCGGCTTGGGCTAGGGGCGCGAGTTGGGGATGCAACATGTGGTTCGACGCTGCCGCAAATTCGTACGTCGACATCAGGGGGCGCGCGCAGGTTGATGCGCACCTGGTCTCATCCGGTTCTATGTGGAGAGCCACGCGGCTCATCGCGGTGGTTCTCGGGGCCGCTTCATTGGCGGCCTGTGCGCAGTCAACCGTCGTCAGCCAACGATCGGAAATCGGCGCGAGCAGGCAGGCATCGTACGTGCACACCCGCACGGCGGCGGTAGCGATGAAGAGGCGGGTAGCGGCGATGCGGAAGCATACGCGTCTGGCGTCGCGCAAGGGTGGCGATGCCAAGGTCGCATCCCAGGGTGTCGCGAGCTTCTACAGCGAGGACTCGCAGACTGCGAGCGGAGAGAAGTTCGACAAGAACGAATTGACCGCGGCGCATCCGACCTTGCCGTTCGGCACCAAGCTTCGCGTCACCGACGTCAAGAGCGGCCGTTCGGTGACGGTGCGGGTCAACGACCGCGGACCGTATGTGCGGGGACGAGTCGTCGACGTCTCCTATTCCGCCGCGCAAGAACTCGGAATGGTCGGCAAGGGTCTCAGCAACGTCAAGCTTGACGTGGTCCACTAGACTCTTGTCTTGACGTGTTCTCTCACGCGAAGGCGGTATCCGCTCTGGTTGGTGGTCCCACACGTCGGGAATTTTCTCTGTCGTCGTCGGGAAAATCTCCCTCGCGCTCGGCGCTTTATTCAGGTTGCTGGCAGCTTTCGTCACGATAAGATTCCAAACGCTACGTCCCGCGCCTTGAACTTATCCATTGCGTGCGGATTTCTTACCCAATGAACTTCAACCCCGCCTTCCATTCGTGGAGGCGGGGTTTTTCTTCCTGTTCTTCATTAGACCAATTCCAAGCAACGTGGGGCCTCCGAGACAGCCCGGTTCTGGTTGCGCGACAACGCGCGTCCGTCTATGTGGATTGCATTATCAAGGACGGCGCGCCGGACGGCTGGGGCTTCGGCGGTGGTATCCGCTACCAATACCGCTAGCCGAACGGCATCAACTTGGCGCACTCAACGTGAAGAGCATGACCGACCGCGTCACCATGGCCTGCACCACGAGTGGCGGCGACCAACACACGCGCCCGCGCACCATCGTGGGCTCGGCCAGCGATCGCAGGTAGACGCACCGATGCGACCGAAAACGATCCGGCTGTGGTCGCGCATTCACACATGGGCTTCGCTCGTCAGCATGGTGTTCCTGCTGATGCTGTGCGTGACCGGCCTGCCATTGGTTTTCCATGACGAGATTGACGATCTGCTCGAGGAGGAGATCGCGGCGCCAGAGATGCCGGCCGATACGCCGCGTGCATCGCTTGATCGGGTGATCGAGGTCGCGCGACAGCACCATCCCGGCCAGTTCGTTCTGCTGGCCAATCTGAAGCAGGCGGAGCCGCTGGTCACGGTCGCGATGTCGCCGACCGCCATGCCTGCGCCCGGCCAGTTTCATCGCGTGACCATCGATGCGCGCACAGCCGAGGTGCTCGGCGAGGAGGCGCCGCATCAGGACGTGATGGATATCGTGCTGCGCATCCACAAGGACATGTTCACGGGCCTGCCGGGCGAATTGTTCCTCGGCGCAATGGGCGTTGTCTTCGTCGTGTCACTGATCTCGGGGATCATCGTCTACTGGCCGTTCATGCGGCGGCTGGATTTCGGCACGATCCGACGCGGGTCGTCGCCGCGGCTCAAATGGCTCGATACGCATAATCTGCTCGGCATCGTCACGGTGACCTGGGCCGTGGCGGTCGGCTTGACCGGGACGATCAACACGCTGGCGACGCCGCTGTTCGACCTGTGGCGCGCACAACTGGTGCCGGTTCTGCTCGCCCCGTATCAAGGCAAGCCGGTCGCGGCGATTCCCTCCGTTCAATCTGCCGTCAGCCGCGTGCGCGAAAAATTTCCGGATCGATTGGTGACCTCAGTCACCATGCCGACATCGGCGCGGTTCGGCAGCCCGCAACATGTGATCGTCTGGACCAAGGGCGCAACGCCGTTCACGGCGCGCATGCTACAGCCGGTGCTGGTCGATGCCAACAACGGCGAGAATATCCTTGCGCCGCAGGTGCCCTGGTATCTGAGGGCACTGCAGGTCTCGCGACCGCTGCATTTCGGCGATTATGGCGGGTTGCCGCTCAAGATCGTCTGGGCCTTGCTCGATCTCGTCACCATCATCGTACTGGGCAGCGGCATCTATCTGTGGTTCGCCAAGCGGCGCACCGCGCCGGCGCGGATGAAGCTGCCGGATGTGCGGCCGGCTGTGGAGAGCAAGGTCTAGCCATATGGGGCGGGCCGTAGGGCGGATCTACGGCGTCGTCGCACGCTCCGCTGTCGTCCCCGCGAAAGCGCGCGAAAGCGGGGGACCCATAACCACAGGGAGGCGTTGTGGCGCGGGCAAGCGGTTGCAGCGGAGCAGATCAC
>NZ_PSRR01000477.1 GCF_004296405.1 Bradyrhizobium sp. Leo170
CGCCTGTTTCGTCGCGGGTGCCGGTTCGGCCGCCTTCGGCGATGCCGCGGGCGCCGGCGATGCCGCTGGCGCCGGCGTCCGCAGCGCCAGCTTTTCGCTCCGCGGTATCAGCAAGGACCAGAGGATGCCGCCGGCGATGATCGCGAGCGTGATGCTGAGCAGGAAGATCAAGATGTTCTCGCGCCGCCGGCGCGTCCGCTGGAAGGCCGCCGCATCCGGCAGCACGCGATAGACCCGCACCGGATCGGTGATGTTCTTGACCTTGCGGTCGCCGAGCGACTCGTAGCCGCACACCAGCTTGTGCTTGATCTGCTCGTAGATGCCACCGGAGATGAAGACCTGCCCCGGCTCGGCGATCCCTTCAAGGCGCGACGCAACGTTGACGCCGTCGCCATAGATATCGTCGGGCTCGATGATGACGTCGCCGAGATTGACGCCGATCCGGTACTCAATCCAGTAGTCCCTCGGTACCGCCGCGTTGCGGCCGACCAGGTTCTGCTGGATCACGATGCTGCACCTGACGGCTTCGACCGGACTGTCGAACATCGCAATGAAGCCGTCGCCGGTCGTCTTCACCAGCTTGCCGTGATGCTCCACGATGGTCGGCTCGATCAGGTCGCGCTCGATCCGCTTGACGCGGTTGTGCGTGCCCTCCTCATCGAGCTGCATCAGGCGGCTGTAGCCGGCGATGTCGCCTGCGACGATCGCGGCAAGGCGCCGCGGCGTCGGATCACCCGGCGGCCGCTCGTGCCTACCCGACTTGAAGTCGCGAATCTCACCCATGGATCGGTTGGGCTCCAAAAACCGCAAATACAGCGTTGAGGCGCAATTAGCCTCAGCCCCCGAAACCTAAAGGTCTACCCATAAAGAGCCTATCACACTCCTCACCCGGAACAAGTTTGCCAGATATTGTGCGACGCATGAAGTGATGCAGTTCACACAGCGATCAACCTTGCGTGTCCGCGACCAAATATCCCCAACCTCAATTCACCTGCGGTGCCGCCGTCCTGATCTCGCGGGGCAGGATAATGGCCGCCGCAATCGCCAATAGACAGAGCGCGGCGAACGCACGCAGCATGGTGACGAACCCGCCCTGCTCATAGAGCCAGGCGACCAGCCCGACCGAGGCGCCGGCCGCGGTGAAGCCGACGAAATAGCGCACCGCATAGGCGCGCGAGCGCCATTCCTCGCTGGTGTACTTGCCGACCATGGCGTCGTTGACCGTAACCTGGCCGAAGGCGCCCATCACGATGCCGATCGACACCAGGATCAGCGGCAGGTCCGACAGCGTCGCTGCCAGATAGAGGAACGGCGCCAGCATGAAGGACAGTGGCAGCGCCACCGTCTTGAGCGAATGGTGGTCGAGCAATTTGCCGATCGTATACTGCGTCATCGCGCCGAACACATAGACGCTGGCTGCGATCACGCCGAGCAGCGCCGGGCTCCTGGTCAGGTCGGCGAGCCGTTCGGCGAACAGTTTCGGCAGCGCCACCGTCACCGCGTTGAAGGTGGTCGAGATCGCGATCACCACGATCAGGAGCGCCAGGATCACCCGCCACATGTCCTTCTTCGCGACGCGCGCCTGGGCTGCGGCCTGCTTGGTGCCCTTGCGATCCTCATGCACCACGCTGAGCGCGAAGACGATGCCGAGCAGCACGGTGAGGACGCCGGGAATGATGAAGGCGTAGCGCCAGCCGAGATACTGGCCGATCACACCGGTGGCCAGCGCCGAGGAGGCGACGCCGAGATTGCCCCAGACCCCGTTCAGCCCCATCTCGCGACCGAGCTTGTCGGCATAGGACACATGGCGGTGCCAACCGGATGGTAGATCGAGGCGAACACGCCGATCGCGAACAGCGCCGCGCCAAGCTGCAGAGGTGTCTGCACAAAGCCGACCGAGATCATGGACAGGCCGATGCCGATGAAGAAGATCACCATCATATGACGGCGGCTCCAGCGGTCGCCGAGCCAGCCTGTCAGCAGCGAGCCGGCGCCGAAGGCGATGAAGCCCGGGGTGGCGTAAGGCAGCAATTCCGAATAGGCCATGCCGAGCGCCGGACCCATCACGATGACGGCGGCGGCGAAGATCAGCATCGAATAATGGTCAATGAAATGGGCGGCGTTGACGTAGGTGATCACCGGCCGGGGCTGTTCATGCGTTGATCCTGTTTCGATCCCTTTAGAAGTCCTCTTGAGATGTCCCCTTGGGGATTCCTCTTGCTTCCCGAACTAGGTTATAGGGAGTTGTCCTGACGGGATGTCGCCAATGACTGTCGCCGAAACGCCAATTGCCGCGATCTTGCGGGGCCAGCGCGCCACCAGCGACGGCGTGCATCTGGTCGCACGCCACTACCGGCGGGGCGTGCGGCTCGACACCCACATGCACCGCGAATCGCAACTGGTCTACGCCGCCGAGGGCACCATGCAGGTGACGACGCCCAAGGGCCGCTGGCTGGTGCCGCCGGATCGCGCGGTGTGGGTGCCAGCCCTGCTGGAGCATTCGATCGACGTGCTCGCCGACATCCAGATGCGCACGCTGTATTTCGAATTGCCGTGGCTGAAGCGCAACGCGCGCGGCAACAGCCTCGGCTCCGAATTCGTGGTGCGGATATCGCCGCTCTTGCACCAGACCATCCTGGCGCTGTTCGACAGACGGGATGATCACGAGCGAACCGCGCTTCTGCTGCAACTCCTCATGCTGGAACTGGACCAGGCCGAGGATTCCGCGACCTTCATTCCGCTGCCGCAGGAACCGCGCTGCCGGCGCGCCGCCAACATCGTCCTCGCCAATCCCACCACCCCATATGAAATCGAGACGCTAGCGCGCGAGGTCGGCACGTCGGCGCGAACCTTGTCGCGTCTGTTCTCGTCTGAAACGCAGCTCAGTTTCAAGAGCTGGTACCAGCGCGCCCGCATTGCAGCCGCAATCGAACGGTTGTCGACAGAATCTAATGTGTCGATCAAGCAGATCGCCTCCGACCTTGGCTATGCCAGCGTTCCAGCGTTCTCTCACGCCTTCCGTCAGGTGACCGGCAAGACGCCGACAGAATTTGCGGGCAAGGAATGAACGCGAGACTTCATTGGCAAGTCATGACAAAATGGTGTTCTTGATTATAGTCGGCAGGAACCTAAATCCTATGCAAGGTTCGGTGTAACCGGATTCGATCCTTCCCATGGCCAGTGCCTTTTTCTCCGACCTGCTTGCAACGATTTCCGAGCGCGGCCGGACGCTGCTCCGGCGAGGCAATTCGTTGGACGCGAAGCAGGACGCTTCCGAGCTTCTTGAATTGTGCGAAGCGCTGTTGTCGGGCCGCGGCGAAGCCTCCGGCACCGCCTTGGCGCGCGAGGTACTCGACCGCTATCACCATCTCGACGCTGCGGAGCGGCTGGCGTTCTTCCAGACGTTGTCCCGGGATTTCGGCCCTGACCGCGCGAAGCTGATGCAGGCGATCGAGGCCTGGCGCAAGGGTTCCGACGACGGTGAAGCCAGCGAGTTGCATTTTGCCTCCGAGCCGCGCCGGCAGGAACTGATCCGCCGGCTCAACCGCGCGCCGGGCGGCACCAGCGAACTGGTGGCGATGCGTGCGGATCTGCTCAACCTGATGAAAGGCAACAAGGACCTCGAGTCGCTCGATCGCGACGTCACCCATCTGCTCTCTTCTTGGTTCAACAGGGGATTTCTCGTGCTGCGCAGGATAGACTGGTCGACGCCGGCCAATATTCTGGAGAAGATCATTCGCTACGAAGCGGTGCATGAGATCCGCGACTGGAACGACCTGCGCCGCCGCATCGATCCCATCGACCGCCGTTGCTACGCGTTCTTCCATCCCGCGTTGAACGACGAACCGCTGATCTTCGTCGAGGTCGCGCTGACCGAGACGATCCCCGGCGCGATCGCACCGCTGCTTGCCGAGCAGCGCGAGCCGGTAGCGATCGAGCGCGCCCGCACCGCCGTGTTCTATTCGATCTCGAACACCCAGCGCGGGCTCGGCGGGATCTCCTTCGGCAGTTTCCTGATCAAGCAAGTGGTCGAGGAGTTGCGCCGCGAATTGCCGAAGCTCGACACCTTCGTGACGCTGTCGCCGGTGCCGGGCTTCATGCAATGGCTGAGGCAGGCGACCGACGCGCCGCTCTCCGACGAGGACCGGGTGCTGCTCGAAGGCCTCAGCAAGCCCGACTGGTTCGAGAATGCCGAACTGGCGGCGCAGCTCCGCACCGTGCTGGAGCCGCTCGCCGCCTATTATTTCCTGAAGGCGCGGACGCCGAAGGGACGGCTGATCGATTCCGTGGCGCGGTTCCACCTCGGCAACGGCGCACGGCTCGAGCGCATCAACTGGCTCGGCGACCTCGCGCCGAAAGGCTTGCGCGAATCCGCCGGCATCATGGTCAACTATCTCTATCGCCTCGACGATATCGAGAAGAACCACGAAGCCTACGCCAACAATGGCGAGGTGATCGCCTCCAGCGCCGTGAAGAAACTGCTCAAGGGCGAAGGCCGCCGGCTGCTCGAGATGCGGCTGTCGTGACGGGCGCGGCGTGAGCGTCCGCTCCGTAGGGTGGGCAAAGGCGCTCTTCGCGCCGTGCCCACCTTCCAGCACTCCGCTCGTGATGGTGAGCACGCTTACGCCTGTGTTTGTTTGAACAACGGTGCAAGTATGCGCTTTGCCCACCCTACGGCAGTTGCGCGCTTGGCTTGTTCTCTCCCCGTCATTGCGAGCGCAGCGAAGCAATCCATTGCTCCACTTGCCGAGACATGGATTGCTTCGCTGCGCTCGCAATGACGGGGTCAGGTCCTGATTCAAATGTCAAACAGCGGAGAGGATGTGAGTTCGCGTTCTCGCGGCACGAGATGCCCGAGCTTTGCGTCACTTTCCACCCT
>NZ_PSRR01000478.1 GCF_004296405.1 Bradyrhizobium sp. Leo170
CCGACCGCATCGTCGCGGCGCGGCAGCGGCGCCCCTTCGCCTCGCTGGAGGATTTTCGCCCGCGACACCGGCCTGCCCAAGCGCGCGCTGATCCTGCTCGCGGACGCCGATGCCTTCCGCTCGATCGGCCTCGATCGCCGCGCGGCGCTCTGGGCGGTGCGGCGGCTGCTCGACGACGTGCCACTGCCTTTGTTCGAAGCCGCTGTTGCCCGCGAGCAGCCGGACGAGAACGCGAAACCATTGCCGCAGATGCCGCGCCAGGAACAGGTGGTCGCCGACTACCAGACCATCCGCCTGTCGCTGAAGGGCCATCCGATGGAATTCTTGCGAGAGAAATTTGCAAAAGAGCGCGTCATACCCTGCAAGGAGGTCTGCCATCGCAATGACCGCCGCCGTATCCGCTGCGCCGGCGTGGTGCTGGTGCGGCAGCGTCCGGGCAGCGCCAAGGGTGTGGTGTTCATGACGCTCGAGGACGAGACCGGGATCGCCAATATCGTGGTGTGGCCGAAGGTGATGGAGCAATACCGGAAAGAAGTGATGGGCGCGCGGCTGATCCTGGTCGAAGGCTATATCCAGAGCAGCCCGGAGGAGGTGACGCACCTGGTCGCGCAGCGCATGATCGACCGTTCCTACGACCTCATCGGTCTCTCCAACGACGCGTTCAGCGCCAAGCCGGCCGTGCCCGCCGGCCCGGCTTTGGTCGAACCTCTCAACGACGACCGCCGCGACCACGGCGAAAACTCCCCGCAAAGAATCCGCCACCCCCGCAACGTCCGCATCCTGCCGCCGTCACGCGATTTCCATTGAACTCCGCCGCTGTCATTCCGGGGCGCGCGTAGCGCGAACCCGGAATCCATTGCGCCGCATGCGCAGGCGGAGAAATGGATTCCGGGCTCATCGCTTCGCGATTGCCCCGGAATGACTCCTCATTCCGAGGAGCCGCGAACCGGCGTCTCGAGGGATGGGCCACAAACCCTCACCCTCCGAGAATCCATTCCGCAATGCACTTGGCGTGTCTTGGCGGTCTCGTCCCGAAGGTCTACCATGTCGAAAGTCAGTGCCGTTTTGGCTGCCTGGACTATCGTTCATTTGCAACGGGCGGGAGCTGACAATGAAGACGATTTTGGTACCGACCCAAAATACCCCGGCCATGAAATCCGTGCTCGAAACGGCGGTGCTGCTCGCGCAGCGCACCGGCGCCTATATCGAGGGTGTTCCACTGTGGTTTGGCACGCCTGAATTCGTCGTGGCAGGGCTGGCCAGCACCTATTCCATGGAAACCTATCGGGTGCGACGCGAAGCGGAGGCGGCGGGGGAGCGCGAGCTGTTCGAGACCTTCATGCAGCAGCACGGTGTTGCTGCTGCGAAAACGACCGCGGATCGACCCTGGTTTAGCTGGTTTCCCGAGGTGCCGCCCGGCGAGGGTCTCGTCGGCAGCCATGGCCGCGCGTTCGATGTGATTGTGATGAGCAGGCCATCCGCTGCTACGGACCCACTCTATCGGCGGGCGATCGAGTCGGGACTGTTCGAAAGCGGCCGGCCTGTTGTGCTGTCGCCGCCATTAGCTCCGAAAGAGATCGCGACCAACATCATGATCCATTGGAATGGCAGCACCGAGCAGGCCCGCGCCAACGCCTTGGCGATGCCACTCCTGCGCCTGGCCGGACGCGTGACGGTGTTGACTGTCGTCGGTGGACAGGATGTGCCGGGTCCATCGGCCGATCAGGTGCGCAAGCAATTGCGGTATAACGGCATTGCCGCCGAGCCCATGAGCATCGAGCTGAACGGTCGCAGCACCGGCGAAGCGGTCCTCGCCGCGGCCAAGGCGGAAGGCTGCGATCTCTTGATCAAGGGAGCCTTCACAAGGACCAGGCTGCGCCAAATGATTTTCGGCGGCGCCACCAGCCACATCATGGAGCACGCAGACTTGCCGTTACTGATGGCGCATTAGAGCATGGGAGGCGCCACGAATTCATCCCTCATCCCGAGGAGCCGCGAAGCGGCGTCTCGAGGGATGGGCCACGGGCGCTTCACTCTCCGTCATTCCGGGGCGCACCATAGTCGCCACTTCCTCCGTCGTCATTCCGGGGCGTCCGAAGGACGAACCCGGAATCCATCGGGCCGCAGACGCAGGTGGAGAAATGGATTCTATGATGTGCAATTGCACATCATAGCTCGATGCTTCGCATCGCTCCGGAATGACGACGGCCAATGTGGTTCCGCCTTCGACATCCTGCGCGGCCTCACGAGGATGATCGACGCGGTGGAATCGGTGGAACCACCTGCAGACTAGGAAGATCCTCGGGGCGCAGCCGAAAGGCGGCGGGATATTTGTCCGGGTTCACGTTCTCCTCCGGCTCGGTCGATCTCCAGACATAGAGGCATGTCGGACAACCGAACACAGTCCAGATCCCGACAACGGGAGATTTGCTGCGCATCTCGATCTTGCCTGATCGACATCGCGGACATGCGGCCGGAACAGTGTCAGCGGTTGTCGCCGTCATTTCCGCATCTCCTTCGCCAGAGCCATGAGCTTGGTCCGCCACTGATCGGTACGCAGCGGCTTGTCGAGTTCCTCGCCATAGTCGCCGCGGATATCAGGCGCGACCGGCGTGGTGGCATCGATGATCATCTTGGTCACCATGCCGGCCGGGCTGCAGGCCGGATCCAGCAGATTCTCCGCGAGATTCGGGATGGTCACGATGTCGCCCGCAGGGTTTACCTTCACCGATATTGCCCACATCACTTGCTTCAGATCGAACGGGTCGACTTTCTCGTCGACAACGATCACGACTTTTGCGTATCCGAGACCATGCGTCGTGGTCAGCACGCGCAAGCCCACATATTTGGCGAAGCCGCCATAGCGGATCTTTGTCGAGACGACGACCACGAGACCGTGGGTATAGAGTGCGTTGACGGCGACGACTTCGGGAAACGTCGTCTTGAGTTGAAGGAAGATCGGCGCGCTCGTCGTCATGGCCTGCAGGAAGTCGAGCTCGGTCCAGGGCCGCCCCACATAGACCGCGTCGTAGACCGGGTCCGTTCGGTGCGACACGCGATCGATCTCGATCACCGGATATTTATGGCATCCCGAATAATAGCCGGGGAATTCGCCAAACGGCCCCTCGGTCTCGCGCTGTCCGCATAGCAGGCGGCCCTCCAGCACATATTCGGATCCCCAGGGGACATCCAGGCCCTTTGCAGTCTTGACCACACGGTATGGCGCGCCTTGCATCACGGCCGCCATCTTGTATTCGAGCTGATCGTAGAGCAGCGGCGTCGCGCCCATCAGCGTGATGATGGGCTCGTTTCCCAGCGCGATCGCGACTGGCAGGTCTTCGCCGCGGGCTTCCGCATGAGCCATATGGATCGCGATATCGTGCTGCGGCACAGTCTGGATTCCGAGGCGATTCCGCCCCTTGACCTGCAGGCGATAGATTCCGACGTTCTCGACATTGTCATTATCCCAGTCGTCTAGGTCTCGGCTGACGGTGCAGGCTTTGTCGATGAAGTAGCCGCCATCGCCGCGGTTGAGACGAAACAGCGGCAGCAGTTCGTAGAGATTCACGTCCTTGTCGACGACGACTTCTTGCCAGGGCGCGCTCGCAACGCGCTCCAACGTGCCAGGATATTGCTGGAAGCGTCGGACGAACTCAAAGAACTGGTCGCGCATGCCGGCGTCTTTTTCCATGCCAAGCGCGAGAGCATGGTTGCACCATGATCCATGCACGTTCATGGCTACCCGAGCGCTGGTGTAGCCCGCGATGTTGTCGAAATAGATCGCGGGGCTGTCCTCGCCGATCTCTGTAAGGGCGCAGGCCGCGGCCGCGATGTCGGGTTCAGGAACAATCTGATCATGGATGCGCAGCAATTGCCGCTCTTGCTCGAGGACGGACAGGAATTCGCGAAGGTCCTTGTAGGCACGCATTTCTGCCCCCAACTGCTCAGATTGGTTTCAGGCGGCGCGTAACGCGGCAATCTGCCGTTGCCAACGCGGGAGTACGGCTTGAGGATCGCGCAGTGCAAAGGTGACGCCGCCTGTCACATCCGCGTATGGCGCGACATGCTGGCGTACTGACTCGACCTCCGCCTCGAAGAACGCCAGCGGCACATCGGAAGAGGAGTGGGCGAGGCGGCGACAGCGGAGCTTCATCTCGCAAATTCCGCCATCGAGTGAAAGCGCGATCGTGAGCCGTCCTTCTCGTTCAAGATTGGACGCCATGGTCGATTGCGGAAAAATCGCAAAGCGGACGCGGCCAGAAGGCATGATCACGATGTCGCCTGCACTCAGCAACGCAGCGTGAGGCCATCCGTCGGAACCAACCGTCGAGAGACGCAGCGCCTGGGTTTTGGTCAGCAGCTCGGTGCCGTCAAGATAGCGGACCACCCCGTCCGGAATCCTGCTGCTGGTTGCGGGCGCCGTGTAGACGTGCTCGGCTTCCTTCATTTCACATCTCCTTCGGAAGTGATCCGCATTCCCTACGGAAATCGAAGGCGGCAGTTCGTTGAAGTGGCGCAGGATCGGAGCGCCCCGGTCATCGCTACGATGATGCGCATCGCTCTCAGTCTCCCAGAAGAGACAAGCGTGACTGGCTGTGTAAGAAGCGTACTACCAAAGGATGTCCCTTGCAACGGCGCCTGGATTGAGCGCGTACTGCGCCTTTGCCCACCCTACGGCTTCTGCAGTTCGCTGCACTATCTCCACGTCATTGCGAGCGGAGCGAAGCAATCTATGCCTCCGCTTGCGACGCTATGGATTGCTTCGCTTCGCTCGCAATGACGATGTGGATGCGTTGGTGCGACAAATCAGCCCGACGGGCAAATCACCAAAAGTCTGTCCAGACTGTCAGCG
>NZ_PSRR01000479.1 GCF_004296405.1 Bradyrhizobium sp. Leo170
CTAGGGTATCGCCGCGTTCCGTCACCACGGGCTTGGTCAACCGCGTCGTTCGGATAGCGAAGCGACCGAGAGGCACCGGACAACGAAAACCCGGCAGATGCACCTGCCGGGCAATTCGCGAAATATCATCAGGTGATCGGATATCCGCATTAGACGCCAGACCGCGTGACAGGGGAATGAAATACGCGTCAGTAAGAATGCGGAGATCCCACCGGCGAGCGCAGGCGTGCACCCGGGTGAGCACTACCTGAAAGAAGCCCGCCATTTACGACGGGCTCGAGGTTAGAGGCGCGTCTAGGAGGCCCCTTAAACCCACAGCGATTCGCGCTTCCAGCTTGTGTCGCAACTCACACACGCTGAACGGTGACCGCCTTGCGCGCCCCATGGTCCTCCGGTTGGACGTTACGGGGGGCGAATGGCAAATCACAAGAAAGGCTGGGGCCGCAAGTTCGACGAGCCGATCACACTGCCGGACGGTCAGCGCCTGGTCGTTCTCCGCGACGCAGCGAACTACATCACCAAGCTACCGAAGAAGGAGTCCGACCTCCCCGAGTGGCAAGCTGCGATTGAAGCTCTCATCTTGGTGGCAGACCTCAACGGTCCCACCATGTTCGCACGCATCGGCGTCATGTAGGCTTTGAACCGAGGTCACGTCCGCGAGTTCAACCCTGCGCGCAAGGATCATCATTGGGGCAAAAGGAAGCTCAAGAGGGACCAATGACAGTCTGGATTTACATCGACACAAGCAAGGATGCCGGCGATGCGGATTACCTCAAGGTTTTTGCAACCAAGGATGCCGCCGAGACGTGGCTACAGGAGAATGACCCGGAGGGCGTGGCGTTCGAGTATGAGGTTCTGGAGTGAAACCGGCAAATGTGCGCCGCCGGGCTTTGTCAACCCGCTCGCATCAGATCAGCTCCCTTTCCACAAGACATTGGGGTCTTAGATCGTCCCTACCGGAATAGCATGGTATGCCCGCTGAAGATCGGCGCGCTCGAAGGGGGACTCACCGTGATTGAGCTATGGCTGGCCGTGCCCTTTCTCTACGCGCTTGGCTTCACCTGCTGCATGATCGTTTTCGCTTGTAGGGAAGACTGACCCGTCGACCGCGATGACGTCCCGCCGTGACCTTGAAAGATTACAAAGGCGCTGGTACTAAGCCACTGTTTTCTGCTAAATTTTTAATAGTATTGATAGGCAACGTTTATGAGTGGTTGTAGGGAGATCTCTGTCGAGGCTCTAGTCACACGAGTTGAGGCAATGACCGGTCGCATGGCTCAACTTAATAATCTTCGAAAACTAGTACGAGAGGCTGAGGCAACCCTTCTTGCAGTGCAAGGAAAACACAGATCGCGGAGTGTCAGGCGCCGACATCGTAAGTACACAAGTCCTAGGCCGCTACGATGTCAGGTCGGTCTAACCACGCGCAAAACGGTTGTTTCCCCCTCAGAGTGATGGTAGCTGCGACCGCGGCTAGCTGGTTTAAATGGCGGACGGCGCCAAAGCCGTTCGCCGGGGGCGCAGTACGTCAGGGCAGCGGCGATAATCCCGTTGAAGCCAAGCCAACCCGCTATGACTGCGAAACAGACGACAGCATCATCCATTCGGACCACCTGCGAAGCCGTCCATCGGCTTTGTAGCGCTCATGGTGATCCGAAGAACTTAATCCGTGATTAAGCACTCCCGGACGGGCGCGTCCGATGTTTTGAAGCCTGACTCACCACGGTCTCTACTGCCTGTCGAGCTAATAAAAACTGATGGTTGCGGTATCGAGAGCAGCCTTTCTCACTGAAGCAGATTTTCCGCCGCGCGACCTTACCAGTCGGTAGCAAGAAATAGTCCAACGATGCCCTGTTTGTTTCGTCCAGCCGGATCACCAGGATGAACCCGTCAGGCAAGCGAGCGCCATGCCGAACGGTCCAGATCGGTTTTCTGCCCTTCGGACGCCAATATCTTGCGGTCCGGAACGAGACGGCGATCCCTTCGTTCACGATTAGCGTTCCGTGCTCGTTCAAGATCGATCTGCAGTTCGCCCCCTCGAGCGCATCGATCACCTGGCCCCGCAGCTTCACGACCATGTCAGCGCACGCTTCGCGTGTCTCGAGATAGCTGCAATCGAGCGTCGCTTCATAGCCGATAAGTTTGTAGGCTTTCCGTATGCTCCCAAACCGCAACTGGTAGTCCGATGAACAAGGCAAGCCTGCAGACTCGTCAATAATCTGTGCGGTAAGTTTTCCCCGTTTCCTTAGCAGCAAGCGCAATCGTTTTAGCATTTCCTCGCTGGATAGCCTGTTGTAGTGATCACGTATCCTTTGTCGGGCCCGCCAAAAGAGAGCGGGCTCCACGATTTGAGGGAGTGCACCTTCGCTTCTGATCCACAGCTCGGGAGGATTTAACTTCTGAGGCTGTCCAAGGTGAAAGGTTTTTCGGTTATAGACGATGTTTCCGATATAGCTTTCGTTCTGCAGCAGGTAATGCATGACCGAAGTGGTCCACGGCCTTCCATCCAATGTGAGTACGCCATCTTTGTTCAATTGGCGAACGATCTTCACTTCCGGCCATTTTTCGATCGCGAAGCGCCGAAAGATCTCCCGGACGACCTCCTGCTCATCTGGAGGTCCCGGCCTGAGAACGACGTGATCGGTTTGTAGATACTTGCGTTCCCCGGCTTGCAGCAGGCCTCGTGAATGCCCGCTCTCGTCGACGAGATCCCGACGCAATCCGTAACCCGGCCTTCCCCCTACTCGAAATCCCAATCGCGAAAGTCGACAGGCACCATCGAGGACCTTGGCTGATAGTTCGCGGCTATACTCCGCGGCCATCACCCGCTTGAGGTTCTTTATGATGCTCGACAGTAGACTCCCATCGTTGTCGAACTGCTCCGCGCAATAGACGACCTTGATGCCAGCTTGCTTGCAGAGGAACTCGTAGTGCGCGCTTTCATCAATGTCCTGAAAGCGTCCCCATCGGCTGACGTCGTAGACGAGGAGATGATCGAAGTCGGGCTGTCCCGACCGGACATCCTCTATCAGGCTCGTCAATCCGGCTCTATTCGTAATCTTTAGACCGCTCTCTCCTTCGTCGGAGTAGGTGCGGACGATAGTTAGGCTATGTGCATGCGCGTAGGCTGCGATGGCAGCCGCTTGATTTTGGATGGAATAGCTCTGTTTGTCCGTCGACATCCGGACATACTGAGCAGCAAGCAAGCGTCTTTGAACATTAGCCAAATGGGTATTGCGGCGGGGGACGAGTGCATTAATCATCGATCAAAGCTCCCGATTTGCGCAGCGGGGTAATGCTGATCGGATCGGTCGGTCTAGCCTTTTCCCTCAGGCATAGTTATCCAACGCCCTTCTACCCCACGTTGCAAGGGCGCCCTGAGTCACAAGCGCCAGACCGTCGAGTTGGTGTTGTCGAGCGGGCGCTCGGTCACGTCGGTTGCCAAGGAGCTTGGTCTGCGCGACTCGGTGCTGCGGCGCTGGGTGGATAAGGTTCGGCAGGAGCCGACATCGGCGGCGTGGCGCCCCACCACGCAGTCGCCGCCGCGCTCGGCTACCTGTCCCCCTTTCCACGTGAATCCACAAGCCCTAGCGCTTGCCCTGGAGCCACCCGGGCGCGATGCTTGAGGATGGGTACGAGGTCTCGAGAGACCATCTACAGCGCCTCTGGATACGGAGCACCAAATGGTTTCCACGCTGGACGACAGGCTCGCGGAACGGCAGATCGCGGAGCAGCTTTCGAACCTGGCACGCGAAGCGGGAGTCAGTCCTTCGGCTCCGCCGACGAACATGAAAACGTCTCGCCCCCCGCTGGCAACGATTGATCAATTGGCAAATTGGCGCCACGTGGCTTTCGTCTGCTCTCTGTTGGCAGCATCCATTGGTGTTGCTGCTTGGTGGTGGTCGTCCTCCGCTCATACGGCGATGGTGGCGCCCTCGCAGGCCCTGCCGGAAGCAGTCGCGCCGAAAGACGCCGCGCCGTCTGCCGTTGCGCTGTTTTCCGACTTCTTGGCGCAGCAGCTCCAGCCGATGACGCGCGATCTCGCTGCCTTGAGGCAAGCGGTCGAACAGCTCAAGGTGAGGCAAGAACAATTGGTCCGCGACAATGAAAATGTCACGAGCCAACTCAAGGCGAGCCAGGAAGAAATAGCAGGTAACAATAAGATCATCGACGAGACCAAGGCGATCCAGATCCAGATGGCGCGCGAAAGCCAGATGCTCACCGAGCGCCTCAACGCAAGCCGGGAACAACTCGCCCGCGTCATCGCCAACGCTTCAGCGCCAAAGGTGATGCCTGAAGGGCCGAAGGTGAGCCCCGAAGAGCCAAAGGTTATACCACTGCCGCGTCCGCGGCAGTCGGCCAATGTCGCCCAAGCGCCAAAGCCGGCGCCGACCCCGGCCCGGCCGCAAGCCAAAAAACCGGAACCGTCGTTCGCATGGCCATGGTCGGCGCGCTAATGCCGTGACCCGCCTTGCGCCACCTCAATGGCCAGGATCTCCGGAAACTGCTGCTCACCGCACGGAAAGCCGCATTGGTCGAGGGCGAGGCGGACGACCTGTCCGTAACGAGTTGCCGAGTCATGACGGCGGGTCCTGCACGATCGTTACGAATATCGGGCTGGAAGATAATCTAAAAAGGGGCCGCTGCATGGTGGAACAGCGACCCCTCCGGGTTTCAAAAACTAAGGAATGAAATGTGAACTGCACCCCTGTAGTGAGACAGGATAATCAGGGACAGGAGCCCGGCGCTTGAGGCGGCAGGGCGGGTTGATGGGTTAGGGCCAGGTTGCGGGG
>NZ_PSRR01000480.1 GCF_004296405.1 Bradyrhizobium sp. Leo170
GCGGGTCCTGGAACGGATTTTCATACGCTTTATCGCGCTCGGGTCTTTCAATCCGACGACAAACTTGAAGCCGCCATCGGCAGGCCGGACATCCACCTCGGCTCGCCGCCAGCAGCTTTGGCGGCAGCTGGTTGGATGAACGCGCGCGGCATCTCGGTTTTCTACGGCGCAAATAATCAGAAAGCGGCTATTGCTGAGGTGCGCCCACCCGTTGGTGGTCAGATCGCGGTGGCCCAATTCGAGATCATCAGAAAGCTTCGACTGCTCGATTTGACCGCCCTCAGTGACGTTCGCCTCACCGGAAGCCTTTCTGATTTCGGGTTAGCTGGAAGGATGGAGACCGCCGTGTTCCTGCGGTTGCTGAGTGAGCGTATCATGCGGCCCGTAATGCCCGATGATGATCCGTTTGAATGCCTCGCAACGCAGGCCATAGCCGATTTTCTAGCGACGGAGGCTTCGGTGCCGATCGACGGCATCATTTTTCCATCAGTGCAGGCCGGCGGAGACAATCTCTACGCCGTCCTTTTTCACAAGGCAGCCCGTGTCGAGGCCCTGAATGTTCCGGAGGGAACAGCGATCAGCGCGAGTACGGGCTATTGGACAGAGGACGGCTGGGTGGAAGATTACGAGGTGGTTGAGAAAGTTGCACCGTTACAAAAGGACGTTCATGAGAATGAGCAAGAACCGGAAAGGCTGGACTTCACTGCAATTGTGAAAGCAATGCCTCTTGACCCGCGGGATGTCGACTGGCGCGAGGCCAGTCTTCGCATTGTGCCCGAAAGTATAGAAGTGCATCGCGTAAAGCACACGGAATTCGCGACGGACAGATTCACGGTGAAACGGCATCGTCGGGAAAAGCGGGACAGCATCGATCTTTAGGAGGGCGCGCCCAGGCGCACCCAGTAAATGGAGAGGCATCCAACGCACAATGGTATAGTCGAAATCGGCAATCTTGGTCCTGTTCTGTAGACAGGAACGCATCTATTGGCTAGCGCCAGTGACCGGAGCGATGCCCACGCATCAGGTTCGTGGGAGTCCGTCAATGGCGACAGCGCAGATCGCAGACGCGGAGATAGGAGTTCGACAATGGCCGATATCATTTCTGGCATCAAAATCCCCGATAGCAAGATCGCGCGCGAAGCCGCTGAACTCGTGCGGCAACATGAGAGCGAAATGTTGTTCAACCACTCAGCTCGCGTGTTTGTGTTCGGTGCGATGAAGGGAATCCGCCAAAACCTAAAGTTCGACTCTGAACTGCTGTATGTCGCTGCGCTGTTTCATGACTTGGGTCTGATCGACGCTTACCACACCCAGGAAAAGCGCTTTGAAGTCGACGGCGCAGACGCAGCGCGCGAATTTCTCCGGCGCCATGGCATCCCGGAACCGAAAGCGGATCTGGTGTGGGCGGCGATCGCCCTGCATACGACACCCGGCATTCCCCAGTACATGCGACCAGAAATCGCTCTTACCCACGCGGGTGTCGTTATGGACGCCGTCGGGAGAGGATATGACGAGTACACGCCAGAGCAGCGCGACGAGGTGATCACCGCCTTTCCTCGCGGCGATTTCAAGAGAGAGTTTATTGAAGTTCAGACGTGCTCGGCCCTAAAGAAGCCTCAAACGACGTTCGGTACGGTCAATTTCGAATTTATCGAACATCGTGATCCTACATTCCCTAAGCCAAGCGTATGCGCTCGCATTCATGACGCTCCGTGGAGCAGTTGAGCCATTTAAGGAGTCTCGCGGTGAATGGCGACAGTACACCATCCATTCTCCCGCTGCATATCGAAGGATGAAGGGCTGCTGGTTCGTTGGCCGTCTATCTTGGCAGCTACGGCGCGGCAGTCGGCGCACTGGCGATCACCGATGGTGGAGTGGGGCGGCTCGGCTCGGTGGCGTTGGGGTTCAGCGTGGCCGCGCTGCTAGCAGTGCCGGGTCGGCAATCGCCGGGTCAGGCTAGTTTGATGAATGGTGAGGCGATAGATGCTGGCAACACTCACGTAGCCACAGACGTTCACGATCCGTGACGCTTACCACTCGAATGTGTTGCCTGGATCTAGGCGGAAGAGCGAGTTGAGAGATGCGAAAGGTTTCTGACTTCCTGATCACACGGCCCTGGCCTGCGAAACACCCGGACCGCCTGCAACTCTATTCGCTGCCGACGCCCAACGGCGTCAAGGTCTCGATCATGTTGGAGGAGATCGGGCTACCTTACGAAGCGCATCTGGTCGACTTCAATAAGGGCGACCAGCACACGCCGGAATTCCTTTCATTGAACCCGAACGGCAAGATCCCCGCGATCCTCGATCCCAACGGCGCAAACGGTGAGCCGCTGCCCTTGTTCGAATCCGGCGCCATCCTGCAATATCTCGCCGAGAAGACGGGCAAGCTTTTGCCGAGTGACACAACTCGCCGCTACAGGACCATCCAGTGGGTGCATTTCCAGATGGCCGGCATCGGACCAATGTTCGGCCAGGTCGGCTTCTTTAACAAGTTCGCCGGCCGCGAATATGAGGACAAGCGGCCACTTCAGCGATACGTCAACGAGTCGAAACGCCTGCTCGGCGTCATGGAAACGCATCTTGCCGGACGGCAGTGGATCATGGACGATGAATATACCATTGCCGACATTTCGATGCTCGGCTGGGTGCGCAACCTGATCGGCTTCTATGAGGCGCGTGGCCTGGTCGAGTTCGATAGCCTGCGGGAAGTACCGGTTTGGCTCGAACGCGGCCTCGCGCGACCAGCGGTGCAGCGCTGACTGAATATCCCGCAGAGGCCATGAGATCGGAAGGTGTGGTGATCCGACCATGCACCGCCTCGCATGGCGCGCCAAGTCTCGTGTTCCGGTCGAATTAAACGCTTCAAAATTGTTGCCCCGATGGCCAAGCTGTCCGGTCAAGAACCCCCCATCACCGAATATCTCGTCTATCGGCTCGCGCAGGCAAACCGGGCAATCAACCGGCAGCTTAAACCACGCCTTGCCAAGGAAGGTGTGCAGATTGAGGAATGGTGGATTCTGAAGGTGCTTTCGGATGGAACCGGACGCTCCATGAGCGACCTCGCCGAAGTGGTGCTGCTCAATCATCCAACGCTGACGAAAATCGTCGACCGCATGGTGTCGGGCACTCTGGTCTATCGGGCCTCGGATCCTAAGGATCGTCGAAAAGTGCTGATGTTCTGCTCCGACCGCGGCAGGATCCTATGTCACCAACTCGAGTTGCTGGCGATGAGCCAGGAAGCGCACATCGTGCAGAGATGCGGCACGAGTTCAGTCAGCGAGCTTAAGCGACTGCTGAAGAAGCTGATCGACTAGGCGATCTGAGCAGCTCAAACGATCGACGTGGCGCCGAGCTGCTTCTGCTCGGCGACAGTCGGCTCCCGCGCTGGGCGGATGATCTCATCAGACTGAACGCGCTCGTCCGCACCATCATTGCTCCTGCGGAAACAGGCGGACGCACGTGGCTAAAACCCGTTCTTCGGAGTGCTGGTTCAATCCCGGCCAGATGAACGTTCGCGGCAGGAGGCTGATCAGTTTGTCAGCTTGGCTGCTTTTTACTAAGGAACAGTCCGTCCTCTTTGTCGACCTCAAGAACACCATTGCCTTGCTGAAATGCATTGGCGATGGCCTTGCGTAGCTCGGCAAGTTGAGGCTCGCTGGCGCTATCGCCAGGCGGATAGGACGTGAGCGCCAGGAAGACATCTTCAGGCTCCGTGATCCGAAGCCTCGCAGGATGCTGCGACATGGTCACGTTACCGAATTGGACCGCATCAGTCGGTCGGCCGTGTCGAACCCAAAGGCTGCGGCAGCCGGATCGGACGGGGGACTGCCGAATACGGTCGTCAGCTCATACATCTTGCGCATGTTGCGGCGCCACTGGTCGTCACGGCCAGAAAGCCTCCCGGCTTCAGGCTGCGATATATTTCCGCGATCCCATTCGCTGGGTCCGGCATATGATAGAGCATGTGCATGGCAATCACGCATCAAAGGAGCCTTTCTTAAAGGGAAGCGCAGATGCGTCGGCTTGTTGGCCTTGAACCGACCCGAATGGAAAGGTCTGGCATCGCTCTTCGGCTTCTTGGACCATGCCAGGAGAGCGTCAGATTGAGCCTCTCCGGCAATACGCTCACCACTGCTTCCCAGAACCAACCTGGACCTCAGCCGATGTCGAGGACCCGATCTCCCGCTTGAAGCGGCAATTGCCTCGCAATCCATGGAAACCAACCGACCTCGGCGATGGCGTATTTCGAATTGATGCCTGCCCGCGCGGCGAGCTTTCGGCTGTCGCCATACTGTTTCGCGAGCTCTGAGGTTACGGACGTCATGTTGCTTCCTCCTACACAGGTCATGAAGGTCCGCTTGGACCGACTTGGACGATCGCTTACTGATTTGCTGGGCATCTTCTAGGAGCTACGGGACGAAGGTGTTGATCTGTTTCTTCATCAACAAGGCTTCAGAACGTCTTCGCAGTGCGAGCGACAACATTTGGCCCCTTCATAAGGAGTGAGGCGAACAACACTACGTTTCACTTTGGCGCATAGACGACGTCCGCGGGTTGGCTTGCTTTCCGACCAAACCCGCGAACCACGGTATAGAACGCCGGCGTAAACAGGAGACCGAATCCCGTTACACCTAGCATGCCCGAGAAAACGGCGGTCCCTAGCGACTGCCGCATCTCTGCGCCTGCGCCGGTGGCAACGACGAGCGGGGCGACGCCGAGAATAAATGCGAGCGATGTCATAAGAATGGGCCGCAGCCTAGC
>NZ_PSRR01000481.1 GCF_004296405.1 Bradyrhizobium sp. Leo170
GGAATATTTTTCGCGCGACGGCTGGACGAGGCAAATCACCTTGGAATTGCTGGCGAATTTTTCTCCTCCGTCATTCCGGGGCGTCCGAAGGACGAGCCCGGAATCCATCCAACCGCAGAGCATGCGGTCCGATGGATTCCGGGCTCACGCTACGCGTGCCCCGGAATGACAGCGCGGACCATGGCCAGCGGCTTGGAACTCACTTTCTTAGCGGAGCTCAGCAATCCATAGCGCCGCTTGTGGAGACGTGGATTGCTTCGTTCCGCTCGCAATGACGGGGTGAGTTCGGAATTACTTCTGTGCCGTCACCATCGGGCAAGCGCTGCTCGAGAGCGATGGAAATGCGTCCTTGCCTTCGACGGTTGCGAGGATCCTGAAGACATCCGACGGGTCGGACACCTCGCTCGCCTTCTTGACCTCGGCGAGGTACATGTCGTGCACCATCAGGTTGTCGGCGCGAAGCTTGCCGTTTCGCGCGAAAGCATCATTGAAGGTGCGGCCCTGCAAATCCTTGACGACGGCGGCCGGATCCTTGGTGTTCGCGGCCTGGACCGATTTGATGTAGTTCAACGCGGACGAATACACGCCCGCCTGCATCATGCTCGGCGGCTTTCCCATCTTGGCGGCATAGCGCTTTGCGAATTCGCGCGTCCGGTCATCCATGTTCCAGTAGAAGCCAATCGTGGCAAGCAAGCCCTGCGCGCTCTTCAGGCCAATGCTTTGGATGTCATTGACGTCAATCAGCAGCGCGATCATCTGTTGGCCGCCGCTGGTGAGGCCAAATTCTTCCGCTTGTTTGATGCCGTTCTGAGTGTCCGCGCCAGCGTTGGCCAGTGCGATGACCTTCGCGCCCGAAGACTTGGCCGTCAGGAGGACCGAGCTGAAATCTGCCGTGTTGATCGGATGCGGCGCATGCCCCAGTGACTTCCCTCCGCCCTTGGTCACGACTTCCGTCACATCGCGCTCGAGCGCGTGGCCGAATGCGTAGTCCGCAGCAATAAAGAACCACGTGTCGGCTCCACGTTGGAGCAACGCTTTCCCGGCCACGTTCGCGAGTGCGTAGGTATTATATGTCCATTGGATGAAATTGGGAGAACATAGCTTTCCACTCAGATCCGCGGAACCTCCCGCGGATGTGATGAACATCTTGTTTCGATCCTTGGCGAAGTTCTGGACCGCAATACATACTGACGACACCGGCACGTCGAGGATGACGTCGACGCCATCCTGATCATACCATTGGCGCGCAATATTCCCGCCGAGGTCGGGCTTGTTCTGATGATCGGCGGAAATCAGCTCGATGGGTTTGCCCAGGACGCTGCCACCACACTCTTCGATCGCCAATTGGGCGGCCGCCACCGATCCCTTGCCGCCATTGTCTGCGAACAGGCCATTCATGTCCGTCAGGACACCGAACTTTAACGGCGTATCTCCCGCGGCGCGGACAATCGCCGGCGAGAAGACTGTGGCACCAAGGCCAGCAAGAAATGTGCGCCGTTTCATCTTTTCACTCCCTTTTTTGTTTTGCGGCAGTTTGCGTTGTCACTCACAGTTCTGCAAGTCATCCGTCAAGGGAAAGCAGAAGCAATCCACATAAGCGCCATCAGTCGTCATTGCGAGCCACCGGGTCGGCGCGAAGCGCCGCCCCGGTGGCTCGCAATGACGCAAAACAAAAAAGGCGCCCCGTGTGGAGCGCCTTTCCGATCGTTGCGGCAGTGAAAACTCACTGCGAATAGTACATGTCGAACTCGACCGGGTGTGGGGTCATTTCGAAGCGCTCGACTTCGGTCATCTTGAGTTCGATGTAGGCGTCGATGAAGTCGTCGTCGAACACGCCGCCGGCCTTCAGGAACGCGCGGTCCTTGTCGAGGTTTTCCAGCGCCTCGCGCAGGCTTCCGCACACGGTCGGGATCGACTTCAGCTCTTCCTTCGGCAGGTCGTAGAGGTCCTTGTCCATTGCCGGGCCCGGATCGAGCTTGTTCTTGATGCCGTCGAGGCCGGCCATCAGCATCGCCGCGAAGCCGAGATAGGGGTTGGCCATCGGGTCGGGGAAGCGGACCTCGACGCGCTTGGCCTTCGGCGAAGCGGTGTAGGGGATGCGGCAGGAGGCCGAGCGGTTGCGCGCGGAGTAGGCGAGCAGCACCGGCGCCTCATAGCCCGGGACCAGGCGCTTGTAGGAGTTGGTTGTCGGATTGGTGAAGGCGTTGATCGCCTTGGCGTGCTTGATGATGCCGGCGATGTAGGAGAGGCAGGTCTCCGAGAGGTCGGAGTACTTGTTGCCGGCGAACACCGGCTTGCCTTCCTTCCAGATCGACTGGTGGACGTGCATGCCCGAGCCGTTATCGCCGTAGACCGGCTTCGGCATGAACGTGGCGGTCTTGCCGTAGATGTGCGCAACCTGGTGGATGCAGTACTTGTAGATCTGCAGGTGGTCAGCCATCAGCGTCAGCGTGTCGAACTTCATGCCAAGCTCGTGCTGGGCGGAAGCGACCTCATGGTGATGCTTCTCGACCTTGACGCCCATCTTGGCCATGGCGCCCAGCATCTCCGAGCGCATGTCCTGCACCGAGTCCTGCGGCGGCACCGGGAAGTAACCGCCCTTGGTGCGGATGCGGTGGCCCAGATTGCCGCCTTCATATTCGGTGTCGGAATTGGTCGGCAGCTCCGAGGAGTCGAGACGGAAGCCGGTGTTGTAGGGATTTGCGGAGAAGCGCACGTCGTCGAACACGAAGAACTCGGCCTCGGGGCCGACATAGACGGCGTCGCCGACGCCCATCGACTTCACCATCGCTTCCGCCTTCTTGGCGATGCCGCGCGGATCGCGGTTGTAGGGCTCGCCGGTGGTCGGCTCGAGCACGTCGCAGGTGATCACCATCGTCGTCTCGGCGAAGAACGGGTCGATCGTCGCGGTGACGGGGTCGGGCATCAGGCACATGTCGGACTCGTTGATCGCCTTCCAGCCGGCGATCGAGGAGCCGTCGAACATCGTGCCTTCGGCGAAAATGTCATCGTCGATCATGCCGACGTCGAAGGTCACGTGCTGCCACTTGCCGCGCGGATCGGTGAAGCGAAGATCGACGTATTTGACGTCGTTGTCCTTGATCGATTTCAGGACGTCTTTGGCGGTCTTCATGAGTATCCCTTTTGACTTTGCGGGTCGGTTTCCAGGTGAGCGACGTTGTTCTCGCTTGGGCCAAGTTCGCGCGATGATACAAACGAAATCAGGCCGCCAAAGGCAGCCTTATTCTCTTCTAGGATCGCAAGATTTCGGATAGCACCGGGCTTAAATAGCGTCCAGCCCGGATTCGCCGGTCCGGATGCGGATCGCTTCCTCGATATTGGAAACGAAAATCTTGCCGTCGCCGATGCGGCCAGTCTGCGCCGCGCGGCGGATCGCATCGATCGCCTTCTCGACCAGGTCGTCGCCGATCACGATCTCGATCTTCACCTTCGGCAGGAAGTCGACGATGTATTCCGCGCCGCGATAGAGCTCGGCGTGACCCTTCTGCCGTCCAAACCCCTTGGCCTCCGTTACCGTGATGCCCTGAAGTCCGACTTCCTGAAGCGCCTCTTTCACCTCGTCGAGCTTGAACGGCTTGATGATGGCTTCGATTTTCTTCACTGAGGGCCTCCCGGGCATTTCCAGAATACAAAGTGCAGGTTCGATGCGCGTGGCGCAATCAGTTCGATCCGTCAACTCCCGGCGGAGCCGGAAATGCCCCTCACGGCCATACAAGGCGGCCGTCCTGAGCGGCTTCCTCAAAAGCAGGGTCTATGCCAAGTTATAAATGTCCCTGATTTCGGAATGTTATCAGCCTTTTAACGGGCAGACGGACAAGGTTGGATCGAGCGCCCCATGATACCGAAGCCTGCGAAATAGGCAAACGGATGAATTGGTGTGCAATCATCGGCGGATGATCGACGCGAGCCGGGCGAGGTGCCTGTCGAAAAGGCTGATAGATTGAGGATTCAGCATGGAAATCCTGACCACGGCTGAAATGGAACGCGCCGACCGGCTGACCATTGCCGGGGGCACACCTGGCTTTTCGTTGATGATGAGCGCGGGGCAGGCGGTGGCCGAAGCGGCCATGGACCTGGTCGAGGAGGGGCCGATCCTGGTGGTGGCGGGCCGCGGCAACAATGGTGGCGATGGCTTTGTCGCCGCCGCCGAGCTTGCTGCACGGGGGCGGGAGGTCTCGGTCATCCTGCTGTGCGAGCGCGACAGCCTGAAGGGCGACGCGGCGCTGGCCGCACGCGGCTGGAAATATCCGGTGCTGCCGTTCAACCCGCAGGCGATCGGCAAGCCCGCGCTGATTATCGATGCGCTGTTCGGCGCCGGGCTCGACCGTCCCGTGAAGGGCGAACCCCATGAGATGATCGAGGCGGTCAACGCCCATGATATGCCGGTGCTCGCTGTCGACCTGCCGAGCGGCATCAACGGCACCACCGGTGCTCCGATGGGGATCGCGATCCGCGCCACCGAGACCGTGACCTTCTTCCGCCGCAAGCCGGCGCATCTGCTCTTGCCGGGCAGGGTGCATTGCGGCCGCGTGCGCGTCGCCGATATCGGCATCGATCCGAAGGTGCTCGAGGAAATCCGCCCGGCTACCTTCGAGAATGTTCCGTCGACCTGGCAGCACGCGTTTCCGGTGCCGAAGATCGACGGCCACAAATATTCCCGCGGTCACGTCCTTGCCGTCTCCGGCGACATCGCCGCGACCGGCGCCTCGCGGCTTGCAGCGCGCGGCGCGCTGCGG
>NZ_PSRR01000482.1 GCF_004296405.1 Bradyrhizobium sp. Leo170
ACCGGATTTTCAGGCGCCATCAAGACTTTGAACCTCAACGTCAAGGCCAAGCTGGTCCGCGTCGAGAACCCCTCCGAGAAGGGACCGCACTTCCGCATCTTCGCGGGCGCGAGCGTCGATCTGGGCGCCGCCTGGCAGAAGGTCTCCAACGAGGGCCGCGACTACCTCTCGGTCAAGCTGGACGACCCGAGCTTCCCCGCTCCGATCTACGCCACCCTGATCGAGGTGGAGGGCGAGGAAGGCCTGCAGCTGATCTGGTCCCGGCCGAACCGGGACTGAGGCTGCCGTGAGAGGGCTCCGCCGCGAGGCGGGGCCTTCTTCCTTTCAATTGGAGACGCTCTCATGACCGTCGACACCATCGAGGAGTTGCGCGCCGAGCTGCGGGAATGCCTGTTCACGCCCGCGGAGCGCAAGGCGCTCGAAGCCGAACTGGCCGAGCTCATCCGCCACCGCAACGAAGCACTCGCGGCCGAAGAGGAGGGGGCGTAAGCCCCCTCGTCTCGTGACTTACGGCAAGACCGTGCAACGGCCCTCATCCGTTGAGGACGTCCTTGATGGCTTTGGCTGGCGTGAAGGTGAGCTTCTTGGAAGCCGCGATCGCGATCGTTGCGCCGGTCGACGGATTACGACCCTCGCGGGCAGGCGAGTCCTTGACCTTGAACTTGCCGAAGGCGGCGATACTTGTCTCGGCCCCGCTCGCGGCTGCATCGGCGATGGCCTTGAACACGCTGTCGACGATGGCCTTCGCCTGTGTCTTTGTCAGGCTGTTCTCGGCGGCGATCTTCTCGGCAATCTCATTGGCGGTGGTCATGGAACAGGCTCCGTCTTGCTTCGATTTTCTTCCGTCTGACACCAAGACCGCCGGACGAATAGAGCAGACATGAAGGCGGGAGCCGTAATCCCCGGAAAACTGACGAAACTTTAGACTTTCTCCTCAGTAAGAGGCGTATCCGCGCCTGCGCTTGGCGCGCTCCAGCCGTCCGAATGCTTCGCCCGCTTCCGCGCTGGCATCAAAAGTCTGCACCATCGTCTGGCCGGTCGTGCCGATCCGGCCCCAGTTGCGGATCAGCGAGACCTCGCCGAACAAAGTTGGCTGGATCGAAAGCAAGTAAAACCGCCGCATGTTGCGGGTGGCGTCGATGCGGCGAAGGTGAAGCGGACTTGGCTCGAGGTTCGGCATGCCCGGATTCTCGCTTCCTGCGGAAGTGAGGTCCAATGATTTTTATGAATCGATCAGGGCCAAACGATTCATTTTCTCGATACCTCAATCGCACCATGGATGCGCGGTCCGTCCGATCGTCGCGCAAGACCTTCCGGCCGAGAGTCCAATCGATGGATGCACGCTGACGTGTCACCGCTCTGCTAGAGCCACCCTCGACATTTGCCGCCGTGCCACTCAAGTTTCAATTAGTGTGAGTAGGAGCGACTGTTTCGTAGTGATGCATCGTGGCGAGCGCAGGCCCAAACTATCAGGGCGGTTGCGCTGAAGAAAGCGCCCAGCCCTGATACGCCGCGCCATCCAGTATAAGCGAACGCTGTTGTAGAAGCGATGGCACCCAGAGCGCTTCCGGCCGAATAGAACGCCATGTAGCCGCCAACCAGGCGGCTGCGGGCCTGCGGATACGCAGAGAAAATGATGCTCTGGTTCGTGACGTGAACGGCCTGCACGGCGAGATCGAGCAGGATCACGCCGCCAATCAGGGCGGGTATCGAAACCGGGAGCATTGCGATCAGCGCCCACGAACTGAGCAGCAGGGCGAGTGCAATGCCGGTGGTCCAATGTTCTAGACCACGATCCGCCAACCTCCCGGCACCGCTTGCCGCCAATGCGCCAGCGACGCCGGCAAGACCGAACGCGCCTATCTCTGTGTGGGAGAAGCCGAACGGCTTGGTACTCAGCGGTAACACGAGCGCCGTCCAAAGCGTGCTGAAGGTGGCAAAGATCAGCAGGGCCAAAGCACCGCGAACACGCAGAACCGGATCGTGAACAAAGAGTTTGGGAATCGAGCGTAGGGTGCCGAGATAGCTGTTGGCGTTGGACACGGCAGTGCTCCGTGGAAGAACGCTGAACAGGATCAACGCCAACGCGGCGCTCAGAGCCGCCGAGGTCAGATACACGCTCCGCCAGCCTCCGAGATCGGCCAGGAGGCCAGAGGTGAAGCGGGAGGCCAGGATCCCGACGACAACCCCGCTTGTGATTGTGCCGACAGTCTGACCGCGCTTGCAAGGCGCAGCCAGGTTAGCTGCAAAGACGACGAGAACTTGAACCACGACAGCGAGCAAGCCCACCGTTATCATCCCCGCGAACAGGACGCTTTCCGTGCGGGCGGTCCCTACAATCGCGAGCGCGACTGCCGATAGGGCTGTCTGTCCGACCACCAGCCGGCGAGGCGCAATCAGATCCCCCAGGGGGACAATGAAGATCAGACCGACTGCGTAGCCGACCTGCGTTACCGTGATGACGAGGCCGATTGTCGCCGGCGCGATCGCAAAGTCACGCGACATAGCGTCAAGGAGCGGTTGGGCATAATAAATATTCGCAACCGAGAGACCGCACGCGATCGCGCACACGATGGTCGTGGCCATCGTCAGCGACCCTGCGTCACTGTCGAATTGCGCAGCGGTGTCATCCAATGCGGTGGGGCTCTTCATATCCATCGGGCCGCTCCTTCGATTGGTCTTATAATAAGACCACTAGACGGACGGCCGTTCTAGTTCTAAGTTAGAACCAGACGGAGATGAGGGTACGATCGGCCATGGTGAAGCGCATCAACCTGACAGGAGCGGATTGCCCGGTTGCCCGGGCCCTCGATGTAATCGGCGATTGGTGGTCACTCCTCATCATCCGCGACGTGTTCGATGACCTTCGACGTTTCAGCGAGATTCAAACCAATCTTGGTATCGCCAAAGGTATGCTAGCGACACGGCTACGCGAACTGATTGCGCGGGGCATCCTGACCACAGCACCGGCCTCTGACGGCTCGGCCTATCAGGAGTATGTGCTGACCGAGAAAGGGCGCGGGCTCTTCCTGGTTATCGTCGCGCTGCGCCAGTGGGGCGAAGAACACCTCTATCGTCACGCCCAGCCGCATTCTCTGCTGGTCGAGACCAAGACTGGGCGGCCGGTCCAGCGCCTTGTGCTTCGATCAGCTGCGGGCCGCTCCCTCAATTGGGGCGCAACGCAGGTGCGGGCCCCTCTAAAGGGCAAATTAGATCACGCTCCCGGCGGCAGCAGACCTCTGACCTCGTGACGATAGTGGCAACAATTCAATGACATCCCAGCCGAAGAGCTTATTCCTGATCGGGACCTCCCATATTGGGAAGTCGACCTGTGCGCATCGGATTGGCGGTGCCACCGGCTGGCCAGTGATTTCGACCGACATGTTAGGGCGTCATCCAGGTCGACCTTGGACCGGGGTGCCCGGCGCTATTATGGAATATTATCTTCGTCTATCGAACGACACAATTCATTGGTTCCTCCGGGTGCATCACGAGAACATGCGGCCGGTCATTCGGGAGAAGATCAGGACAGTACGCCAAGCGGGCGAAAGCTTCATATTTGAAGGTGCGGCGCTTCGGCCCGAATACGTGGCTGACTGGGAGATCGGCGATGCTCTGGTTGTGTGTTTCCAGGTGGAAGATCGCATCCTGCGCGAACGCATCATGACCGAGAGCCGCTATTCGGAGCAGGACGAACAGACGAAAGCCGCAATCGAAAAATTCGCAGAACGCTCGCTGCGCGAAAACCAAGCGTTTGCCGAGGCCTCTCAAAGACAGGGCATATCACTGATTGACGTCACTACTCCCGAAAACGCCGATCGTGCGACCGAGGAGTTGGTGTTGCGTCTTGCTGGCTCGTCCGGGCCATTATCGCCTAGTTCACGTCACCCGCGCCATAGGTGGATTGGCTCGGCACCGGGCGTCCGCAATGCGTGGCCAACGTGGGCAGCAAGTACGAGCATTAACGATGACGACATTCCCATCATCGGACGAGTGGAGTTTCGCTGAGTTCGACGATCAACGGCGAGCCTATCTGGACCGTGACATGCCGTTCGACGAAATAGCAAAACGGATCGCCGATGTCGCCGTCGTCAACACTGGTTGCGTCGATCCCTTGAGAACGCCAAACCCCGATGCGCCGGTAGACACGACTTGGCGTGCTTGGTTTACGATCAGCGTCGCCGAAGAGCCGCGCCTATCGGACCTCTTCTACAACGGTCGCGATGGCGTTCGCGGTCGTTACTGGCAAAGCGAAACGGAGGGCAATGCCGCAACGGCATCAATGATCGCTTTGCTTCGAGAAAAGCTGTTGCTGTTCGTCGCCGACAATAGCGACATCTTCGGGCCTGCGACGCTGGCGCGTGGAGACATGGCACTCGTAGCTCGATCTTTGGATGCCGCGTCTGTGAAAGCATGGGCTTATGAAGGGAAGAACCCAAACTTCAACGCAGGACCGAAGCTGGTCGTAAGGCGGTGGGCGACCAATAGGCCGGGTGGCAATTGGAGATGGGCACCGGTTGGTCCGTTGCTGGATATCAAAGGGGCGTTCTACACTCCCGACGACAAGGAATTTGTCCCTGGGGACAAGAGAGAGCGCGCTTACAACATCCACCGCTATGGCTTTTCGTAAAAGGCGGATGGCGAACCCCATTTGCGGCCGTGCAGGGAGCGCTGCATCAGCGGGCTCGGCAATCGATGGGGCAGCAAGTGAAAGCCCGACGGGGAAAACGGCAACCGCAAAAGGACTAGTGG
>NZ_PSRR01000483.1 GCF_004296405.1 Bradyrhizobium sp. Leo170
GCCGTGAGACGCGCGGAGTCATAGTGCTGATTTGCCCGACGGGTTAAGCGGAATATTTTCGTGCGAAGCACTGGACGGCACAAATCACCTTGAAATAATTCATAAAATTCGCCCAAACGTGACTCTGCGCGCGGCTCGGGCAGCTCACGACCGGCCCCGACTATCGGTTCGTCGTGAACCCTGCCTATAACGCCGATCGCGATCCGGTCTCGATCCACTCGGGCCGCCTGCACGCCGAGTTCTGACCAGAGGTGGTTCATGACGTTTCAGGATATTCGCAGCGCTGTCCTCGGGCAAAACTCGCTCCGGCCCAATGTCTGGGATCTCGTGGCGCTGCTGCTTTTGATCGGCGTCCTGGTGCTGATCGTCTATGGCGGCCATCAGACGATTGAGCCGCTGTCGGAGCTCGAGCATACGCCTGTTACGCTCGATCCGCGCAATCTTCCGCTCTACGCGCTGCGGACCACGCTGCGGATGCTGCTGGCGATCATTTGCTCGACCGTCTTCACCTTCATCTATGCCACGCTCGCCGCCAAGAGCCGGCGCGCGGAGATCGTGCTGATCCCGCTGCTCGACATCCTGCAGTCGGTGCCGATCCTCGGCTTCCTGACCTTCACGGTCGTGTTCTTCATGAACCTGTTTCCGGGGCAGGTGCTGGGCGCCGAGCTGGCCTGCGTCTTCGCGATCTTCACCAGCCAGGCCTGGAACATGACCTTCAGCATGTACCAGTCGCTGCGCAGCGTGCCGAAGGATCTCGAGGAGGCGACGCAGAGCTTTCACCTGTCCGGCTGGCAGCGGTTCTGGCGGCTGGATGTGCCCTTCGCGATGCCGGGCTTGATCTGGAACGCGATGATGTCGATGTCCGGCGGCTGGTTCTTCGTGGTGGCATCGGAGGCGATCACCGTGGGCAACACGACGGTCACCTTGCCCGGCGTCGGCTCCTATGTCGCGCTGGCCATTCAAGAGCAGAACCTGCCGGCGATCGTCTATGCGCTGGCGACCATGCTTCTCGTCATCATCGCCTACGACCAGCTCCTGTTTCGTCCGATCGTGGCCTGGGCCGACAAGTTCCGCTTTGAGCAGACTGCCTCCGGCGAGCCGCCGACGTCCTGGATGCTCGATCTCTTCAGGCGCACGCGCGCGCTGCGCGCGCTGACCTATCCGCTCGGCGCCGCGAACAAGGGCATTTCGACGCTGCGCATCGGCGTGCCCGCGGTGCTGCGGCCGCGCGCCAACAGCAGCCAGCCCTCGCGCCTCGTCGACGGCGTATGGGTGGCGGTGGTCGCCGTCGTGACGAGCTACGCCGCCTGGAAGATCTATCAATATCTCTCCGCCACGCTCGGCTGGTCGGACGTGACCGCCGCGGTCGGATACGGACTGGTCACGCTCGCACGCGTGGTCGTGCTGATTGCGCTGGCGACGCTGATATGGGTGCCGATCGGCGTCTGGATCGGCCTGCGGCCGAAACTCGCCGAGCGCATGCAGCCGCTCGCGCAGTTCCTGGCGGCGTTCCCGGCCAACCTCGCCTTTCCGGTGTTTGTCGTGCTGATCGTGCATTTCGGATTGAACCCGAACATCTGGCTCAGCCCGCTGATGATCCTCGGCACCCAGTGGTACATCCTGTTCAACGTGATCGCAGGCGCCGCCGCCTTTCCGAGCGATTTGCGGGAAGCCGCCGGCAGCTTCCACCTGAAGGGATGGCGCTGGTGGGTGAAGGTGATCCTGCCCGGCATTTTCCCCTACTACGTCACCGGAGCGGTCACCGCCTCGGGCGGGTCGTGGAACGCTTCGATCGTCGCCGAAGTCGCAAGCTGGGGCGACACCCATCTGACCGCCATCGGACTCGGCTCCTATATCGCGCGAGCGACCGAAGCCGGCGATTTTCCGCGGGTCGTGCTCGGCATCGCCGTCATGTGCGTGATGGTGACGCTGTTCAATCGCCTGCTCTGGCGGCAGCTCTACGCCTTTGGCGAACGCCGCCTTCGTCTCGGCTGAAAAGCGGAGAAGCTGCGCTCCCTCTCCCGCTTACGGGGTCCCGCAAGCAAGCGGGAGAGGTGAAGATTCAGCCTGATCGGATCATGCTCTAGCGTCCCCAACGGTCCTCCCAGAGCTTTTCGCCGATCTGGCAATTGATCCTTGGTTCCTTCCCGGCGGCGGGAACGACCTTGTGCTCGGGATCACGTCCGGCCACTTCGAGTACCAGTTTGGTGCGAATGGCTTCCTTGAATCGTTCGCGATCCTTGATTGCCACGACGAAGGAGCCGGGCCCGCCGATGACGCAATCCTCGTAGTACCAATCGAGATTATCGATATCCATCATTGAATGGGACGGCTCCTTGATCATGATCGGCAGGCCGTTGATGACGATGCCTTTCGCCAGCGCCTGGTCGCGAACGGGCGTGACAGGTGGTCCGTTGTTGTTGGGGCCGTCGCCGGAAATGTCGATGACACGCCGAAAGCCGCGGCTAGGGTCCTCGTCGAAGAGCGGCGTCCCGAACAGGATGGCGCCCGAAATTGAGGTGCGCGACCCGCGCCGGATCGGCGCCTGCATGATTTCGCTGGCGACTGCGTCAGCCGTCTCGGGGCCGTCGATCACCCGCCAGGGAATGATCACCCGTTGGTCGCCGAACGCCGACCATTCGAAGTAGGTCAAGGCAATCTTTCCGTTCGGGCCTCCCTTCAGCGCCTGCAGGAATTCCCTGGAAACGATGGCCTCAGCATAACCCTCGCGCTGCACCGTGAGCTCGTCCGTATCCATGGAATAGGAGACGTCGGCCGCAATGATAAGCTCGATATCCACGGAAGGCGCGCCCTGCCGGTCGGCAAGTGCCGGTGGCTGACCAGGCGCCGCAGCGCCCGCGGCGCCGGCGAGCATGCCGGCGGCCAGCACCGCTGCGATCGAGATGCACCATCGCATCGCGGACCTCCTCGATCCCTAAAGCGCGATGACTTTTCTTCGAATCGTCATCCCGCTTTAGCTCTTTGTTTGCGCATGATCTCCGCGCAAACGCTTCGCGTTTGTCGCGAGGGAAAACCGGTTTCCACTTTTCCGGATCATGCTCTGACCTCGATATGATGGTGACACGCAAGTTTCACAGGGCAAAGCGGAGAGATTGGCGACTCGGTGTCCATATTCCGGAATTCGGCAAGTCACGGCTGCCTAAAAGCGCGCCGTGTTGCCTAACCCGTCTGGAACCGCCGGTCCCCCATTCCGAAACACGGGATTGTGCATTGCAGCACGATGGCTAGATTGCGCCTCCGCAAAAGGATGCCACGTGTCTGAAATTAATGCCGAGGCCTGGGTATCGTCAGGCCACCGCCCGATGGGCTTCCCAGAATTCGTAGTTGCGATCGCATCGATCATGGCGCTGAACCCGCTGGCCATGGACATGATGCTGCCGGCGCTGCCGAGCATCGGCGCCGCATTCAACATTGCCGACGCCAACCATCCGCAGATGGTGCTGTCGATCTTCCTGTTCGGCTTCGGCGTCGGACAGTTCGTGATGGGGCCGTTGTCGGATCGCTTCGGCCGCCGTCCGGTGCTGCTCGGTGGCATGGCCGTCTATGGTGTCGCAAGCCTGCTTGCGATCGCGGCGACATCTTTCGAGACGCTGCTGCTGGCGCGTGCGCTGCAGGGCCTCGGCACGTCGGCGACGCGCGTGATCGCCACCTCGATCGTGCGCGACTGCTACGCCGGAAGGCGCATGGCAAGCGTGATGTCGCTCGCGATGATGGTCTTCATCGCGGTGCCCGTGGTTGCGCCATCGTTCGGCCAGGCGGTGCTGCTGCTGACGCAGTGGCGCGGCATTTTCGTTGCGTTGATGCTGTACGGCGTGATCGCACTGGCCTGGAGCGCGCTGCGCATGCCCGAAACGCTGCCGGCGGAATTGCGCAAGTCGCTCGCGATCCGCGACGTGCTCGGCGCCTTCAGGCAGACGCTCACCAATCGCCAGACGCTGGGCTATGCGCTGGCGGCCGGCGGCATACAGGGGGCATTGTTCGCCTTCGTCTTCACCTCGCAGCAGCTCTTCACCGACATCTACCAGCTCGGGCATTACTTTCCGCTGGCATTCGCTTCGATCGCGGCGGGCATCGCGATTGCGGGCTTTCTCAACTCCCGCTTTGTCGGGCGGCTCGGCATGCGCGTAATCTCGCACGGCGGGCTGGTCGCCTTCGTCCTCGTTGCCGCCACGATGCTGGTGGCGGCCAGGCTGCAGATGTTGCCGCTGTCGCTGTTGATGACGCTGGCGGCATTGATGATGTTCACGTTCGGGCTGATGATCGCCAACTTCACCGCGCTGGCGATGGAGCCGCAGGGCCATATCGCCGGAACCGCCTCGTCGCTGTACGGATCGATCACGACGCTGCTCGCCATCGGCATCGGCATCGTGATCGGCCAGAGCTACGACGGCACGCTGCTGCCGTTCTCGACCGGCTTCTTCCTCTGCGCGCTGGCGGCGCTCGCAGTGGTGCTGGCGACGGAAAAGGGCCGCCTGTTCAAGCCGCATCATACGACGATGTAGTTGTGCAGGTGTGATGCTTTTCTTGAATAGGGCAATGGCTCGGATTCACCTCGCCCCCTTGCGGGGGGAGGTCGAAATTCAAGCCAACGGGTCGGCGCGAAGCGCCGCCCGATAACAGGCTCCGCTTGAATTTCGGGTGAGGGGGAGCCTCCACGAGCTCATCTCTGACCGTACTTGCGGAGGCAGCCCCTCACCCCAACCCTCTCCCCGTAAGAACG
>NZ_PSRR01000484.1 GCF_004296405.1 Bradyrhizobium sp. Leo170
CGCGAGGGATGGACAGACTTTTGGTGATTTGCCCGACGGGTTGATTTGTCGCACCCGTTGCATCCACATCGTCATTGCTTCGCTGCGCTCGCAATGACGGAGAGTGAGGGGCGCGGTTGCCCCGAGCCGGTTATGGATGATAGAGAGCCGGCCTATGGAGCGGCGGGCTTTTCTTAAGACATTCGGAATAGGCGCGGTAGGTTTGGGCACAGCCTTTTGGGCTGGCAGCCGGAATACCATGCGCGGCGGCTGTTATCTTCAGCTCGGGACCAGCATCAGCGCGGGCACCGGCTCAACCCATGGCGGAGCCACACCAAGCCTCATAGGTGAGCGGCTTGGAATGTTCGCCATCAATGGCGCCTTTCCGGGTTCGTCCGCCGGTCAACATAAATTGCCGTCGCTCAACCCTGTTTCACTTTACGCGATCGCCGACGCGATTTCCTCGGGCGATTGGTCTGCACAAAAACGAACCGGAGAACCGGTCCGTGACTCGTCCCTTGGTAACCTGCGAGCGATGAACCTTCCGAGCGTCACCCACATTGCCCTGGAGTACGGCGCCAACGACTTCCGCTATGACCGCCCGATCGGATCGGACGATGATGTCGGCAGCGACACCTTCAAAGGGGCGCTCAATCATTCGATCAGGCTCCTGCGGAATTCTTGCCCGACGGCGCGGATCTTTCTCATCACGCCCTGGTGGTTGCCAACCCAAGACGATCGCGACAGCGATGTACATCCGAACAAGCTCGGATATTTTCTTCGCGATTACATCGGCGCAATGCTGCGCGTAGCGGAAATAAACCGCGTCCCATGTCTTGATCTCTTCAACTCAGGAGGGGTCAGCAAAACCAACTATCGGGCTCTCACCCACGACGGGGTGCACCCGAACAACTGGGGCGTTCTGCTCCGGGCCGTCCAGATATCCTCATTCATTTCTACCAGCGTCTAGCGGTGGCGCAGGCGGGCGCTGCTCGGCCCAGGTGAGCAGCCCATCGAGCGCCGGACACAAGGATTGTCCCCAATCGGTCAGGCCGTATTCGACCTTCGGCGGCACCTGGTGATGGACGATGCGACGCACGATGCCGTCATTCTCCATCTGGCGCAGTTGCTGGATCAGCATCTTCTGCGAGATCCCCGGGATCGCCCGCTCGAGGTCAGAGAAGCGCAGCAATTTGCCGCTAAACAGGTGGAAGAGGATCACGAGCTTCCACCGGCCATCCAGCATCCTGAACGCCTTCTCCACGCCCTCGGCGGCGCTCGCGGCTGTGTACTCAACCTTACCCAAAAGTCAGTACCTTACCTTTTCGTGCGTTCTTGCGGTTTGGCGAAGCTACAAACACCTTTCCGGCTACGCAATCGCGATCCACGACCGCGTCGCTCCCGACGCGCAAAGGAAAGGAAATCCGATGTCTCTCGATCTGCCGGGCCCAGTTGCCGCTTACTTTGCCGCCGACAGCCGCGATGGCGATGCCATCGCGCAATGCTTCAGCGAACGCGGCGTCGTGAAGGATGAAGGGCGCAAGCACGAGGGGCGCGCGGCCATCGCGCAATGGAAGGCCGATGCATCGACCAAATACAACTATACGAGCGAGCCGTTCGCTGTAGAGGAACGCGACGGGAAGATCGTCGTCACAGCGCATGTAGTCGGCGACTTTCCCGGTAGTCCGATCGATCTCAGATACTTCTTCGGGCTCGATGGCGACAAGATCGCCTCACTCGAGATCCTTCCCTGAGGTCGGAGCGAGCGACAGCAATTGCTGCTGTCTAGGTTCGATCGCGCTCGCCGGCGAGGGCTGTTTCGTGGCCAGCCGCCGGCCCAGGGCAATGAAGGGTTTCTCGATATAGCGCCAGGAGAGCCAGGCCATCGGCGTCGTCAGCGCGACCGCTACAATCGTCATCACTGATATCGCGAGCAGGACCGGCAGTCCCCTCGCATCGAGCAGCCGGGCGGCGAGCCACATGCCGATCGGGTGAAGCAGATAGAAGCTGTAAGAGATACGGCCGTAGAAACGGACCGGACGGAGATCGAGAACGGCAAAGAGGCCGATCGAGCTTCGAAAGGCGACCAGCAGCACGAGCAGCGAGGAGCTCAGGGTTTCCAGCGCGATGATCGGCGCGGTTTGTTTCTGTGATCCGCAGAAGCAGAACAAGGCGATGGCCGCGATCGACAGGATCCAGGCAGCGGCCGTGCGGAGGCTCTCGGCCGTCCGCTCGCCCTGCATCTGCAGAAGAACGCCGGCGACGAAGGCGTAGAGCGGCGCGAGGTTGGAAATGCCCCCAAGCAAATGCACATAGGCCCCCCAGAAGGAGAGCCCGAACAGGACTGCGATCGACACCATGAGCGGCTGCGGGCCGAAGCGCTGGAAAATCCAGACCGACAGCAGGATGACCGGCGTCGCGAAGCACTCGACCGTCATCGACCACATCACGCCGTTGATGTCATGGCGGACCATGATCGCGTTGAGCACGACGTTGAGCGGATCGAATTTCCCCTCGTAGCCGACATAGAAGCCGTATTGATGGTGCAGTAGCGTCAGCAGAGCGACCACCGCGATCGCCGCGGGGAAGAGCCGGAACAGGCGATGTCGCAGAAACGTGATCGGGTTCGGATTGTTCTGCAGCGAGCGCGCCAGCACGAAACCGCTGAGCACGAAGAACATCACGACCGGCGCCATGCCCGTGACGTAGGTGTCGGTGAACTGGCTCGTCATGTGATAGCCGACGACCGAGACGGCTGCGATGCCGCGCAGCGATTCAAGGCGAGGCAGGAAGCCGAGCTTTCCTGTCTTGCTTGTGCTCACCTGTGCATCAGGGACCGCCGCCATCATTGTCGCGTAACATTCCGCGCGGAGCTTGGCTACTGCGGCGTGCCAGGCACGTGTTCACTAGCCCTGTTCACTAACCTTTGGGGCCGGAGGCGCCGTCGATCCATTGTCGCGTCTCCTCGTCGGTCCAGCCGGGCACGGCGAATCCTTTGGGTGGGGGCGGGACAACGGGCTGTTCGAGACGAAAGTGCCGCTCGGGATGTCTGACGCGGCGCACCGTCGCCGCGTCGGCGGCGGCGCACAGCATGATCAGCACGCCCAAGCAAAGAGCAAGTCGCATCGGATATCCTCCGCTCCGACCGTGTGTTCGAGCAACACGAGCGCGGCCGGCAATGCAGAAGTTGGCCGCAGTAGGCTTCCCAAAATGCGCACTGTTTTTCACGAAAGCGGCAACGATCCGCCTTCCGATGCATCCGCTGTTCGCAGCCGATACGGCTATCCAGCCGGCCTGCCGGGCGCGAGCCTGGCGGCGAGATAGAGGCGGTTCATCAATCTTAGCTGCTCGGGCGCGCCGGGGGTCGTTGGCGCGTCCTTCATGGTCATGCCGACCATCGTCTTCATGTTGTTGAGCACGACCGCGGCGATGTCCTCGGCCTCGTGCTCGTCGAGGCCGGGCGCGCAACGCTTCAGCGCTGTCTTGATCCCGGCGAGTGTCTGGCTGCGGAAGCGAAGGCGGATCTCGGTCCAGTCGGTGCGGGAATCCAAGAACGCGGTGACTGCGCGGATCTGCGGATAGAGCTTGGCCAGGAGATCGATGAGGATGTCGGCCAGTTGCTCCGGACTGGCGTCGGCGGCGCGGGCGAGGATCGCGTCGTATTCCGCCCGCAGCACCTCGGCATAGTGCTGCATCAAGGCGTCGGCGACAGCGTCCTTGTTCGGAAAGAAGCGATAGAGCGAGCCGATCTTGGCGTCCGCCCGTGCCGCGATCTCCGCCATGGTCGCGGCCTCGAAGCCCCGTTCCTGAATCACCTCGGCCGCAGCATGCATGAGCTCGGCGACGCGCTGACGGCCGACCTCGCGCTGCGGCTGGAGCGGTTTGCGGTCCTGACTTGACAAAGTTGAGGATATCCTCAAATAGAGTGGTGCGTGCTTGAGCTTTCCCTCAAGTATTTAACGGCTCCCCACGCGCCCGGCAACGGGTGGGGAGGCTGCCATCTGGCGAAAGGACATCCCATGCTCATCCTGCCCGCTGCGACCACGGCATTGATCCTGATCGACCTTCAAAAAGGCATCGTCGGCCTGCCGACCGAGCCCCATTCCGGTGCGGCCGTCCTTGCCCGGGGACAGGAGCTGGCCCGGCACTTCCGCGCGGCCAAGGCGCCCGTCGTCCTCGTCAACGTCGCCTTCTCGCCCGACTTCAGCGACGCGCTGAAGGCGCCGGTCGACCAACCGATGCAAGCGCCGCCCGGCGGCTTTCCCGAGGGCTGGTCGGAGCTGGCCGATGGCCTCGCTGAACCGTCGGATATCAGGATCACCAAGCGGCAATGGGGCGCATTCTACGGCACGGAGCTCGATCTGCAGCTCCGCCGGCGCGGCGTGACCACCGTGGTGATTGGTGGCATCGCTACCAATATGGGCGTCGAATCCACCGCGCGTTCCGCGCATGAGCATGGCTATGAGGTCGTGCTGGCGGAAGACGCGAGCGCCAGTCGTTCGGCCGACATGCATGCCTTTGCCTTCGAGCACATTTTCCCGCGGCTTGGCCGCGTGGCAAAAGCGGCCGAGATCGAGCTGCAGCGGTGAACGAGCCGCAAGCCTATCTCCCGCTCCAACCGCTGCCGGTCACCGTCCGCTGGGCGGTGCTGTTCGCAGCCTCACTCCTGCTCGCCGGCGTGCTGCAGTGGGTGAGGCTGCCTGCCGCCTTG
>NZ_PSRR01000485.1 GCF_004296405.1 Bradyrhizobium sp. Leo170
CAAAGCGCAGCGTGCCCACCATCCACATTCGGTGCAAGAAAAGGTGGGCACGCTGCGCTTTGCCCACCCTACGGATCCGTAGCCCGGGTGAAGCGCAAGCGTAAGCCGGGACCGCCGGTAAACGCGGATACAGATGCCCCGGGTTGCGCGTTCCGCTCCACCCGGGCTACGGCACTCAGCGCAGGCTGGCGTTGATCTTGTCCAGCGCGGCGGAGCCCGGGCAGAGCGCCTTGGCGTCGAGCGTATTGAGCGGGGTGTCCACCGTGTTGAGATGGGCGTGCAGATCCTCGGCTTCCGGATCGACGTACAACAGCCCGGTGACGATCTGGCCTTTGGCGGCGTGTTTCTGCAGGAAGGTCATCGCGCCCAGCCGGTCATGCGGATCGTAATCGGCGTCGAGCTTGCGCAGCGCGATCCTCGAGCCGTCGTGCTGCTCCACCACCTGCACGGTGCCGGGCGCATAGTCGACATGGATCGGCTCGCGGCCGACCAGCACGTCGAGCCGGTTCACGGCGTCGTTGTGCTCGCGGACATAGTCGAAACTCTTGGTCGAGCCGGCGTGATTGTTGAAGGCGATGCAGGGGCTGATGACGTCGATGAACGACGCGCCCTTGTGCTGGATCGCGGCCGCGATCAGCGGCACGAGCTGGCTCTTGTCGCCGGAGAAGCTGCGCGCCACGAAGGTGGCCCCGAGCTGCAGCGCGATCGCGACCAGGTCGATGGCGTTGTCGGTATTGACCACGCCCTTCTTCGATTTCGAGCCGCGGTCGGCGGTGGCCGAGAACTGGCCCTTGGTCAGGCCGTAGACGCCGTTGTTCTCGACGATATAGGTCATGTTGACGCCGCGGCGGATCGAATGCGCGAACTGGCCGAAGCCGATCGAGGCGCTATCGCCGTCGCCGGAAACGCCGAGATAGATCAGGTCGCGGTTGGCGAGATTGGCGCCGGTCAGGACCGACGGCATGCGGCCATGCACCGAATTGAAGCCGTGCGAATTGCCGAGGAAATAGTCCGGCGTCTTCGATGAGCAGCCGATGCCGGAGATCTTCGCCACGCGGTGCGGCTCGATCGAGAGCTCGTAGCAGGCTTCGATGATGGAGGCGGTGATTGAGTCATGGCCGCAGCCGGCGCACAAGGTCGAGATCTTGCCCTCGTAGTCGCGGTGGGTATAGCCGAGCTCGTTCTTCTTGAGGCCGGGATGATGGAATTTCGGCTTTGCAATGTAGGTCATGACAGCACCTGCGGTCCCTGCCTCGTCATGGCCGGGCTTGACCCGGCCATCCACGTCGTGACCGGGAAAAAGGAAGTCGTGGATGCCCGGGACAAGCCCGGGCATGACGCCGGAGAAATCAAAACATAGGTCATGACACGGCCTTGCGCAGAGGGGTCACCTTGAGATGGTCCTGGTGGTCGCCGATCGCATTCGCGATGAAGCGTGCGGTGATCGGCGTGCCGTCATAATGCAGGATCGGCACCAGCCGCACCGGGTCGATGCCGTTCTCGTTGACGATCAATTGCCGGAGCTGCGCGTCGCGGTTCTGCTCGACGACGTAAACGAAATCGTGGTCGGCGATGAAGCTCGCGACGCTGGAGTGGAACGGGAAGGCGCGGATGCGCAGCCGGTCCAGATGGTGGCCGCGCGCGTCCAGGATCTCGATCGCCTCGTCCATCGCCGGCGCGGTCGAGCCGAAATAGATCACGCCATATTTGGTTGGCTTGGCCGCGTTGGCCTGCAACGGCCGCGGCACCAGGTCCTGCGCGGTCTCGAACTTGCGCACCAGTCGCTGCATGTTGTCGGCGTAGACCGGGCCTTCCTCCGAATAGCGCGCATAGCGGTCGCGCGAGGTGCCGCGGGTGAAGTACGAACCCTTGGTCGGATGCGCGCCGGGATAGGTGCGGTACGGGATGCCGTCGCCGTCGACGTCGAGATAGCGGCCGAAATCGCGGCCTTCTTCCAGCATCTCCCTGGTCATCACCTTGCCGCGATCATACTGCCGCGCATCGTCCCAGCGGAGCGGCCGGCACAGCCGATGGTTCATGCCAATATCGAGATCGAGCATCACGAAGATCACGGTCTGCAGCCGCTCGGCGAGATCGAAGGAGGTCGCGGCAAACTCGAAGGCCTCTGCCGGATCTTCCGGGAACAGCAGCACATGCTTGGTGTCGCCATGCGAAGCATAGGCGCAGGCGATGATGTCGCATTGCTGGGTGCGCGTCGGCATGCCGGTCGAAGGACCGGCGCGCTGCACGTTCATGATCACGGCTGGAATCTCGGCGAAGTAGGACAGGCCGATGAATTCCGTCATCAAGGAGATGCCGGGGCCGGAGGTCGTGGTGAAGGCGCGCGCGCCGTTCCAGGAGGCGCCGATCACGATGCCGATCGAAGCGAGCTCGTCCTCGGCCTGCACGATCGCGTATTTCGCCTCGCCGGTTTCCGGATCGTGCCGCAGCTTCTTGCAGTGGTTGGTGAAGGCTTCGGCGAGTGAGGATGACGGCGTGATCGGGTACCACGCGCAGACCGTGGCGCCGCCATAGACCGCGCCGAGCGCGGCGGCACTGTTGCCTTCCAGGAAGATTCGGTCACCGACCTTGTCGGCCTTCTTGACCCTGAGCCCGATCGGGCATTTTAGGTTCTGCAGCGCCCAGTCGCGGCCGAGATGCAGCGCATGGACGTTGGAGGAGAGCAGCTTCTCCTTGCCTTTGTACTGCTCGCCGATCAGTTGCTCGATCAGCTTCGGATCCATGTCGAGCAGCGCGGACAGCGCGCCGAGATAGATGATGTTCTTGAACAGTTGGCGCTGGCGCGGATCGGTGTAGGTCGAGTTGGTGATCGCGGTCAGCGGGACGCCGATCACGGTGATGTCGGCGCGGAATTTCGACGACGGCATCGGCTTGGTGGAATCGTAGAACAGATAGCCGCCGGGCTCGATCGAGGCGACATCCTTGTCCCAGGTCTGCGGGTTCATCGCCACCATCATGTCGACGCCGCCGCGGGCGCCGAGATGGCCGGCTTCAGTCACCCGCACCTCATACCAGGTCGGCAGGCCCTGGATGTTGGAAGGGAAGATGTTGCGTGGTGAGACCGGCACGCCGTGGCGCAGGATCGCGCGCGCGAACAGTTCGTTGGCGCTCGCCGAACCCGAGCCGTTGACGTTGGCGAAGCGGACGACGAAGTCGTTTACGCTGCTGATCGGGCTTTGGACTGACATGTTGATCCCGCGTGAACCATATCGATGAGGTATTTCTGCATGTCCCAGGCGCCGGTCGGGCAGCGCTCGGCGCACAGCCCGCAATGCAGGCAGACGTCTTCGTCCTTCGCCATGATGCGGCCGGTCTTCAAGCCGTCGGCGACATAGAGCGCCTGGTCGTGATGCGGTGAGGGCGCTTTCAGCCGCTGCCGCAGATCATCCTCCTCGCCGTTCTCGGTGAAGGTGATGCAATCCATCGGGCAGATGTCGACGCAGGCGTCGCATTCGATGCAGAGCGGCGCGGTGAACACTGTCTGCACGTCGCAGTTCAGGCAGCGCTCGGCCTCGCCGAGTGCGAGCTTGAGGTCGTAGCCGAGCTCGACTTCGGCGCGGATGTCCTTCAGCGCGATCACCTTGTCGCGATGCGGCACCTTGAAGCGCTTGTCGGTGGAGATGTCGTTGTCATAGCTCCACTCGTGAATGCCCATCTTCTGCGAAGAGATGTGCACCTCCGGCAGCGGGCGCTCGTTGATGTCCTCGCCGGACAGCATCTTATGGATCGACAGCGCGGCGTCATGGCCATGCGCCACCGCCCAGATGATGTTCTTCGGGCCGAATGCAGCGTCGCCGCCGAAGAACACTTTCGGATTGGTCGACGCGAAGGTCTTCGGATCGACCTTCGGCATGTGCCATTTGTCGAATTCGATGCCGCAATCGGCCTCGATCCAGGGGAAGGCGTTTTCCTGGCCGACCGCGACCAGCACGTCGTCGCAGACCACGGTCTCGTCCGGCTCGCCCGACGGCACCAAATTGCGCCGGCCCTTGGCATCGTATTCGGCCTTCACCTTCTGGAAGGTGACGCCGGTGAGCTTGCCGTTGTCGTGGGTGAAAGCGATCGGCACCATGTAATTGAGGATCGGGATGTCCTCGTGGAGCGCGTCTTCCTTCTCCCAGGGGGAGGCCTTCATCTCGTCGAAGCCGGAGCGGACGATCACCTTCACGTCCGCCCCGCCGAGCCGGCGCGCGGTGCGGCAGCAATCCATCGCGGTGTTGCCGCCGCCGAGCACGATCACGCGGCGGCCGATTTTCTCGACATGGCCGAACGACACTGAGGACAGCCAGTCAATGCCGATATGGATGTTGGCGGCTGCTTCCTTGCGGCCGGGGATGTCGAGCTCGCGGCCGCGCGGCGCACCGGAGCCGACGAAGATCGCGTCGTAGTTTTCGGACAGCAGTTGCTTCAGGCTGTCGATGCGGTGGCCGCCCTTGAACTCGATGCCGAGGCCCAGGATGTAGTCGGTTTCCTCGTCGATCACCGAATCCGGCAGGCGGAATTTCGGGATCTGCGTCCGCATCATGCCGCCGGCTTTGGGATCCTGGTCGAACACGGTGCAGTGATAGCCGAGCGGGGCAAGGTCGCGCGCCACCGTGAGCGAAGCGGGGCCGCCGCCGATCAGCGCGATGCGCCTGCCGTTCTTCGGCCCGG
>NZ_PSRR01000486.1 GCF_004296405.1 Bradyrhizobium sp. Leo170
GTTAGCATCGAACCCGGAATCTCGAGATTCCGGGTTCGCCCTTCGGGCGCCCCGGAATGACTGCGAAAAGGTAACAAGCGCATGAGCCGAGCCGCATCCAACCTGCAGATCGATTCCGCCCGCCTCTGGGGCACGATTCACGAAACCGCCAAATTCGGCGCGACGCCGAAAGGCGGCGTGCGGCGGCTGACCTTGAGCGCCGAGGATAAGCAGGTGCGCGACTGGTTCCGCAAGGCCTGCGAGGACGCAGGCTTGGAGGTTCACGTCGACGCGCTCGGCTCGATGTTCGGCCTGCGCAAGGGCCGCGACATGTCGAAGCCGCCGATCGGGCTCGGCTCGCATCTCGACACCCAGCCGACCGGCGGCAAATATGACGGCGTACTTGGCACTCTGGCCGCGCTCGAAGTCGTGCGCACGCTCAACGATGCCGGCATCGAGACCGAGATGCCGATCTGCATCTGCAACTGGACCAATGAAGAGGGCTCGCGCTTCGCACCGGCAATGATGGCCTCCGCCGCCTATGTCGGCGATTTCACCACTGACGACATCCTGTCGCGCAGGGATGCCGAGGGCGTCACGGTCGGCGAGGCGCTTGACAGCATCGGTTATCGCGGCACGACGCCGGTCGGCACGCAAAAATTCTCGGGCTTCGTCGAGTTGCATATCGAGCAGGGCCCGATCCTGGAAGCCGAGAACAAGACCATCGGCGTGGTCGATTCCGGCCAGGGCGTCTTGTGGTACGACGGCAAGATCACCGGCTTCGAGAGCCATGCCGGCTCGACGCCGATGCCGCTGCGACGCGACGCGCTGGCGACGTTGTCGGAGATCGTGCTGGCAATGGAGAGCATCGCCAGGAAGCACGGGCCGAACGCGGTCGGCACCATCGGTGAAGCCGTGATCGCAAATCCCTCGCGCAACGTCATTCCCGGCGAGATCGCCTTCACCCTCGACTGCCGCAGCGCCGATGCCGCCATCATGGACGCGCTGGACAAGGACCTGCGCGCAGCCATTGCCGAGATCGCGGCGCGACGCAAGGTCGAGGTCACGCTCGACCTGGTCTGGCGCAAGCCGCCGACGCATTTCGATCCCAAGCTGGTCGATGCCGTCGAGAACGCCGCGAAGCAACTCGGCTATTCGCACCGGCGCATCACCTCGGGCGCCGGCCACGACGCCTGCAACCTCAACGCGGTGATGCCGGCGGCAATGGTGTTCGTGCCCTGCAAGGACGGCATCAGCCACAACGAGCTCGAGGACGCAACCCAACCCGATTGCGCCGCCGGCGCCAACGTGCTGATGCATACAGTGCTGGCGCTCGCCGGCGTCGCGTCCTGATCGGTCCACCAAGCAAGACGGAGAAGTGCTGTGCGCGGGGTTTTTGTCGACGCCAATGAATCGCTTGCGGTGATCTTCGAGCGGCTGGAAAAACCCGGCGACCCCGAGGTGCGCGTGCACCGCGATCCGGACGTCACTTCCGACCAACTGCCAAAAGTGCTCGACGGCGCCGAGATCGCCGTCATCGACCACACCGCGCTGCCGACCGACATCGCGAAGCAATGCACCGGGCTCAAGCACGTTGTGTTCCTCGGCACCGGCGCGCGCAGCTACATGAATCCGGAGGAGCTCGCCGAGCTCGGCATCTCCGTGCATCTGATCAAGGGCTATGGCGACACCGCCGTGGCGGAATCCGCTGTTGCGCTGATGTGGGCCTCCGCGCGCGTGCTGGCACAGATGGACCGCGAGATGCGCGCCGGCAATTGGCTGCGTGAGGACGGCATGCAGCTCACCGGCAAGACGCTCGGCCTGATCGGCTTCGGTGGCATCGCGGCTGAAGTCGCACGCATCGCGCTCGGATCGGGAATGCGCGTGATCGCCTGGAACCGCTCGCCGAAGAGCTATCCGGGCGTCGACTTCGTCGATCTCGACACGCTGCTCGCGCAGAGCCATGTCGTGTCGCTGCATCTTCTGCTCAACGACGACACGAGGGGCTTCATCACCCGCGAGCGCATCGCCGCGATGAAGCCGGGCGTCATCTTCGTCAACACCGCCCGCGCCGCCATCGTCGACGAAGCCGCGATGATCGATGCGCTGAAGTCAGGCCACATCCGCCACGCCGGCCTCGATGTCTTCACCGTCGAGCCGCTGCCCGCCGATCATCCGCTGACGAAACTGCCGAACGTGACGCTCTCGGCGCATTCCGCCTTCCGCACGCCGGAGGCCAGCGAGAACCTCCTGCAAGCAGCGTGGGAGCATTGCCGGCGCATCGTGAAGTCGTAGGGTGGGCAAAGCGAAGCGTGCCCACCATTCCTTGCGACGCTCTTGACGGTGGGCACGCTTCGCTTTGCCCACCCTACGAGGCTCCCGCACACTCCGCCCTCATCCTGAGGAGCCGCACAGCGGCGTCTCGAAGGATGGGCCGCAGGCGAGATCGGGGCCTCATGGTTCGAGACGGCGCGAAGACGCGCCTCCTCACCATGAGGAGCCAGCTCAATCCACCATCTCAGCGACCGCCTTGCCGCAAGTCTCCGTGTCGGCATTGCCGCCGAGGTCGCGGGTGCGGAGCGTGCGTTCGGCAAGCGTGCGCTCGATCGCGCCGACCACCGCATCCGCCGCCTGCTTCTCGCCGAGATGCTCCATCATCATCGCGCCCGACCAGATCATGCCGATCGGATTGGCGATGCCCTGCCCTGCGATATCGGGCGCCGAGCCGTGCACCGGCTCGAACACCGACGGGAAATCGCCTTCCGGATTGATATTGCCCGACGGCGCAATGCCGATGGTGCCGGTGCAGGCCGGGCCGAGATCGGAGAGGATATCCCCGAACAAATTGGAGCCGACCACGACGTCGAACCAGTCCGGATGCAGCACGAAGTTCGCGGTCAGGATGTCGATGTGGTACTTGTCCCACTTCACCGACGGATAGGTCTTGGCCATCGCCTCCACGCGCTCGTCCCAATAGGGCATGGTGATGGAGATGCCGTTCGACTTGGTCGCCGAAGTCAGATGCTTCTTCGGCCGCGACTGCGCCAGATCGAAGGCGAATTTCAGGATGCGGTCGACGCCGATGCGCGTCATCACCGTCTGCTGCGTCACGAACTCGCGCTCGGTGTCCGGGAACATCCGGCCGCCGACCGATGAGTATTCGCCTTCGGTGTTCTCGCGCACCACCCAGAAGTCGATATCGCCGGGCTTGCGGTTCGCGAGCGGCGACGGCACGCCCGGCATCAGCCGCACCGGGCGCAGGTTGACGTATTGGTCGAACTCACGCCGGAACTTGATCAGCGAGCCCCACAGCGAGACATGATCCGGAATCTTGGCCGGCCAGCCGACCGCGCCGAAATAGATCGCGTCGTGCTTGCCGATCTTCTCCTTCCAATCGTCAGGCATCATCTGGCCGTGCTTCGCGTAATAGTCGTAAGAGGCGAAATCGAAATGGTCGAACTGCACGGCAACGCCATGTTTCTTCGCGGCGGCCTCGAGCACGCGCAAGCCTTCGGGCATGACTTCCTTGCCGATGCCGTCGCCGGGAATGACCGCGATCCGATACTGTTTCTTTGCGTTGGCCATGAAGAACACCCTTGTGATTTGCCCGGCTTGAGGCGCCGTCTATTCTCGAGCCCTGCAATGGACCAAACTTCGCCTTGGCGCAACGCTGCAGTGCAATGTTGACCGCCGTCCCACCTGCCGCCTACCAATTTCGCCGACTTTTTCCAATCCTCTCCAGCACAGCGAGTATTGCCATGGACCTGCATCTGCGCGGCAAGCGCGTCTTGATCACCGGCGCCTCCAAGGGCATCGGCGCGGCCGCCGCCGAGGCCTTTGCCGAGGAAGGCTGCCATCTGCTGCTGGCCGCCCGCAGCGGCGACCAGTTGAAGGCGCTGGCCGACCGCCTGCGCTCGGTCCACCAGATCGATGCCGCCACATCCGTCGTCGACCTGCGCAAGCCGGAGGATCTGACGCGATTGGCAAGAGAGGCTGCCGATATCGACATCCTCGTCAACAACGCCGGCGATATCCCCGGCGGCTCGATCGACAAGATCGATGAGGCGACCTGGCGGCACGCCTGGGAACTCAAGGTGTTCGGCTATATCAACCTCACCCGCGCGATCTACGCGCAGATGAAGGCCCGCGGCGGTGGCGTGATCATCAATGACATCGGCGCCGCCGGCGAGAAGTTCGATGCCAACTACATCGCCGGAAGCGCCGGCAACGCCGCGCTGATGGCGCTGACCCGCGCGCTCGGCGGCAAGAGTCTCGCCGACAATATCCGCGTCGTCGGCATCAATCCCGGTCCCGTCGGCACCGACCGTCATGTCACGCTGCTCAAGACCCGCGCCAAACATCAGTTCGGCGACGAGAACCGCTACAAGGAATTCCAGAAGAGCCTGCCGCTCGGCCGCCCCGCCCACGCGCGCGAGATCGCCGACCTCATGGCTTTCCTCGCGTCCGACCGCGCGGGTTATACGTCGGGCGTGATCTACACGGTGGACGGCGGCATCAGTGCGGGGTGGTGATGGATTCGATCGTAGCCCGGGTGAAGCGAACAGGCTGGGCAAGAATTGGGATCAGGCGACCAAGTGGAGACTGAAGGGACTTGGCGCGGGATTTTGATGCAGGCGGCGGCGAAAGTCGCCTATGAGGACCGTA
>NZ_PSRR01000487.1 GCF_004296405.1 Bradyrhizobium sp. Leo170
GGGATGTTTCCATCCCCCAGGACTTAGCGCCAGCGTCGGGGCGCCAGGACCACACGACTTCGCCGTCCGTGAGCGCCACGCTCGTCAGTCGTGACACTCTCGTCCACCGCATCTCACCGCAACGTTCGTGACGATCGCGACCCGCCCCTCATCCGCCGTGAGACGCGCGGAGTTAAATCACTGATTTGCCCGACGACGGAAGTGGAATGTTTTTTGCGCGAGGGCTGGACAGACTTTTGCTGATTTGCCCGTCGGGTTGATTTGTCGCGCCCGAAGTAGCCACATCGTCATTGCGAGCCACCGGGTCGGCGCGGTAGCGCCGCCCGATGACAGGCTCCGCGAAGCAATCCACGTCTCCACTTGCGGCGCTATGGATTGCTTCGCGGAGCCTGTCGTCGGGCGCGCGTTCGCGCGACCCGTTGGCTCGCAATGACGGAGAGGAGTACCCTGCCCGCTTACGGGCAGCTCATCTCACGCGTACCTGCCGTGGCAGTGCTTGTACTTCTTGCCGCTTCCGCAGGGGCAATCCTCGTTGCGGCCGACCTTGCCCCAGGTGGCGGGGTTGTTGGGATCGCGGTCGGAGGGGGCGGCCTTCGGCACCAGCGAGGCGTTGGCGAAGGACATCTCGTCCTCGCCGGTGTTGGGATCGAGCTTGTGCACTTCCATCGCCGGCAGCACCGGCTGCTGCTCCTCCGGCGGGATGATCTCGACCCGCATCAATTGCGCGGTGACGGCCTCGCGCAGATGCGAGCTCATCTCCTGGAAGAGGTTGAAGGCTTCCGTCTTGTACTCCTGCAGCGGATCGCGCTGGCCATAGCCGCGCAGGCCGATCACCTGGCGCAGATGATCGAGCATGATCAGGTGCTCGCGCCAGAGATGGTCGAGCGTCTGCAACAGGATCGTCTTCTCGACGTAGCGCATCACGTCGGGACCCCATTGCGCGACCTTGGCCGCCATGCGCTCGTCGACATGCTTCTCGATCCGCGCCAGCAATTCCTCGTCGGCGATGCCCTCTTCCTTGGCCCATTCGTCGACCGGCAGGTCGACATCAAGCACGCGCTTCAATTCGTCCTTCAGCCCCGCCGCATCCCACTGCTCGGCATAGGCGTGCTCGGGGATGTGCTTGGCCACCAGATCCTCGATGAAGGCGTGGCGCATGTCGGTGACGGTCTCGGCGACACTCTCGTCCTTCATCAGTTCGACGCGCTGATCGAAGATCACCTTGCGCTGGTCGTTCTGGACGTTGTCGAATTTGAGCAGGTTCTTGCGGATGTCGAAGTTGCGCGCTTCGACCTTCTGCTGCGCCTTTTCCAGCGCCTTGTTGATCCAGGGATGGATGATCGCCTCGCCCTCTTTCAGGCCGAGCCGGGTCAGCATGCTGTCGAGCCGGTCGGACCCGAAGATGCGCATCAGATCGTCTTCCAGCGACAGGAAGAATTTCGAGCGGCCGGGGTCGCCCTGGCGGCCGGAGCGGCCGCGGAGCTGGTTGTCGATGCGGCGGGATTCATGCCGTTCGGAGCCGATGATGTAGAGGCCGCCTGGCTTGGTCACCGTCTTCGCCGGCTTGCTGCCCTTGGCGGGCTCGACCTCGACGACCTCCTCGGCCTTCAAGACGATCTCGCGGAAGCGCTCGATGTCGGCCTTGATCTGCTCGATCTTCTTCGCCTTCTCGGCTTCATCGGCGATGGCGGCCGTCTCCTGCTGGATCCGCATGTCGAGCGAACCGCCGAGCTTGATGTCGGTACCGCGGCCGGCCATGTTGGTCGCGATCGTGATCGCGCCGGGCACGCCGGCTTCGGCGACGATATAGGCTTCCTGCTCGTGGAAACGCGCGTTCAAGACCGCGAACAGTTTCGCCGGCTTGCCGGCGCGCGCAGCGGCATAGAGCTTGTCGAGCGCGCCGTGATTGCTGAAGTCGATCTGCTTGTAGCCGTGCTTGCGCAGGTACTCGGCCAGCACTTCCGACTTCTCGATCGAGGCGGTGCCGACCAGGACCGGCTGCAGTCGCTTGTTGGCGCGTTCGATCTCGGCGAGGATCGCTGCGTATTTTTCGTTCTGCGTGCGATAGACCTCGTCGTCCTCGTCGAGGCGCGCCACCGGCAGGTTGGTCGGGATCTCCAGGACCTCGAGCTTGTAGATGTCGAACAATTCGTCGGCCTCGGTCGCGGCCGTGCCGGTCATGCCTGCCAGCTTCTCGTACATCCGGAAATAGTTCTGGAAGGTGATGGATGCGAGCGTCTGGTTCTCCGGCTGGACCTGGACGTGCTCTTTGGCTTCCAGCGCCTGGTGCAGGCCTTCCGAGTAGCGGCGGCCCGGCATCATGCGTCCGGTGAACTCGTCGATGATGACAACCTCGCCGTCGCGGACGATGTAGTCCTTGTCGCGGGTGAACAGCGTATGTGCGCGCAGCGCCTGGTTGACGTGGTGGACGACCGAGACGTTCTCGACGTCGTAGAGCGACTCGCCCTTGAGCTGGCCGGCATCGCGCAGCAACCCTTCGAGCTTTTCCATGCCGCCTTCGGTCAGCGTCACCGTGCGCTGCTTCTCGTCGACGTCGTAGTCCGTCTTGTCGAGCTGGGGAAAGAACGTGTCGATGGTGTTGTAGAAATCCGAGCGGTCGTCGAGCGGGCCGGAGATGATCAGCGGCGTCCGCGCCTCGTCGATCAGGATCGAGTCGACTTCGTCGACGATGGCGTAATAGTGCCCGCGCTGGACCATGTCCTCCAGGCGGTACTTCATGTTGTCGCGGAGGTAGTCGAAACCGTATTCGTTATTGGTGCCGTAGGTGATATCGCAAGCATAGGCCGTCTTGCGCTCGGCATCGTCGAGCCCGTGGACGATCACGCCGGTGCTCATCCCGAGGAAGGAATAGATCTGGCCCATCCAGCCGGAGTCACGGCGGGCGAGGTAATCGTTGACGGTGACGACGTGGACGCCCTTGCCGGCGAGCGCGTTGAGATAGACCGCGAGTGTTGCCACCAGCGTCTTGCCTTCGCCGGTCTTCATCTCGGCGATGTCGCCCTCATGCAGCACCATGCCGCCGATCAGCTGCACATCGAAATGGCGCTGGCCGAGGGTGCGCTTGGCTGCCTCGCGGACGGTGGCGAACGCCGGAACCAGAAGGTCGTCGAGCGTCTTGCCGTTCGCCAGCTCCTGCCGGAATTCGGCGGTGCGGGCCTTCAACGCCTCGTCCGAAAGCTTTGCGACCTCGGGCTCCAATGCGTTGATGGCGTTGACGCGGGACTGGTATCCCTTCACCCGCCGGTCGTTGGCGGAGCCGAACAATTTGCGGGCGAGCGCGCCGATCATGCGTAGTTCCTGTTCTTCTGCGTTGCAACCGGAGCGTGGGGCAGCCGATCGTCTATCAACTCACCGTGACGCGCCCCGGCAACGGCCCCAACCTGGGGCCCGATCCGCCAATTAAGTGGGAAGCAAGCAATCCAAGGTTCAACGGCCAAAAACGTAAGCAAAATGAGCGCTATCGCCATTGACACGATGGGCCATGAGATATGGCCCGCTCCGGGGGTTGTCAACGCTCGGCAGGATGTCAAGGAATTCATCATTTTGTCAGACTTTTCGCGTTGCCAAGGCGGCTTGATTGGGCGAGTGTCCGCCCCGCTCAAGAGAAGTTCCCCCTGTTCGAGACAAGTTAAGGATTTTGCATGACCACCTCGTTCGCGGAAATGAAACCCGGCTTGCGTGTCGGCCTTGCGTCACTGGCCGTGGCCGGCTCGATCGCTGCCGTTCTCGCCTTTGGCCTGCCGGTCCGCGCCGAGGATGCCAACCCGGTGCTTGCCAAGGTCAACGGGCAGGAGATCCGCCAGAGCGACCTGGCGATCGCCGAAGAGGAACTCGGGCCGAGCCTGCAGCAGATGGACCCGGCGACGCGGAAGGATAACCTCCTGGCCTTCCTGATCGACATGAAGATCGTGTCCAAGGCCGCCGAGGACAAGAAGGTCGACAATACTGACGAGTTCAAGAAGCGTATCGCCTTCACCCGCAACCGGCTCCTGATGGATAGCCTGCTTGCCAGCGAGGGCAAAGCCGCGACCACCGACGACGCCATGAAGAAGGTCTATGAGGAGGCCTCCAAGCAGATCACCGGCGAACAGGAAGTGCATGCCCGCCACATCCTGGTCGAGACCGAGGACGAGGCCAAGGCGATCAAGGCCGAGCTCGCGAAGGGCGCCGATTTCGCCGAGCTCGCCAAGAAGAAGTCCAAGGATCCCGGCGCCTCCGATGGCGGCGATCTCGGCTTCTTCACCAAGGAGCAGATGGTGCCGGAATTCTCCGCCGTCGCCTTTTCGCTCGAGCCGGGCAAGATCTCCGATCCCGTGAAGTCGCAGTTCGGCTGGCACATCATCAAGGTCGAGGAAAAGCGCAACCGCACCGCGCCGCCCTTCGATCAGGTCAAGAGCCAGATCGAGACCTATGTGACCCGCAAGGCGCAGGCCGACTATGTCGCCAAGCTGCGCGAGGCCGCCAAGATCGAGCGCATGGACAAGCCGGAAGAGACCGCCAAGAGCGACACCAAGCCGGACGCAACGGCCCCGGCCGCCAAGCCGTCCGACTCCAAGATGGCACCGCCGGCGAAGAAGTAGTCCGGAAGAAGTAGTTAGGTGGTCGTCCCGGCGAAGG
>NZ_PSRR01000488.1 GCF_004296405.1 Bradyrhizobium sp. Leo170
GGTTGCCGGTGACCCACCGATTGACAAATTGTCCGATCCCGCTTTGGCGCGGCCCGGACCCATGACAAGGCCAGAGATGACGCCGAGGGCCACACCTGGGCTATCACCCATCGATGTCGCCCGCTCGGTCGTCATGTTGTGTGCAGGCATACACATGATCAGGCACCGAGACTGCGTAGGAATAGCCGTCGTGTTCATAGCGACGTTTGGATAGGGGGTGGACACAACGGCGAGTCCGGATGGTGTGTTGCAGACGTCGGGAAACGCTTGATCTTCCGCCGACATCGGGCCACTTGAATTGACAAAGCTCATTTGTTTAGCTCGCTCCATAGAGAGGGATGACGCGGCTTGGATCATAGAGTTCGGCGACGGCGCGTTCCGGCACAGTGTTTAAGACACTCCCACGCTGAGTCACGAACCGACTGCCTTCGGTCGACGCGCAGTGAAAGTCAGTGCGCAGAAATCGCGAGCCGGAAAAGTCGCTGCCATCGACCATGGCGTGGTGCATCAGCGCGTAGGACATATCGGCGCCGGCAAACGAGGCCCACCTGGCCGATGCACGTGTGAAAACGGCTGTTCCCAATTGAGTGCCGGAAAGATCGCAACCGTCCAGACACGCTTCGGCGAAGATGGATTGCGTCAAATTGGCATTGCGCAATTTTGCGGTTCGCAGGTCAGCCCTGACGAACAGTGTGTTCGGGGCGATCGCGCCGGAGAGGTCGGCACCCACGAGGCTCGCGCCCGTCAATATCGAACCGGACAGGTCTGTTCCGGATAGGTTTGCTCCTCGCAGCTTGGCACCGCTCAGGTTCGCTCGCGCGAGCATCAGCCCGGAGAGATCCCGCTCCGACAGATCGCATTCGGAGAAATGGATTGTGTCGCAGCGCAGTCCCGTGAGCTGTGCACTACGCAAATCGGCCTGGGTTATAGCGGCGTTCGTCAGCGTGGCGTTGTCGAGCACGACATTGGCGAGGTCGCAATCCATGAGAGCGCTTTGAGAGAGAGTGGCCTTGCTCAGAATCGTCCGGGCCAACACGCAACGCATCGCTGTCGTCTGGCTCAGCCGCGTCTCGCCGAAGTCGCTATGGCTGAAATCTGATGTCATGAACGTCGAGTGGGTCAAGCGCGCCCGCCGCCAGTCGGATCCGCCAGCGTGGCAATCGACAAATATGCATTTGTCAAGGTAAGCATCGGCGAAGGAAGCGCCGCTGAAATCGCAGTCCTGAAACGTCATGCCGGTCAGGCGGGCATGCGTGAACTGGCTGCCGCGAAAAGAGGAACTCAGCACAACGCCATCGTTCAGGCGTAGTCCAGATAGCGTCTCGCCATCGAGGTTAGCTTCGCGTACGGGGAACTGATGGTCGATCGACTGCAATAGGAGATCAATTGACATGGCGTGTGACCATCAGGACGGTGCGGTCGATATTTGCGTTGCTCAAATCGGTCGCGACCAAGGAAGCATCCATCAGGTCTGCGCCATAGAGATTTGCAGCGCGCAGACTGGCGCCGGCCAGGTTGGCCTGGTTGAGATGCGCCTCGAGCAGGTTGGCCGCATAGAAGTCGCTGCCGCGCAGATCGTTGCCGGTGAAGACCGCGCGTTTCAGCGAGGTCATTCGGAAGGTGGCGCGCGCCAGCGTCGACTTGCCGAAATAGGCACCGTTCAGTCGAGCCATGGTGAAGTCGGCGCCACTGAGGTCGGCCGTCTGAAAGGAGAGCGCCTCGGCGCTGCTGCGGCCGAACCGGGCGTCGCGCAGATCGACGTCGCCGATGAAGCTGACTTGGTCAAATCGCGCGTTCGAGAGATCGAGTAGGGCCGCTGTCACCTTGAGAAAGCAGGTTTGCTCTAGTCGCGCGCCAGCAAAGCTCGCACGAGATAACGAGAGATCCATGAATTGTCCGCGCTGAAGGACGGTGTCCCCCCAATCCGTGTTATCGAGCGCGGCTTTGATAAAGGAGCATTCACGTATTTGCGCAGAGCGGAGGGTCGCCCCGATCATCGGTACCCGCAAAATCTGGAGCTCGCCAAGATGCGCGTGGTCGAAGCATGCGCCCACCATGCGCGCGCCGAGAAGATTGGTGCGCACAAGCCGGCTGCCCGCGAAACGTGTTCCACGGCAGTCGGCTTCACCGAGATTGGCTTCGGTGAGATCGGTCGCGCTTAAATCAGCGTTGATGAGCGTTGCGCCGGTCAGTGCGGCTTTCATCAGTTTCGCACCGGCCAGGTTGCTCCCGTTCAGCTTCGCGCCTTCAAGGAAGGCGCCGGAGAAGTCCGCGTTCGCGAACCTTCGCCCCGAGAGGTCGGCGCCGGCGAGATCCCGACCAGCAACCAGGCCGCCGCGTCGGAACTCCTCTTCCACCAGATCGCCCAGCGCGCGTGCGACAGCCGGCGCCAGCACCGTTTCAGGCTTGAGCGGCTTGGGTGAGGCGAGCCTTGCCGCGGCCGTGCCGGCTGCCAATTGACCTTCCGCTTTGTCGATCTCGGTCCGTAGGACGGTCACCGCTTTCGTAGTTTCTGTCTTCGCTGCGGCGATCCCTGCTCCGGGCTCGTCACTGTTTGCCCCTTGATGGGGTGCACTCAAGGCCTCAAACGGCGCGCGATCATCGGACAGTGGCGCAGGAAGGACCCTTCTGAGCGCCGCTTCAGCATCGGTGAGTGCCGTACGCGCTCGTTGGGCGGCGTCAGGCGGTGGATCGGAGGCGTCGATCTGCGCCAGTATCTCGTCAATGGTCAAGCGCTGCGGCGCCTCTGGCGTGACGCTCGGCGATTTTTCCGTCAGGTCCAGCTCAGGGATATCGGGAAGCAAAAAGGCGTCGTCCGATATCGCGTTGCGTATCGGCTCGAGCGGCCCTCCCGCCGCCAAGTCAAAGAAACGAGCATGCGCAAGTTCGAATTGTTTGTGCTCGTCGAGCGGTTGCGTTGCTGTACCAAGGACATCGCCGCGCCAGTCTTTCGCCCGAGCGAACTTGTCTTCGATATCCTTTATGAGGCCCGGATCAGTATCCGGCAGCTGAGGGAATGGCGAGGCCTGCTCAAAGCTTGCGTCCATCGACTGCGCGGCGTCCGTGGCCGAGATTGCGGCAAGCAAGGCGTCGATATCGCTCGATGCGGCGTTTCCGCTAGCAAGCTTTTCATAGGCTCCACGTATCGGTCGATATTGAGCGTCAAGCCTGTCGACATCGGATTCTGCCGTTGCCTGGACCGTCTCCAGCGCGTCGAGTATCGCGGACAATTCGATCTCGCCGCTCTCGAATTCCTCCGGCAACAATTCGGGAATGCCCGATGGTTCGATCGACGGTATCTCGATCCTCGGACGCAGCGAAGGCGGGAGCTCAATGCGTGCGCACTCCTGATCGAGCGCCCAGCGCATGGAGGCCAGCTGTCGCGTTGCGCGCTGTTCGGCCAGATGCCGACGCCGAGCTGTGCGACGTTCGCGCTCGGCAGCCGACATCTCAGGGGCAATTTGATGTTCCGAAAACGCATAGCGTGGGGCGCTCGCCGGGTCCAGCCGCAGCCGCCGGACATTCAGATAATGATCGAACGGCCGCGCTGGCTCGCCTTGTTGCTCGTAAGCGACCATAATGTCGCCAACGTCGCTGCCGTCCAATTCCTGCACGGCAATCGCGGTGCGATAGATCATGACGCCGCGGCGGGCTCCCGCGAACAGCCACAGGGTATCGATGTACGTCTGCAGTTCCGTGACGCCACGCATCGCATCGCGCCAGCCGATGAAGCAGCGCACGCGAAAGGTTGGCAGGCGGCCTTCGATCAACGGATGCTCGGCGGAGAAGTTCTGCAGCGCGTAGGGTTCTCCGCCGCAGATGAAGCCGCTCAAGCGCTGGTCTGGCGGAGCGAACAGAAAAAGGCGCGGATCGGCATCGCTCGCTAGAGCGGGGGCAACTGATTGCAGCCACGTGGCATCATAGGTTCCCGCATACTGTATGCGCTCATTGCTATCAAGCGCCATTGGTCCGAAGGTTGCGGGCGGTGCGATCGCGTCGATGAACTGAATAGCATGCTCGGGGCTTTCGACGTTGGGCAGGGCCACCAGTTCGCCGGCCATGCTGCGGCGGAGAGCCTCATGGCCGGCGCCGACCTGGTTCGCCGTGTAGCCGGGCCCACCAAAGGCGCGTTGGCCCGTGAGCGGCATTTGCTGGAATGGTTGCACTTCTGTCGGTCGCCATCCGGAGGTGGTCATCTGCCAATAGCGGTCGCCCGTCACCAGAAGGTGCTTCTGGATCGGTCCGAGCGTCCAGCCCAACATCATGCGCTCGGTCGGCCGTCCCTCAGGCGCCGCGGCATGTCCGGCGATGAGCAACTCGGCTTGCGGCTTGGGCATGCCGATGTCGAGAGGGGTGCCGGGTGGAAGCTCCTTCGCGGCCATCACCCAAAGCTCCTGCTCGCCCAGCAGACGATCGGCGCCCGGGTTGGCGAGGTCGAACATCGCGAAGACCGAAATGATGAGGCTCGCCCCTGGAGGACGACGCTCGCATTTGGTCAACAGACCCAGTGTGCGGGGCTTTACAAGAATGGGCATGAAGCCTGCCGAGACGATTTTTGTGTTTTACCAATATTTCTCGAACGTGACGGACTTTCGGTCTCAACATCCAAACGCGTCGTTATGTCACATGCCAA
>NZ_PSRR01000489.1 GCF_004296405.1 Bradyrhizobium sp. Leo170
CCCCCCAGCGATGGGACGGCGTCGGTTACAACGATGCCGCCGTGTCCAGTTGGCGTGCCGCCGATACCACCAGCGCGCGGCCGAGTGTAACCGTTACTGTAACCGTTTTTCGACGAGGCGGTTACAGTAATTTCTCAATGATCTCAATGTCTTCTACTACTGTAACCGTTGTAACCGTAAATTCTCTAAGGAGGAGTCTAGAAAAGATGATTCCCTGTGGGGCGTATAGCTCTAGGGGCTCCTAGGAAAGTAGCGGTTACACGGTCACACGGTTACAGCAATGGAAAACGCATCAACGCGAAGCGTCTCGAATGGCTTCTTTGCGCTGCATCGCCATCAATTCCAGTGCAGCCGCATTGAGGCGCATGCTCACGCAGTCGTCGCGATCTCGCTTACTAGCATGGTCAACCGCGCACCTGCGCTCGGCAACGTCTCTGAGATTTTCCGTCGGCCGATTGGCGACGACCATCTGGCCGTATGCGGCAATGCCGAAGACCACCGCGATGACAGACAAGAAGAAAATTACGAATGCGCGCACGCGAACGTCCTTTCCACCGATGTTCGGGGTTTCATTAGCGAAAATTGTGTATCAACGGACAGTTCAATTTGATGTTGAACGGCAAAAGCGGGTTGATTGCGGTTTACGTTGACTGCTGGTAGAAATGCTTGAACGCGTCGTGCTGCTTTAAGGCTTCAGGCCGGTATGGACCAACGTTTGCGCACTGCGCAACTGAAGCAAGCTCAAAGCGCTCTGAAACAATTGGATGGACGGGTGCGTCGTGCTGTATTTGGCGCACTTCGATCTCCCAGTTCATGTTGCCGACACGGCGCTGCAACCATCGCCATTTGGGAAAACGGGCCGCATAATCGTCAAGCAGATCGCGCATGCCGGCGACCTCGCAGTGCTGCACGCCGTCCGCCCGTGGATAGATGTTTAGGGCCGCACCGGCATCTCCGGTTCCAGGCATTTTGATACCATCGACGTAGATCGGTCCGGTTTTCAGCCCGTCCGGTACTCGAATGGCTTGCTGGCACATCCAGGCAAGTGCGGCATCTGAAAGCCGCGCTTCGGTTTCCGGATAAGATCCGCCAACGTCGGAGTGATTGCCTGCGAACCATAGTTGGATCAGTCGATCGATGCCTGGCGTAAGCTCGTGCGAAGGTCTTTCCGTCCCGCCCCAGGCGACGCGTCTGAAGTCTTTGCGTGTTTCGTCGATGGCGTTGGCTGATCGAGCAAAGCGCACATGCTTGCTGAGCAATCGGTCGAAGTTTTCACCCTTCCACTCTGCGTCGTGCGAACGCGGGGGATCGCCCTTGTTCGGAAAGTCGTAGATCGTCTTGTGGTTGGCCGCCCGCTGTCTTTTCCAGAACCAGATGACCCCGGTTAGCGTCGAGATGTGGGTAACAAACCAAGCAGGGACAATGAACCCCCAGAGCAATCCCGCACCGGTCGTGATTGCGGCTAATATTCCAACGAGCGCCGCTGGAATTAACGAGGCGACGAATGCCGCCGCGGCGACGCCGACCGTCAATCCGACCTGAATCAGCCGGCGCCGGAAACCACTGGCACCGAGCGCGGCCACGGTATCGAATACGCCGATGAAGTAGGGCGCCGCGTTGGAATCGGAACCGTCACCTGAAGCATATTTCTCTTGAAATCGCCGCGCTAATTCTAGCCGCTCTGCCTCGAATTCCGCGCGTGGATGCCCAGCGCCATGCTCTAACACCGTATCGACTGCTTCCCACGCGATGTCTCGGACGGACTTCCTGAATCGCATCAAGGGGCCTGCGCGAGTCTTGGTCGGCACACCGCATAGCATCAGCAAATTGGCGAGGCTCCGGACGGTATAGGCGCCCCGACTAAAGCCGAACAGGAAGATCCTATCGCCGTCCTCGTATTGGTTGATGATGAATTCGTAACAGTCGGCAATGTTTCGCTTAATGCCCGCGCCTGTCACGGACCCGAGCAGCTTTTCCACAAAGCGGACTGGTGCACTGAGAGCGGTCGCACCGATATCGGTGCCAAGGCCGGCGTCGTAGAAGACTACCTGGTGCGACGGATCGATCCCCGTGTCGGCATGATCGCGCGAGATCCGATACATCTTATAGATATTGCTGATGCGCTGTTCGGGGCGGGCACCGCCATCCTGACCGGTTCCATCAGAGAAAACGACAATATTCTTTGGCACAGGACACTCCTGCTAATATCGCGGCGCCCGATGCGTTCTGCAGTCGTAGGGACCATCAGAACCCGAGCCTTTGATCTTTTGATTGTAGAACTGCCCCATCGATGATGCGGCCATGAAAGCATCGAAGGTCGCGGCGGGTAGCTCGCAATAGTGGTAGTAGCTGCCGCGCAAGCTGATGAGCATGTAGCTCTCAGCCTTGTCGTAGCAGACGCGCTGGATGAAGCTGCTCCGCGGCGTGTCGGTACAGGTGAATGGCTTGAGATCAACGGCGCCACGATATTTTACGTCGACTGTTTCCGAAATCGCTGGAGTGATGGCCAAGAAGGCGAGGGCGACTGATAGAGCACGGATCATGGAGCTGTCCTGATCGCCGTCTTGTCCTTGATCACTGCGTGCTTAAGCTGGGTCATGTTGCGCTATCCTGTGCCAGCTCGGCTCGCGCTATTGCAGTGGATTGAAGGCGTAAGCGAACCCGACACGACCCGCGTGCATCGACTGGCTATATTGGGTCTGCCGGTCGCTCGTTTGCGTGGACGGGGGCGGCCCACCAGTGAACGAGAAATGATCGTTTGTTCTGAACGCGCCGAAGTCGGTGTATCGATATTCTGCTCTGACGCTCCAGTTGGAATCGAGCTTGCGTTCTATGCCTCCACCGGCGGTCCACCCGTTCGCCCAGAAGCTCTCGACCGGCTGATAGAACGGATTGTCGGTAACGTTGCGAGCTTCGAATTGCGCGCCGGTCCAGCCGCCAATGCCATAGATCATTGTCTGGTCATCTAACAGAACACCCGCGCGCAACAGCGCGGACGTCATCCACCGAGCCGCCACCTGTGGCCTAAAATCGGCAAATGCCGTCTGTCCGGTCGGACCTGCGGCGCTGAAGTACGTGTACGCCTTTGACCCGGTTGAGCTGAAATTGAGCTCTGAAGCAGTTGCCTCAAGCTGGGCACCTAGAACGACCTTCGAAACTTGAACATTCCAGCCAGCATACAGATCGATCAATCCCCCGCCGTTATTGGCTGAGGAGGTGCCTACGGTTTCGAGGCCACTGATCGTGAACGGGAATGGATTTCCAGAGAAGGCCTGCGTGTTTCGCTCTGCGGAGATGACGTCAGATCGAGTGGCGCCGCCGCCAGCGGACGCTCCCCAATAAGCTCCAGACCAACCGGCGGAAATTGGACCATCGGCCTTGATTGTCTTGTACGGCATAGCCGACGCCATGGCATCCGGCACGGGATTGTGCTTCTTTGAAGGCTTCTCCATCACGAGCTTAGCCGGCGTCCGCGCATTCTCCAGTTGTCGCTTGTACGCGCGGTTCTCAACTTCTAGGGTGGCTACACGAGCTTCCAGGGCCGCGATCTTTTGCAAGACGATGTCCGCTGAAGACGGTTCTGCATCCGCAACGCCGCAGTTCAGAGCGGCGAACCCAAGGCATACTAGAAAAAGGTGCGCCTTTCGTTTCGTGTAAAAGAACATTTCCACAGCCTCCAGTTGCTCTTGCCATGGTATGTTCGTTGGTTGTCCGCTCGCAAGACCGAGCCGCGGGATGAGCAGCATTTGGGAACGATCATCCCCAAGTTCATCCGGCCAGTCCAGGCAAACGTTCGCGTGCCAACGATCGTTCGCCGGCCGCCGTCGGGCACATATTACCTCTTGCAACGTCGAGTAGACGGGAGTTGGATACGAGGGGTCGGGTAAGCTGAGCGAGACCGAATGACGTCGCCGCTCCGGCAAATCGGGAGCTTTGATCGATGATCAATGCACTCGTCGTTCGCCGGAGTACCCAATTGGCAACCGTCCAAAAGCACGCGCGGGCCGCTCAGTATGTCCGGATGTCGACAGACAAGCAGCGCTATTCCATCGAGAATCAGGCGGCTGTCATCGCGGCCTACGCACATGCCCACGACCTTACGATTGTTCGGACCTATGCCGACGAGGGAGAAAGCGGACTTCGGATTAAGAATCGACCGGCCTTAATTCAACTGATCGAGGATGTCCGCTCTGGCGAGACGGATTTTGGCCATCTCCTGGTCTATGATGTCAGCCGATGGGGACGCTTTCAGGATATCGACGAGAGCGCCCACTATGAGTTCATCTGCAAGCAGGCGGGCATCAATGTGGCCTACTGCGCTGAGCAGTTTGACAATGATGGGAGTATGCTCTCGAGCATCGTCAAGAATTTGAAGAGAGTGATGGCGGCTGAATATAGTCGCGAATTGTCGGTCAAGGTTCATGCGGGAGCATGCCGGTTTTCGCGGTTAGGCTTTAAGGTAGGTGGCCGGCCTGGCTACGCGCTCGAGCGAGAGCTCGTGGACCAGAAGCTGCAGTCAAAGGGAATCCTGAAAGACGGGGATCGCAAGTATCTCATCACAGACCATGTTCGTTTGCGGCCGG
>NZ_PSRR01000490.1 GCF_004296405.1 Bradyrhizobium sp. Leo170
CCCTGGATGCCGAGGCAAAAGGTCTCAGCCCTGGTGCTTGGCGTCTGCGCTGGCAGGTGCTGAGCGTCGACGGGCACATCACGCGCGGCGATATTCCGTTCACCGTGCGATAGCCGTGTCGCTCTTTCTCGACATTTTCGGCTTCCTGTCCGTCGTTCTGCGGGGGCTGATTCTCACGAGCCAGACTTTCACGCTCGGCACGCTTGCGTTCCTGCTTGTGCTGCTGCAACCGCTCGAGCCCTGGCTTTCCGTCGAGAGCGCCAAGACTGGCAGCCGTTGCCGGACATTTCTTCTTATCAGCTCGTTCCTCTTGGGCATCTTCACGCTTTGCTCGCTCGTACTTAACGCGCTCGCGCTTGTCGGCACGCTCGAGCTTTCGTGGGCGGAGGCCGCCGGGGCCGGTTTCGTACGAGCGGACCTCGTGATCGCCGCTTGCGCCTTCCTCATTGCTCTTCTCGCAAGAGCGTCGTGGAAAACATCACGGCTTCTCTTTCTTGTCGGCCTCGCCGCCGTGATCTTGATCGCGCAGCTTTCGGTCACTCACGCAGCCAGTCGTCTCGACCTGCGATGGCCCTACCTCGTCTCAGGGGGGCTGCACATGCTCGGTGCCGCGGTCTGGATCGGGGGCCTGCCGTGCTTCCTGATTGCGCTCAACCTCTGTCAAGATCCGGTTGACTGGAAGCTGATCGGGCGGCGCTATTCCCTGATGTCGATGGCTTCGGTGGGCGCCATCCTCGTCGGCGGCATCGTGATGTCGATCGGCTATATCGGCTCCTTCGAAGCGATCTACGGCACCGCCTATGGCGTCATGACAAGCGCGAAGGTCTGTCTGCTGCTGATGCTGCTCGCCCTCGGCGCCTTCAACTTCTTCACCGTCGACCGGTTGCGCCGCGACGCTTCAACGCCGATCATCCGGCTGAAGCGGTTCGCCGAAGTGGAGATCGGGATCGGCGCGGCTGTGATCTTTGCCGCCGCCTCGCTGACGTCGCTGCCGCCGGGCGTCGATCTGGCCCAGGACCGGGTGAGCTGGTCCGAAATCGTCGAGCGGTTCACGCCGCAATTCCCGATCCGCCTATCAAGCCCTGATTATGACAAGCTCACCGTCGCGGAATTGCAGAGAAAAATTGCTGCGGCCGATGCGCAGCGGACAACGGCACCGCTGGCCTATGTCCCAGGCGAGGGCACGATCCTGCCCCGCAACGCGGCGGATGTCGCCTGGTCGGAATTCAACCACCATTGGGCGGGGATCTTCGTCATCCTCATCGGCCTTCTCGCCCTGATCCAGCATTTTCGCTGGGGCCGGTGGGCGAGGCACTGGCCGCTGCTGTTTCTTGCCATGGCCATGTTTCTGTTCTTCCGTGCCGACGAAGCGGCGTGGCCGCTCGGACAGTTCGGCTTTTTCGAATCGCTGCGCGATCCGGAGATCGCACAGCATCGCATCTTCGTGCTGCTGATCGTCGTGTTTGGTCTGTTCGAGTGGCGCGTGCAGGTCGGCGGGCTCAGGAAGAGCAAAGCGGCGCTGGTGTTTCCGCTGACCACCGCGATCGGCGGCGCACTGCTGCTCACCCATTCCCATGCCATCGCCAATATCAAGGACCAGCTCCTGATCGAGATGAGCCACACGCCGCTGGCGCTATGCGGCATCCTTGCCGGATGGGCCCGCTGGCTGGAGCTGCGTCTCGACGGCAGGGCAAGCCGGATCGCCTCCTGGATCTGGCCCGTGGCATTCATCCTCGTCGGGCTGATCCTGCTCGATTACCGGGAGGCTTGACCCAAACGGCAAATCGACGTTTCGCGGCGATCGGTAGATCTGCTTGGCACCGCCCCGTGTTCGAATAGACTGGACCCAATTGAGATGACTTGACGGCGCGGCATCGACCGGGGAGTTGTCTTGCAACCGGATCTTGCCGGACGGAGCCGAGCCATATGAGTTTCCATTCGATCTACCGCCACGGCTTCGCCCGGGCCGCCGCCTGCGTCACGGTGTCCCGCGTGGCCGATCCGGCCGCCAACGCGACCGCGATCATCGAGGCCGCCGACGCTTGCCACAGGCAGTCGGTGGCAACAGCGGTATTTCCCGAACTGTGTCTGTGCGGCTATGCGATCGAAGATCTGGTCATGCAGGATCCGCTCCTGGATGCGGTGGAGCGAGGGTTGGAGCGGATTCGGACCGCATCGACCGAGCTGATGACGGTCCTGATCGTCGGCGCGCCGCTGCGTCATGGGGCACGGATCTACAATTGCGCTGTTGTCATTCACCGTGGCCGCATTCTCGGCGTCGTTCCCAAGACGTACCTGCCGACCTACCGGGAGTTTTACGAAACCCGTCACTTTGCCTCCGGCGCGGGACTGACCGGGTTGGAGGTCACGATTGGCGACGTTCGCGCACCCTTCGGCGTCGACCTGCTCTTTGCGGCGGACGATGTTCCGGGACTGACCATCGGCGTGGAGATCTGCGAGGACATGTGGATCCCGGTGACGCCGGGATCGGAACTCGCGTTGGCCGGGGCGACCGTGCTTGCAAATCTCTCGGGCAGTCCGATCACGATCGGCCGGGCGCTGTCGCGTGATCTTCTGTCGCGATCCTGCTCCGCGCGCTGCCTCGCCGCCTATGTCTATGCCGCGGCCGGGATCGGGGAATCGACCACCGATCTGGCCTGGGACGGCCAGACCTCCATTTTCGAGAACGGCGTGCTTTTGGCGGAGGGTGAGCGCTTCCGCCAGGACGGACAGATCACGATCGCCGACATCGATCTGGACCTGCTGCGTCAGGAACGCTCCCTGATGAGCACCTTCGACGACAATCGAAGGCAGAAGAGTGCCGGCGCCTATCGGAAGATCGGCTACTCGCTACGGCCTCCGATGACGGACATCGGATTTGCGAGGAAGGTCGAACGCTTCCCATTCGTGCCCAGCGACCAGAGCCGCCTGAATCAGGATTGCTACGAGGCCTACAACATTCAGGTCGCGGGCCTGGTGCAGCGGCTGCGGGCCATCGGCACGAAGCGCGTGGTAATCGGCGTGTCGGGCGGGCTCGATTCCACGCACGCTTTGATCGTTGCCGCCAAGGCGATCGATCTTCTCGGATTGCCGCGATCGAACATTCTCGCCTACACGCTGCCGGGCTTTGCGACCGGCAGCGAAAGCAAGGCCAATGCCCTGGCCTTGATGCAGGCGCTGCAGGTGAGCGCCGGCGAGCTTGATATCCGCCCGGCCGCCACGCAGATGCTCCGCGACATCGATCATCCCGCGGGGCGCGGCGAGCCGGTCTATGACATCACCTTCGAGAATGTGCAGGCGGGGCTCCGCACCGACTATCTCTTCCGCCTCGCCAATTATCGCGGAGGGATCGTCATCGGCACCGGCGACCTCTCCGAACTGGCGCTCGGATGGTGCACCTATGGTGTCGGCGACCAGATGGCGCACTATAACGTCAACGCCGGCGTGCCGAAGACGTTGATCCAGCATTTGATCCGCTGGGTCATCGCGACAGGACAATTCGACGATGAAGTCGCAAAGACGTTGCGCGCCATTCTGGCCTCGGAGATTTCGCCTGAACTGGTGCCTGTTCAGGCCGGCGAGACCCCGCAGAGCACGGAAGCGGCCGTCGGACCCTATGAGCTACAGGACTTCAATCTGTTCTATACGCTTCGATTCGGCTTCCGGCCGTCGAAGATCGCGTTCCTCGCCTGGCATGCCTGGAACGAGGTCGCCAAGGGCGAATGGCCGGCTGCGTTTCCAACCGACCGACGCAAGGCCTATCAGCTTGCCGATATCAGGCGCTGGCTCGAGGTCTTCCTGCGGCGGTTTTTCGCGTTCAGCCAGTTCAAGCGTTCCGCGATGCCAAACGGCCCCAAGGTTTCGTCGGGAGGGTCCCTGTCGCCCCGCGGCGATTGGCGCGCTCCCTCCGACGCCAGCGCTGCGGCATGGTTGGAGGATCTGGAACGAAACGTTCCGTCCGCCTGATGCCGACAGACCGATAGGCACCGCCGGAGCTGATTTGCGTTGTTATTGACCAAGCTCAACGCTCCGGCAGCGGAAAATGGGCTGAACGAAGGTGTCCGTCCGTAGATGCCGGCATGTTCTTGAGAAGGGTCGACCAATGCCCAGGAGCAAGCAACGCGGTCCCTCACGGAAAGCAGGTTTCTCGACCCGAATCGGGCCGGTAAGAACGTCGATGGCCAATAACGTCGCGGGTTCGGCTCGAAAGTCAGTCAAGCCATCGCTCACGAAGCCTTTTCATGTCGCCGTCGATCGGCAATTGAAGTCCGAGCACGAAAGCTACGAGGCCGCCGAGAAGGCCGCGATCGAGATCAAGAAGCGACATCCGAAGCTTCATGTAACCGTGTTCGACGCCAAGGAGCAGCGCCACACGCCTGTCGAGTTGCCGACGGCGGCGAACGGCCGGCACGGCCCCAATCACAACCCACACGGCAAGCCCGCAACGCCGCGCAAGGCCACCGCCGCTGGACGCCACTAGAGCATGATCCGGAAAAGTGGAGACCGGTTTTCCGAAAAAGATCATGCTCAAACAAAGAGCTAGAGTGGGATGACGATTCGAAGAAAAGTCATCACGCTCTAGC
>NZ_PSRR01000491.1 GCF_004296405.1 Bradyrhizobium sp. Leo170
GTAGAGATCCTTGCGCAGCACCTTCAGCTCTTCTGAAAGCGCCTTGATCCGCTCGCCCGCCAGAATGCGGCGAACCGCCTCAAGCTTGAACTCTCGGCTGAAAACACGGGGGGATTTGTTGGGCATACGTTCTCCGTTAGAGAACTGTCCCTAATTTCCCGTGTCTCACTTTTGGGGGGCACTCCACGGCTCGATCGCACCAAGTCCCTGTTTTCCGCGGCGAAAAACGCTTTCGTCCTCGCGCAGGCGCTGCAGATAGGTCGTGATTGTGGAGACCGGAATCCCCAAGAGCCGGTGAAAGATGTCGACAAATATCGGCGTGGTAGCCTTCATCGCCGGCATAATATCTGAATATCATATATTGTCAATCCGACCGCCTGCGGATCCCGTTTCCCTGAGCATTCGCCGGCAAGAAAGTGATTCCGGCCGCTTCCAGTGTCGCGACGATCTTCCGGAGCGCGTCGGCGCGGGCTTCCGATCGCCAAGCCTGGTTAGATTCGATCGCGGCGTCACCGTCGACATCTTCAATCTTTTGGATTGTGGAAATTCCGACGTTCGCACGCTCGGCTAGCTTAGCTACCGACCAGTGCAAAAATCCGCGTGCCGCGCGAATTTGCGCCCCAGTGATTTTCACCCTTGATACTCCCGTACTCGATACACGGGCGGCATCTTAGAAATTTCGCACCAACTGTCAATGAAAACCGTTGACAGCAATGCAGTGAACGATTAATGTTTACAGCAAGCGAAATGGCTCGCTCTTGAAAAAGGGGATACCGAATGATCAACCTCGCCGTTGCTAGCATCACCGTTCCTGCCCTGCCCGCCGCGACCTTCCTTGACGAAACGAGCCGCCAGGAATGGGCGCCCGAGCGCCGTCGGTATGAAGCCGCTGTGACCGCGTTCGCTCGCGAAGCGAGCCCAGCAGCTCTCCGCGCCCGCGTCTCGACGCTTCGCCGGTGCGGCATCGCCAAAAGCATGGCGGAAGCCCGCCAGGACGCTGCCGACAACCTCCGCGACGAGCTGCGCGCGATCGGCGGATATGACGCGGAAGAAATAGAGTGGCACTGTGCGCGCCGCGGCCGCCGGCAGCGGGTGCTCTATGTTGCGGCCCGAAAAATCATCGCAAATTAGCCGGTGATTTTTCGTTAACGTGCTGTTCGAGCTTAGCCGCCGCCTGCTCTGCCAACTCAAATTTGCCGCCGAGATGGTGCGCCTGCAGGATGCGCTCGACGTCCTTGAGGCTGTGTCCCGTGAGCGCGGCGATCTGCGGCACCGTGCAGCCGGCGAGCGCCAAGCGCGTTACGGCGGTGCAACGTTACGCGAATTCCGGAAAGAGCAGTTGGAAATTCGGCTGGCCATGGGGCTGGGAAAGCTTCTAGACGACGCATTGCTGTTCGCCGGCCTTGACGGTGCCCTGCCCTCTCAGAAGCGCTATTCCAAGGCGTGGAGCGACTTTAAGCCGGACATGGGGTTCCACAATCTGCGACACACCCACGCCTCGCAGCTCATCGATGCCGGCGTGGATATCGTCACGATTTCCAAGCGCCTAGGGCACGCCAAGCCCGACATCACGTTGCGCATCTATGCCCACTTGTTTAGGAAAGACGACGGCAAGGCGGCAGCGGCGATCAACGCGGCCTTGGGCGCTTCGTGAGAGCGTCGGGTGGCAATCCGGTGGCAGTTTCGCCATCTGTTCTTTTTGGAGTATGTCTTAAGTCATTGAAATTACTGATCCGGAAGGGTGGCCGAGTGGTTTAAGGCACCGGTCTTGAAAACCGGCGTGCCCGCAAGGGTACCGTGGGTTCGAATCCCACCCCTTCCGCCATCTCCTCTGCGTATAGCGTTGAATTATATCGCATTTTTCCGCCCAAGTGATCTGCTGCCCTATCAACAGCGCTAGCAAGTCAATGATCACCACTCCGACGCCGACGGTATCCCAGCTCAAGCTACATCCTGACGCGGCATTGGCGTTCCTGACAGGGAGCTGGAAGTGATCCTCGTCGACTCCACCATGGTTGAGAGTGCCCACCGCGACGAAATCGGCGAGCTGAACTTTGGACTCGAGCAGCTCGCTAAGCGCCGGTTGGCCGTCATCGACATTATTGAAGAACCATACCGGCGATCAAAAATCGCGTGGAAGGTTGCGATGCTTTCAAACGCGGTGACGCACCGGTTTATCTCCCTGGCTGAAGGCGCGGCCTTGTCGTGGAACGATTCGATTTTCTTGAGCGCCGTCCTCAACGGCCGGGCAATGGTCGAGACCGCGGCGTTCTTCTGGGAATTTTCCAAAGCGTTTGAGAAGCATGCTGCCGCGTCGGAATTTGCGGCCGTCGACGGGTTAGTTACGAAGGCTCTCTTCGGCACTAGGGACGAGCAGTTGCTGGAAGACAATCCAGAACTGAAAGCCCGGCAAATTCTAAATTCTATCGATGCGATCGACAAACATCTTCTGCCGGGTTACCGAAGTCATTACGACGGCCTATCGGAATTTTGTCATCCAAATTCCTTCGGACATCGCGGCATGTTTTCGACCATCGACCACAAGAGCGGTATCGCCACCTTTCAGTCAAAGGGAGGGGATGGCTTCATTCATGCGATGAAGTGCGCGCTTGGGACAAGTGCTGTTCTAAAACTGTCCCTGGATTCCGTTGAGGGTCGACTCTTAGCTTTTGCGCATGCTCATCATGCAGCATCGCCGTCACCGCTCGTTGATGGGGAGCGCGACTGACTATGCATCCGGCGAGCGCCCCGAGAAAGAAAGTGCCAAAAAATAGATGACTTGGCGACAACTCACACTCGCTCACTACGCCGCAGTCGTGTCGACTATTGCTATACTCCTTTCGGGTGGCAGCCTGATCTATACGAAGATGTCCTACGACCTCAACGCCGCAAAAGAAGAACGCGAGCTGAGAGATAAGGAGCCCGCAATCGACATCCAAATACGACCGCTCGGCGCATCGGCAGCCTCATTGGTGATTTCGATAATCAATCGTGCCGACTTCAATATCGCTCCACTAAGCCTTGAGGTCGAAAACTCGCTCGAGGCTGGAACGTTGTATCTCTCCAGCGCCCAGCAGAGCTTGGACAAGCTCCGTACATCGCTAAGCCTGCAAACCTTGGGAACGATAGCGCCGAAGGGCACCGGCATGGTCAAGGCAATCTTGGCAGGGGCCACAGACGGAAAATCGGACAGCCTTACGCCAGGCATCGAGCTGGAATTTAATGTCCGCATCCGCTTCGCAGATCAGCGGGATACGATTGTGGCTATCCCGGTCGTCAGGCGAATTTTGCCGCCTTTGGCCGAGCGCCCTCAGCCCACACCGGAGATGCTTATCAACGTCGTCATGGAGGCTAACAAAGCCCGTAGGAACCGACAGGTGCTCTTCATCGTCGAAATCCTGCTGGGACTTGCAGCTTCATTAGGGCTTATTTTTTATCTTTTCCGTCTCTGGCGAACGAAGGCTGCCAAAACGGAAAGCTAAACGACAAAACCAGTCCGCATCGTCATCGAAGCACCACGACGTCGGTGAGGCGCAGCCAGCTGCGGCTTGTTACCTCCCACGAGATTGTGAGCTTGTTACCGGACTATCGCGGAGCACATCTTTCGTGCTACGTCCCGTCCCGTCCAAAAATTAGTTTGCCGACACTGATTCCGGTTTGTCCGGGTCGGGAAAGGCAATGTCATGCAAGAACTGCCACCCTTGGCGCCGCAGCATTTAGCGCCGATGGCGTTCACGATCGAGGAAGCCGTCCAGGTTTTGAATTCGATCCTGTCAAAACCGCGATTGCTTGGTCCAAACTCGCGTGGCATTTGGCCTAGGGATCATGTTCCCGGCTTCAGTGTGCCACCACGAAAGCGCGGCAAACCTGCGACGTTGACTGACGAAAATGTATCACTCGCCATGCATGTCGAACTCTTAAAGCGCCGAGACGGATTGTCTGACCGAAAAGCAATTGCGCCCATGATCCTGCCGCCCCAGATGACTTCCCGCTTCTTGGTGCTTGGGCCGCTGCTACGTTGGCCAATGATCCCTGCGGTACTTTGGTCCGCTTGCTCAGGGCGGTTATGGCGGATAGGTTCGCGCCGTCATGAGCGATACCCTCAAAAATCTCATCAGCGCCGCAGCCCCTCCTATACGGAGGCTAAGACAGCACCGAAACGACCTGCTTACTCGGGTTGCAGTGCTTGAGTCTGAATGTTCGCGCCTCAAAATCACTCGCGATGACCTACAAACTAGAGTCACTCAGTTGGAGGATGAACTCAAACTGTGCTGGCTGCGTCACCGCCCTCGCGAGCATTCGGCGTCTGTCATTGCAACATCGGGACAGTCGCAACACCGTTCGAGCACGGATTTCATAGAGCGCATCATCCGGTCCTATCGCGCCGCGATAGCCACGGGAGATAAAGGATCCCCGACTTCGATGTGGGAGAGTCCTCTCGCCGAGATAAAACACAAGGAACATTCGACCTTATTAGACGGCGACGTCAACGTCGTCGGCGAGATGCTGCACAACCCAACTCATTCAATGTTGTGCTACGGTTTCGACGAACTAATGTTGTTTGTAGAAGGCAGAGG
>NZ_PSRR01000492.1 GCF_004296405.1 Bradyrhizobium sp. Leo170
CCCGGGCGCCGGCGCCCGGTGCCGATCTCGTCGCGGCGAAGGAAGTCGCCCTCGGAGACGATGCCCTTGAGCGTGCCGTCTTCGCCCATCACCGGCAGGCCGCTCAGGTGACAGCGCAGCATGATGTTGGCGGCATCCATGATCGATGCATGAGGGCTGATGGTGATGACGTCCCTGGTCATGATCTGGTGGGCGCGCATGCGTGTCTCCTGGAGCTGGAGCGTTTTCGAGCGAAGTGGATACCGGTTCGCGTAAAGAAAACGCGTCAAAACAAAGAATCTAGTGCGACATCAGCGTCGGCACGGTCATCGAGCGCAGCATGTCGCGCGTGACGCCGCCGAGCACGGTTTCCTTGAGGCGCGAATGCCCGTAGCCGCCCATCACCAGGAGATCGAGCGACTCGTCGGCCGCAAGCGACAGGATGCCCGGCTGGATCTCGGCATCATCCATCCTGAGCGAGGTCAGATGGACCGGGACGCCGACATGCGCAAGGTATCGCGCGAGATGGGTCGGCGACGCCTCGCTCGGCACGTTGTCGTCTTCGTTGACGGTGATCACCGTCAGCGTCTCGGCCGCCTTCAGGAACGGCATGGCGTCGTGCAGGGCGCGTGCCGCAACGCGGCTGCCATCCCAGCAGATGCCGATCCGCTTGGCCGCGAACGCGCCCTTGAACGTGTAGGGCATGAACAGCACCGGACCGCCGGCTTCGAACAGGGTTTCCTGGGCGAGGTTGTTGTCGAAGGTATCGCGATCGACCTCGGGCTGCGACACGATCGTCAGGTCGTGCAGCCTCGCGGCCGCGCCGACGATCTCGACCGCCTCGCCCGGAAGCGCGCTGAGGGCGCGACAGCGGTAGGTGATGCCTGCATTCTTTGCCTGCGCCTCGAACATGCGCAACGCGCCGTCAGCACGCTCGAACGCGCGCTGTCGCTCGATCTCGTAGATGGAGCCGACCGCGGCGCCGCCTTCCGCCGTCATCGGTATGCTGCTTACCTCGTAGCCTATCGCCAGCGCCTCGAGCTCGGCCTTGCATGCGGCCGCGAGCGATATCGAGCCATCGGCGACCGGACGCGCCGACAATTCCGTGGGCACCAGCGCCAGAATGTTCCTGTACATGGATCTCTCCGTGATGACGGACGAAAGCCGCCTGCGGGGCGCTTCACGTCGTTGGCGAACTCACTATGTCAGCGCAGTTTCCTCCCCTTGTTGACCCACATCAAAGGGCATTCGGCCTCCCTTCCCTATTGGTTCACGGCCAGGTTGCAGACGCAAGGGAGGATCGACATGGCACGCGTTGCATTGGTTACGGGCGGCGTTCGGGGCATTGGCGCCGCGATCGCACGGGCGCTTCAATCCGCAGGTTACCGCGTCGCGGCGACCTATGCCGGCAACACCAAGGCCGCCGAGGCGTTTCACGCTGAAACAGCGATCCCGGTGTTTCAATGGGATGTCGGCGATTTCGCCGCCTGCGGTGCCGGCGTGAAGCAGGTGGAAGCCGCGCTCGGTCCGATCGAAATTCTCGTGAACAATGCCGGGATCATCAGCGACAGCAGCCTGCACAAGATGACGAAGGCGCAATGGGATGCGGTGATCAATACCGACCTCAACGCCTTGTTCAACATGTGCCGGTCCGTGATCGAGGGCATGCGGTCGCGCAAGTTCGGCCGCATCGTCAACATCGCGTCGATCAACGGCCAGAAGGGCCAGTTCGGACAAACGAATTATTCGGCCGCGAAGGCCGGCGAGCTCGGCTTCACGCGGGCACTTGCGCTCGAGAGCGCGAAGGTCGGCATCACCGTCAACGCGATCTGTCCCGGCTACACCCACACCGAGATGCTGGATGCGGTCTCGCCGGAGGTCATGAAGGACGTGATCCTGCCGCAGATTCCGGTCGGCAGGCTCGGCCGGCCCGAGGAAATCGCGCGCGCCGTCGTCTTTCTCGCCGCCGACGAGGCCGGCTACATCACCGGATCGACGCTGTCGATCAATGGCGGCCAATATATGGGCGGCTGAGCGCCATCGAATCCACCAAGACCGCTGAATTGGAGCAAGGAGAAGCAATGTCCAGCACCGCTACGCCGAAGACGACCACGACGCATGCCCATGCCATCGTCTGGATCGATCATCTCACCGCCAAGATCTTCGGGATGGGATTGACCGACGTCGACACCATCGTGGTGCCCGCCCACCTTGCCTCGTCCCATCTGCATCACAAGGCCAACAGCGTCGGCGCGGGCAAGGTCGAGAGCGATCCAAACTTTCTGGTGACGATCGGCCAGGCGTTGCAGAATTGCACGAATGTCCTGATCATGGGGCCGGGGAACGAGAAGACCGAGCTGCTGCACCATCTGCAGGACACGCACCCGAACATCATCCTGCGCGTCGAGGCGAGCGATCACCCGACCGACAAGGAGATCATCGCCCGCGGCAAGGAATTTTTCGGCTTCGCTTAAAGCTGGAGCGCGTTGACTTCACCTCTCCCGCTTGCGGGAGAGGTCGGCGCGCCAGCGCCGGGTGAGGGCTCTCTCTACTGGGGACTCGTGGAGAGGGCCCTCACCCCAACCCTCTCCCGCAAGCGGGAGAGGGAGCGCAGCGTCCATCGTGGACGCAATTCGCTGCATGCGGTTCGGACCGCTGATCCATGCGGGAGGCCGTGGCAAACCAGTTTGATGCAGCTCAAACGGTCTGTGGCGGTGCTAGCGTAAATGGAACCAATGGAGATTGGTATGACAGCGCAGGCCATGGATTCCAAAGTCGTCACATTCGAGCCGGTCAAGCCGCGGTCGCAGGACGGCGCGGTACGAGCACCGTCCGAGCCGGTATCGGCATTCGACGTGATCGATCACCTCGCCCATGCCACGATCGCCCGCTGGACCGGCGGCTTGTCTCCCGCCGCGCTGACGCTGGCGATGCTCGACTGGCAGCTCCATTTGGCGATCTCGCCGGGCAAGCAGCTTACGCTGACACGGGATGCGATCCGCGACGCGATGCAGTTTTTCGAGACACTCGCGAGCCCGCATCCGGTCTATCGCACCTGGAGCATGATCGCGCCGGCGCCGAACGACCGGCGGTTTTCCGAGCCGGATTGGGAATTGCCGGCCTTCAACATGCTGGCGCAGGCATTCCTGTTGACCGAGCGATGGTGGCAATCCGCGACCACTGATGTTCATGGCGTGGCGCGGCACGATGCGGCGATCGCGGATTTCGCGATCCGGCAGTGGCTGGATGTGCTGGCGCCGACGAATTTCGCGCTGACCAATCCTGAGGTTCTCCGCAAGATCATGGAGACCGGCGGCGGCAACTTCGTCGGCGGCCTGCACAACTGGCTCGAGGATTGGAAGGCGCTGGTGACCGGTCACGGACCGGACCATGAGTTCGCCGTCGGCCAGAACGTCGCCGTCACCAAGGGCAAGGTGATCTATCGCAACGAACTGATCGAGCTGATCCAGTATTCGCCGACCACGTCGCAAGTCCGACCCGAGCCGGTCCTGATCGTGCCGGCCTGGATCATGAAATACTACATCCTCGATTTGTCGCCGCACAATTCGCTAGTGCGTTTCCTGGTCGAGAACGGCTTTACCGTCTTCATGATATCCTGGCGCAACCCGACGCCCGAGGACCGCGACATCAGTCTCGAAGACTATCGCCGGCTTGGCGTCGATGCCGCGATCGAGATCATCAACCGGATCGTCCCCGGCCAGCCGATTCACGCCACCGGCTACTGCCTCGGCGGCACGCTGCTGTCGATTGCGGCGGCGCGGCTGAGCAAGGAGAAGCCGGACTGCCTGCGCACCGTGACGCTGCTTGCCGCACAGACCGATTTCACCGAGGCCGGCGAGCTCACGCTCTTCATCAATGAAAGCCAGATCGCGTTCCTGGAGGACATGATGTGGCAGCGCGGCGTGCTCGAGACCAACCAGATGGCGGGCGCCTTTCAGATGCTGCGCTCCAACGACCTGATCTGGTCGCGGATGATCCGCGACTACCTGATCGGAGAGCGGCAGCCGCTCAGCGACCTCATGGCATGGAATGCGGATGCCACCCGCATGCCCTATCGAATGCATTCCGAATATCTCCGCCAGCTCTTCCTCGACAACGATCTTGCCGAAGGGCGCTATCGCGTCGACGGCCAACCGATCTCGCTGTCCGATCTGCATGCGCCGATGTTCGTCGTCGGCACGCTTCGCGATCACGTCGCTCCCTGGAAGTCGACCTTCAAGATCCATTTCCTTGCGGATGCGGACACGACCTTTGTGCTCACGAACGGCGGACACAATGCCGGCATCGTCGCGGCTCCCAACGAGCCGTGGCACTCGTATCAGGTCCTGACCAAGCTGAAGGACGGGCCTTATATCGGGCCGGATGAATGGCTGAAGGTCGCACCAAAGCGCGAAGGCTCCTGGTGGCACGAATGGGTCGCGTTCCTGAATGCCCATTCCGGCGAACCGGTCTCCCCGCCATCCATGGGCGGCGCCGGCAAGGACGAGGACGCCACCGCGCTGGAGGCTGCGCCCGGCCGCTACGTGCTGCAGCACTAGTGGTCTATCACA
>NZ_PSRR01000493.1 GCF_004296405.1 Bradyrhizobium sp. Leo170
CTGACCGGCCCAGGGGACAAATCCGGACCGAGCTGCCTTTGGGCACTACACACGGATCCTGTGTGCGATCATTCAACGTTGCTACAAATGGACTGTTCCGCGTGGCGTCACTGGCTGTACCGAGGGGCTAGAGGAACTTCGTTCTGAGCCAAGAAAACCAGCTTGGCTAGAGGAACTTCGTTCTGAGCCAAGAAAACCAGCTCAACCGGGGAATGGACCGAACTGCAAAGGGGCAGGGGTGCAGGTGGGGTTTTTCTTGCCGCGGACCATCCGGCCACCATAGAATAGCCCCCTTGTTCAAAAACGGAGTGTGCCGACGTGGCGACAGGTATTGTGAAGTGGTTCAATGCAACAAAGGGGTATGGGTTCATTCAACCCGACAAAGGCGGCAAGGACATCTTCGTTCACATCTCGGCCGTAGAAAAAGCGGGGCTAAGCGGTCTCAATGAGGGGACCAAGGTGAGCTACGAAGAAATGACCAACAGGGGCAAGACGTCCGCTGAAAATCTAAGGGTGGGATGAGGAAAAGTCGAAACCCGGCCTAACCGCCGGGATTTTTCTTGTTTGCGGGACCATATCCGCGCTCATCAAGGTAAGCGCGCACGATCTTGCGGATCGCTTCCGCCCGGCTCAGGTTGAAACCATGGTCGCGCTGATCGGATATGAAGGCATCGAGATCAACATCTCGAACGTCGAACAAGAGATTCTCCAGTCCGATCACGCCGGCCTGGAGTCGTTTCGACATTTGGATCAGGCCCTCCTCGCTGAGCTTGATTTCCTCCTTCAGCTCGGCGAGCTCGCTTTTGACTGTGCTCTCATCGGGCTCGCCGTCGCGCATGATGTGGATTGTCAGCGCGGTGACAACCTCGGCGTTCATCGACTTGCCGCGACGCGAGGCCATGTCGGCGAGGTGCTTCCGCATTCCCTCCGGTAGTCGGACAATGATCTTGTCAGATTCCCGATTGGTGGAAGTATCGGTTCGCTTTTTTACTCTCGCTGCTATAGTTCCCCAGTGAGTGATATGGCACTGGGGTATATACCAGTTTAAGGAACGCATCCAGAGAGATCATTCGACATGCCCCGCCGTCCAGCCAACGTGAATCAGGCCGACGTGCAGCGGATCATCCGCGCATGCCAGCGAGAGAAGGTGCCCTTCCGTGTCACGCTGCAGCCGAACGGAGCTGCGGTGTTTGAGGCCCCGGCCGGTCAGGGCGAAGCATCGCCGGCCGAGACATCTGAGGACGTTCGGAAGCTGTTGTGACAAAGCCACCCCGATCCGCCCTGCCTCTGCCTAGGTATGTGGAGCGCAAGCCGCTCAGGAGCGGCGGGTGGGGTTATTTCTTCCACGTGCCATCGTGGGCCAAGAAGGCGGGCTGCACGGTGCAGAGCGAAGCGCTTGGTGCAGACTATGCTGCGGCGGTCTCTCGATGTGAGACCATCCTATTGCCCACCTTCGATGCATGGCGAACCGGCAGCGCGAGCATCTCTCCTACAACGTCGCAAGCCGCGGCCGCACCTGGAACACTCGATTGGGTGTTTGCGGAATACCGTTCCGACCGTCGCTACACCAAGCTCGACCCAAAGCGCAATCACGAAGTAGGATTCAAGCTGGTCGGCGGCTACATTCTGAAGGATGGCAAGCCTCTTGGCGAGAAACGCTTGACTGCGATCGATACAGCCCTAGCCAACGATCTCTATGAGAAGCTGCTGGTCCTCAAGGTCGCCAAGGATGGCGTGGTTGTTGAGCGGGAGCGTCGCACCACAGTCAATCTGCGGTCGCGCTTGGAACATCTGCGCGCGACGCAATCCTGGTAAGGTGCCGCTGGTCAATCCGTTCGCCAAGATGGGTCTGCAGGGCTCAAGCCGCGAGTCACCGACCGCGACCTATGAGGAGCTGGTCACGTTCCGCGCCAAGGCGGTGGAGCTTGGCCTGTCATCGCTGGCGACTGCTGCCCTGATCGCATGGGAATGGCTGCAGCGAGAGACCGACATATTCGCGACGTTCGACGTCTCTCACTATCGACCGAAAGAGCACCCCAACATGGTGCGCGTGATCGATGAAAAGACGCGCGCGGAAAGCTGGGTTCCCTTGCTCGATGACGCCGGTGTCGCCCTCTATCCGGAACTCATGAGCGAGCTCGACGCGATCAAGCGTGAGCGCATCGGCGGCCTCATGCTGCGGCGGGACTGGGGTGGGCGTGGACCGTGGCCGACATGGCCAAAGCCCGACATGCCAGACTTCACGCATATGAGCAGAAAGGTGAAAGAGGTTACCAGCCGCACATGTTCCTGATGATATTTCCGATATTCATATCCAAATCGAACCCGGAGGTGAACAAGAAGGGGCGGGAATTGCTGATGAGGCTGGTCGACATCGGCGCTCAGAACGGCTGGGGAGAATACCGCGCTGCGCCCGCATTGCAGGACTTCATCATGGACCGTTACAGCTTCGGCGACCATGCCCTTCGTCGATTTTGTGAGCAGCTGAAGGACGCCGTGGACCCCAACGGCATCCTGGCAGCGGGTCGGTACGGGATTTGGCCAAAGCATATTCGCAAGAACGGGTGAATGGCATGAAGAGCAATTATCTGATCATGATCGTTTCGCTCTTGCTGCTTCCGTGTAGCGAAACGGCGCACGCGTCGGATCCTACGATGGTCGAGCAAGGTCGTGCGGTTTTCGGGAAGTGGTGCCTGCCCTGCCACGGACCCGGACAGCACACGCCCGGAACGATGGCGCTGGCCTTCAAGTACGAGGGAAAGCTTCCTCCCTTGCTTGAGCAGCGCGATGATCTGACGAGCGATGTCTCAAGGACTTTGTCCGCAACGGGATTTCCGTTATGCCGTCGTTCCGGCGTACGGAGGTCAGCGATCACGACATCGACGCAAACGCAGCGTATCTCAAGGACACCTCGGCCAAGAAACCTCCTAGCGCGGATACTCTCTGAAAAAAATCGCAACGCCAGATTCGAAGCGGTGAGGGGCTGGCGGAGGTTCGACTGTGAACCGGGGTCGAACATTGACCCCAAAGATGCGAAGTTGATCAAGCACTTGGCGCGCCGATCGGCGTCCGGACCCCACGCTGAATAACATACGATAGCGCATTTCTCTTCGATGCGACCTGATCTGCGTCTGTCGGCGGGCGCGACGCAATGAATCTGCGACCGAAAAGAGCGCGCCGGCGTGCTGACCATTCGGAGCAAGCCCTGATCCCGCTCTTCATGGAGGGCTTTCCTGGTCCTCCGCCCGGCCTTCTACGATCAACCCTCGAGGGGTCGGCTATGCGAGCATGCCGCCGCTGGGCCTTCGGCTGCGCGGTGATCGCGGCCGTTTGAGGATACTGACGGACGCCATCGAGCGGGGATCGGCCTCGCTCACGATGGAGCCCTCAAATGTCGCACGATCTTTCCCTCGCCCAGTCCAGCGCCTTCGAACTCGCCCGCACCTTGATGGTCCCGGTCACGCTCTTCAAGGTCGACGGCGCATACGGCGTCATGCCGAGCGACGAACTCGACAATGCCGATGTGGTCATCGTGCACGAATACGATCCACACCAGTTCGGCCCGGCTCATTGAGCCGGGTTTTCACGTGTGTGCCGCTTGCGAGCGGGCGGCGGCAAGAGAGGCTACCGCCGCGGCTGGCGGACGCGATGACGCCGGGGGGCCCGCATAATTCATCAATTGCCAGCCGCGCCCTTGCCCCCTTCGCTCTTCGCGGCAAGGGGCGAGCGGGCCTTGCCAAGGTGCGGGAGAAGGAAATTCAAGCGGGAAAGGTCCGGTGCCGCAGTGCGCTGGAAAACGGAGATGGAAAAGAAGGATATCGAGGAGCTGAAGAATCGCGTGCCCTGCGCCGCCGTGCTCGAGAAGGCCGGATTTGCGATCGATCTGAAGGAGAGCACGCGCAAAGCGATCAAATATCGCCGCGGCGCCGACATCATCATCGTAATCCATCAGGGAAGGGGCTGGTTTGACGCGTTATCCGACGCGAGAGGCGACGTGTTTTCTCTGGTGGAGCATCTCAACGGCATCGCGTTTCCCGAGGTGCTGCAGCGAGTGTCTGACCTGGTCGGCTTTGTGCCAACGGAGCCCGTCTGGACACGAGAATCCCGCGCCCATGGTCCGGGCCTTGGTGCTGCGGATCGCTGGCGCGCTCGGCGCATGCCTTGGCGAGGTTCTCTGACCTGGCGCTATCTGCGGGAAGAGCGTGGCATTCCGGAAGCCGTCATCAGCGCTGCGATCCGGCATGACCGGTTGCGCGAAGGCCCTCTCGGCAGCATGTGGGCGGCGCATCTCGACAATGACGGCGTGGTCACAGGCTGGGAGGAGCGCGGTCCGCAATGGCGCGGCTTCGCCAGCGGCGGCGGCAAGGTGCTGTTCCGCTTCGGACCGACGAACGCGATCCGGCTCTGCATCACCGAGGCTGCGATCGACGCCATGAGCCTGGCGGCGATCGAAGACCCGCGGCCGGATAGCGTCTATCTGAGCACCGGCGGCGGCTGGGCGCCGGCCACGATCGCCGCCATTCGAGCGCTGAG
>NZ_PSRR01000494.1 GCF_004296405.1 Bradyrhizobium sp. Leo170
CGCCGGCCGCCGAGACCAAGCCGCAGGGTCGTCGCCCCCTCAAGGTCGCCAATGGCGGCGGTTTCGCCTTCGCGCTGGATGAAGACGGGGACGACCGCGACGCTGATTTTCAGCGCTGAGGACCGAAGCGTTAGTTGGTGCGTAGCAGACCGGATTGTTTGCAATCCGACCGACAATTCGAGCATCTCTCTTGGGGACTGAAATGAGACTTACCGTCAAAGCAAAGCTGGCCGGCGCCTTTGGCCTTGTCATCCTGTTATCCATGGTCGCGGGCGCGGTGGGCTACATGAAGCTCAGCGACATGGTCGGCACGGCCGAGAGTCTCGTTTCGCGGGCCGGACGCATGGACAAGGCCGCCGAGCTCGAAAAGGGCATCCTGCTTCAGGTGCGGGCCGAGAAGAACTCCATCATCGCCTCGGACAAGAACTATGATCAGTTCATTGCGGACTTGGCGAAGATTCGCGAGACGCTGCTCAAGACCAAGGACGAAATCTATGCCGGCGCGACCGACAGAGGCAAGAAGCTGATCGATGCCTTTTCGGCCGCCTATGTCAAACTGAATGCCTATCAGGACGAGACGGTCCGCCTCGCAAAGGTCGACAAGGCGGCGGCGACTGATCGTTCGATGAATGACGGTCGCAAGGTGGTGGCCGACGCGCTCGAAGCCGCAAACGCCTACATCTCGCTTGTCAAGTCGGCGATGGCCGAGCAGGCCGAACAGGCAAGGCAGGACGGGGCGCGCGCGGAGATGCTGTTGGTCATCCTGGTGATCGCCTCGCTCGTGTTCGCGGTGGTGGCGGCGACCTGGATCGCACTCAACATCAGCCGCGGGCTCAGCCGTGCCGTAAACCTCGCCGATGCGGTCGCGATCGGCGATCTCAGCCAGAAGATCGACGTTGCCAGCAACGATGAGATCGGCGATCTCGTCAAGTCGCTGAATGCGATGACCGTGAACCTGAACGGAACGGCGGCCGTCGCCAACGAGATCGCGCAGGGCAATCTCACCGTCGACGCCAAGCGCCTGTCGGACAAGGATACGCTCGGCATGGCTCTGGAGCGCATGGTCGAGAAGCTCCGCACGATCGTCGCGGAAGCGCTGACCGCGGCGCAGAACGTCTCGGCCGGCAGCCAGGAGCTCTCGGCCAGCGCCGAACAGCTCTCGCAAGGGGCGACCGAGCAGGCCTCCTCGGCCGAAGAAGCCTCCTCCTCGATGGAGGAAATGGCCGCCAACGTGAAGCAGAACGCCGAGAACGCCAACCAGACCGAGAAGATCGCAGGGCAGTCGGCCAAGGATGCCGAAGCCAGCGGCGCCGCAGTCGGCCGCGCCGTCGAGGCAATGCAGACGATCGCGGAAAAGATCACCATCGTGCAGGAGATCGCGCGCCAGACCGACCTGCTCGCCCTGAACGCCGCGGTCGAAGCGGCGCGTGCTGGGGAGCACGGCAAGGGCTTTGCGGTGGTCGCCTCCGAAGTGCGCAAGCTCGCCGAGCGCAGCCAGGCGGCCGCGGCCGAAATCGGCACGCTGTCGGGAGAGAGCGTGAAGGTCGCACAGGAAGCGGGCGGCATGCTGGCCAAGCTGGTGCCTGATATCAAGAGGACGGCGGAGCTTGTGGAGGAGATCACGGCGGCCTGCCGCGAGCAGGATGTCGGCTCGGCGCAGATCAACCAGGCGATCCAGCAGCTCGACAAGGTCGGCCAGCAGAACGCCAGCGCATCCGAACAGGTCTCCTCAACGTCGGAAGAACTGGCCTCCCAGGCCGAACAGTTGCAGTCGACGATCGCCTATTTCCGTATCGACCAGGCAAAGGACAAGCCCGCGGCTGCGATGCCAATCGACCGGGCCGTCGGCCAGCTCCGCGCGAAAGCCGCGAGCATGGCGGCCGCCGACCGCAACGCCAAGAAGCCCGCCGCCAAGCCGGCGCGTGCGCTCAAGGCTGCTGCCGGCGGCGGCTTCGCCTTCGCGATGGAAGACGGCGATGACGATCGCGACGCGGATTTTCAGCGCTAGAGCATGATCCGGAAAAGTGGGAACCGGTTTTCCGAAAAGATCATGCTCAGAAATAGGCGGGGCCCGGCCTTCGAGGCAAGTCCCCGCGATCTCTGACTGGAAGGACGCAACATGGCCGGCACGGCTCAATATCTGACGCTCGGTCTCGCCGGGGAGACCTTCGGCATCAGCATCTGCAACGTCCGCGAAATCCTCGACATGCGGCCGATTTCGCGTCTGCCGCACGCGCCGCATTTCATGCTCGGCATGATCGACGTGCGCGGCAGCGGCTATCCGATTGTCGACCTCCGGCTGAAGCTCGATCTGCCGAGCGTGCCGGCGACGGAGGCGACGCGCATCATCATCCTGGACGTGCCGATGAACGACCGCCTAGTCGGCGTCGGCTTCGTGGCGGACTGCGTGTTCGAGGTCACCGACATCGACGAGGACTCGATCGGTCCCGTCCCCTCGGTCGGCGGACGCTGGCAATCCGACTACATCGCGGGCATCGGGCGCAAGGGAGAAAAGTTCGTCATCATCTTCGATCTCGCACGACTGATGGCCGATGCGGACGTGTCCGCCGACGAGGCCCGGGTCGACGCCGCAGCCTAGACTTGCGAAATCGGCGATGCTGGGGGCCGGGCTACATCTATCCGATCGTCAATTCCGCACGATCGCTGAATTGATCGAGGGGCAGGTCGGCATCAAGCTGCCTGCCGGCAAGCGCCTGATGCTGGAAGGGCGGCTGCACAAGCGCGTCCGCGCGCTCAACTATCCCGGGCTCAACGAATATGTCGAGCATCTGTTCGACAATGGCTTGCCCGACAACGAGCTCACCCATCTGATCGATGTGGTCACGACCAACAAGACGGATTTCTTCCGCGAGCCGGCGCATTTCACCTTCTTGAAGGAGGTCGCGGTGCCGGCGCTCCTGAAGGCGCGCGGCCGTGGATCGCACGGGTTGAAGATATGGAGCGCGGCCTGCTCGACCGGCATGGAAGCCTATACGACCGCGATGGTTCTCGACGACATGACGAGGTCCGGCACCAGGTTCCAGTTTCGTGTCCTCGGAACAGATATCTCGACCGCGGTCCTGCGGCTTGCCAAGGCCGCGATCTACACGCGCGACGTCGTCGCGCCGGTCCCTTCCGAATTCGTGAAGCGCTACTTCCTGTCGTCGAGGGACCGGTCGAGCAACGAAGTCCGCGTGGTGCCGGAATTGCGGCGACTGACGAATTTCATGCGGATGAATTTGATGGATTCCAGCTATCCGGTGGACCGCGACGTCGACATCATCTTTTGCCGGAACGTCCTGATCTATTTCGACAGGCAGACGCAGCGCAAGGTCGTCGATCAGCTTTGCGCCCATCTGCGGCCGGGAGGCTATCTGCTGGTGGGGCATTCCGAATCGATGATCCACAACACGGTGCCGACGTTGAAGCAGGTTCAGCCGACGATCTTTAGAGTCTAGAGCATGATCCGGAAAAGTGGGAACCGGTTTTCCGAAAAGATCATGCTCAAAGAAAAGAGAGCAACGTGGAGCGCACGGCAATGCCCAGGCAGAAACTTCGCGTGCTGATCGTGGACGATTCGGCGTCGGTGCGCCAAATTCTCACGACCATCCTGAGCGAGGATCCGGATATCGAGGTGATGGCGACCGCGTCCGATCCGTTCGCCGCGGCACGGCGGCTGCAGAACGAACTGCCCGACGTGATCATCCTCGACATCGAGATGCCGCGCATGGACGGAATCACGTTCCTGCGCAAGATCATGGCACAGCGCCCGATCCCGGTGATCATCTGCTCCTCGCTCACCGAGGAGGGCTCCGATCAGATGTTCGAAGCGTTCGAGGCCGGCGCGGTCGATATCGTTCCCAAGCCGCGGATCGATACCCGGCAGGCGCTGCTGGAATGCTCGACCCGGCTGCGCGAAGCGGTGAAGTCGGCGGCGCGTGCGCGCGTGCGCCCACGCCAGCAACGGCGCGTCATCGAGAAGAAGCTGACCGCGGATGCCATCATCCCGCCGCCGATCCAGGGGCGTTCGCGGCCGACCACCGAGCGCATCGTCTGTATCGGCGTCTCGACCGGCGGCACCGAGGCGCTGCTCGACGTGCTGGAGGCGCTGCCGCCGACTTGTCCCGGGATACTGATCGTTCAGCACATGCCGCAGGGCTTCACCGCGGCATTCGCGCGGCGTCTCAACGCCGCCTGTCAGATCACGGTGAAAGAGGCCGAGGATGGCGAGCCGGTGCAGCCGGGCTGCGCCTATATCGCGCCCGGCGCCCGCCATATGCTGCTGCAGCGCTCCGGCCTGCGTTACGGCATCGCCATCAAGGACGGCCCGCCGGTGTCGCGGCATCGGCCTTCGGCCGACGTCCTGTTCCGTTCGGCGGCCCAATATGCCGGGCGCAATGCGCTCGGGATCATCATGACGGGAATGGGCGACGACGGCGCGCGGGGCCTTTTGGAGATGCGCAAGCTTGGTGCTGCGACGCGCGCGCAGGACGAAGAGAGCTGCGTGGTGTTCGGC
>NZ_PSRR01000495.1 GCF_004296405.1 Bradyrhizobium sp. Leo170
GCAAAGCGCAGCGTGCCCACCACCAGCACTCCGCTCGGGGTGGTGGGCACGCTTCGCTTTGCCCACCCTACGGGACCTCATGACCCGAGACGAATTCGTCGCCACAGCGCTGCGCAATCCCGCCAATGCCATCATCGCCGATGAGCTGCTGCGGCTGGCACTGCCCGACGCGTGGCTCGTGGCGGGCTGCCTGGCGCAGACGGTCTGGAACGTCAGGACTCATCGTGCGGCCGACTACGGCATCAGCGACTACGACATTTTCTATTTCGATCGCGATACATCCTGGCAAGCCGAGGACCGGATCATCAAACGCGTGCATGATGCGGTTCGCCACCTCGGCGTCGCCGTCGAAGTGCGCAACCAGGCGCGCGTCCATCTCTGGTATCCCGAAAAGCACGGCCTGCCCTACCCGCCATTGACACGCTCGACCGATGGCATCGACCGGTTTCTTACGAAAAACACCCAGATCGGAATCCGCCGCACGGCGGAAGGCTACGATGTCTATGCGCCCGACGGATTCGATGACGTCGCCGACATGATCGTGCGGCCGAACCCGGGAGCGAATTTTTCTGCAGCGAATTACCAGAAGAAAGCGGCGAGGTGGAAGGCGCTGTGGCCGGAGATCAGGGTATTGCCGGGTTGCTGATGCCTCCCGTCATTGCGAGGAGCGACAGCGACGAAGCAATCCATGCCTCAGCACGCGGAGACATGGATTGCTTCGCGGAGCCTGTCATCGGGCGGCGCTACGCGCCGACCCGGTGGCTCGCAATAACGGCGGGGGCTCGCGCTCGCCTGTTACCGCACCACGCCCGAGGTGAATCCGGCCTTGCGTCGCGGCGGCTTGATGTCCTTCTTCAGGAAACAATGCGGCTCGCGCCCGGCATAGCCGGGGCGTGCAAAGGTCCAGGCACGACATTTGTTGTCAGCGGCGCAAGCGGCTTTGCAGATCTCGTCGCCCTCGCCTGCCTTCAATTCGAAATTCTTGTAGTCGCCGCCGAGACGATCGATCGAGGTCTCGACCGTGCCATTGCGGGGCTCGACGACGCCGGCGCCGCGTACGCCGGTGACGCAGCAATTATTCTGGACGCGCGACGGCACCGAATTCTTGAGCCAGCACACCGCGCCGGTGGTGATGTCGGTCGGATAGTTGAAGCTCCAGGCGCGGCAGCGGCGGTCGCGCTCGCAGACCAGGGCGCAGTCGGCGGGATCGCCCGAGGCAACGGGCGAACTCAGGTAATCGCCGCCGGGGCGATCGAAGTTGACCTGCGCCTGCGCCGGCCGCGACGTCGCTACGACCGCCAACAAGGCGAACGTCACCACACTCGCCCAGAAGAGGCGGCCAATTCTCATATCCTACGCTTTCGACTGTCCCCCCGCGCTCACCGCGGGTGGTCATTTGAGCGCCGCCAACCTGTACGCTGGATGAACGGCTCAAAAATGCGGCAAGCTGGCACACCAGTCGTGTGACCGCCGGCCAGCGTGTGGCCTAAACGCCACGCACGCGAAGAAGATGCATCAGAACAAGCGGATAGGACACGATGACGCTAGATCAGAACCGAAGCTCTAGATTCTTGGTTTGACGCGTTTTCTGCGCAGATAAGTCTACGCAATCTGCGTAGAGTTGATTGCTATGCGAACCGGTATCCACTTCGCTCGAAAGCGCTTTAGAACGCGTATTCGTCATAGGCCGGCTCGACGGAGCCGTTCCAGGCGCCGTTGAACTTGTCCAGCAGCTCTTCCGCCGGCGTCCGGCCACAATCGATGATCCGCTCCAGCGGCTCGAGATAGCGGCTCTCGTCGCGGCCGATCTGGTCGATGCGGTTCCGCCGCCGCAGACCCACATGCGACAGTTTGAGACACTCTTTCGCGATCTCGAACAGATAGCGGTCCTTGATCCGCGCCTTGAAGCCGAAGCGCGGCACGTCGTCGCGCAGCGCCTGCCGCTCCCGCGCGGTCCAGTTCCGCACCAGATCCCAGGCCGCATCCAGCGTGTCGTTGTCATAGAGCAGCCCGACCCAGAATGCCGGTAATGCCGGCAGCCGTCCCCAAGGCGCGCCATCGGCGCCGCGCATTTCCAGATAGCGCTTGAGCCGCACCTCCGGAAAGATCGTCGAGAGGTGATTGGCCCAATCCGACAGGGTTGGACGCTCGCCGGGCAACGCAGGATTCTTGCCCTCGAAGAAATCGCGGAACGAGGTGCCGGAGACGTCAAGATAGTCGTCGCCGCGCTTGACGAAATACATCGGAACGTCGAGGGCATAATCGACCCAGCGCTCGAACCCCATGCCGTCCTCGAACGCCCATGGCAGCATGCCGGAGCGCCCATTGTCGGTGTCGCGCCAGATCTCGGACCGGAACGACAGGAAGCCGTTGGGCTTGCCTTCCGTGAACGGGGAGTTGGCGAACAGTGCGGTCGCGATCGGCTGCAAGGCGAGCGACACGCGCAGCTTCTTCACCATGTCCGCTTCAGAGGAGAAGTCGAGATTGGTCTGCACCGTGCAGGTGCGATACATCATGTCGATGCCGTATTTGCCGACCTTCGGCATGTAGCCGGTCATGATCTTGTAGCGGCCCTTGGGCATCACCGGGATCTCTGCCCGCGACCAGGACGGCGTCATGCCGAGGCCGAGAAAGCCGATGCCAAGCGGGGTTGCGATCTCGCGGACCTGCGCGAGATGCGCCATCAGCTCGCTCTGGGTCTGATGCACGGTCTCGACCGGCGCGCCCGACAATTCGAACTGGCCGCCCGGCTCGAGCGAGATCGCGCCTCCCCCGGTGACGTCGTAGAGGCCGATGATGTTGCCGTTCTCCATGATCGGCTCCCAGCCGAGCAGGAGCTTCATGCCGTGGAGCAAGGCGCCGATGCCGCGCGCGCCTTCATACGGCACGGGCTGATGGTCCTGCAGCGTGAACGGCGTCTTCTCATGCTCGGTCCCGATCCGGAAATCGGATGGATCCTTCACGCCCGCCTCGATCCACGCGACCAGTTCGTCGCGCGATTGGAGTGGCGTCATATCGATCTGGTCACGCGCCATACGAATTCCGATACTGAAGCGCTTCGATCGAATGCGCGCGGTGGCAGGGGCATCCGCGAACCAGGCGGCCCGCGGATGCTGGTGGCAACAATGATATCATCGGGCTGTCACGCCGTCTCTTATCGCAGGCGGCTTGGCGTCGCTGCAGGAACATCCCAGCCGGTCCAGGAGCGCGCAGAGCTTGACCGCGTCGGTATCAGACAGTTTCGACCCGACATGCTTCTCGATCGCCGCCGAATAGGCGCCCCACATCCGCTTCTGCAATTCACGTCCCGCCTCGGTAATCTCGACGAACTGGCCGCGCTTGTCGACCTTGCATTCGCGACGGGCCGCCAGCCCCTCGTCCACCAGGCGGTCGATCAGCCGCGACGTTGAATATTGCGGCAGCAGCATCTGACGCTCCAACTCCACCGGCCGCAACTCCCCCGACGGCGCGCGCGACAGCTCGAGCAGGGCATCGTACCAGGCGAGCGGCGGAAAACCGGCCTTCTTCAGGTCCTGCTCGACGGCGTCGAGCACCCGGCTCTGCACCCGCATCAGGCGGATCCAGGCGGCGGTCGCCTCGGTCGATGGTTTGCGTTTCATGGCCTAGTCCGTCATCGTCAGCACGAAGTGTACCGTACTCAATGCACCTGCATCAATCTTGACTAATCATGCATGTGCATTTAGTCGGTCCGACGCCCAAGGCCAACAGGAAAAAGGCCAACAAGAATTCGAGAGGAGATCTCCGATGAAATTATACTATTCGCCCGGCGCCTGCTCGCTTTCGCCCCATATCGCGCTCCTGGAGGCCGGCCTGCCCTACGAGCTGGTCAAAGTCGATGTACGCGCCAAGAAACTGGAAAATGGCGACGATTTCCTGCAAATAAACCCCAAGGGCCAGGTGCCGGCACTGGCGCTCGATTCCGGCGAACTGGTCACCGAAGGCCCCGTGATCGTACAGATGATCGCCGACCGTGCCGCGGGCAAGAACCTGGCGCCGGCCCACGGCAGCGCCGAGCGCTACAAGCTCCTCGAGTGGCTCAATTTCATCACCACCGAGCTGCACAAGAATTTCAGCCCGCTGTTCGCGCCGGTCCTGTCCGATGACACCAAGGCGTTCTTCAAGGACCGCCTGATGGGCAAGTTCAAATATATCGACGGCCAGCTTGCCGGGCGCGACTACCTCCTCGGCAGCCAGTTCACCGTCGCCGACGGCTATCTGTTCACGATGCTGGCCTGGGCCGACCGGATGAAGTTCGACCTGTCGGGCCTGCCCAATCTCACCGCCTACAAGGCCCGCGTCGCCGCTAGGCCGAAAGTGCAGGAAGCGCTGACCAAGGAAGGGCTGCTGAAGGCGGCGTAGGGTCTTTCCTCACCAAATGGCAAAGGGGCCGGATAGGCGATCCGGCCCTCTTGTAGTTGTGTAGCCCGGATGGAGCGAAGCGCAATCCGGGGACGTTCGAGCGACGGTTAAGTGG
>NZ_PSRR01000496.1 GCF_004296405.1 Bradyrhizobium sp. Leo170
CCGCGTGCAGGGCTCCCGCGAGGCCGCCGATGGCGATGCGCCGCGGCAGCGCCGGATCGTCGAGGCATTCCTTGCGGCCTCGCGCGACGGCGATTTCGAAGGCCTGCTCGCAGTGCTCGATCCCGGTGTCGTGTTCCGCGCCGACGCTGCAGCGCAGCGATTGGGATCGCTGGCGGAAATCCGCGGCGCGACGGCGGTTGCCGAGACCTTCAAGGGACGGGCGCAGGCTGCAAAGCCGGCACTGGTCGATGGCGCCCCGGCGCTGGCGGTCATTCTCGACGGGCAATTGCGGATCGTGCTGCAGTTCACCATTGCGGGCGACAGGATCACGGCGTTCGAGGCCGTTGCCAATGCGGAGCCGATCGCGGCGTTCGACATCGAGATGCCTCCGAGCAACTAGGCTGAGGGCAGCCAGGTTTCGCCTTGACTGCATCTAGAGCCGGGGGTAGCCTTTCCGAATACGGAATTCCGTATTCCGAAGGAAACGCCCGGTATGCTCCCGCTCGAGCCGCTACCCAACCTGATCGACCAGGTCTATGCGCGGATCCTGGAGGCGATCATCGACCGCACGCTGCCGCCCGGGCAGCGGATCACCCAGAACGAGCTTGCCGAGAAGCTTGGCGTGTCGCGCCAGCCGGTGTCGCATGCGCTGCATCTGTTGCACCGGCAGGGATTGGTCGCCGAGAGCGGCCGCCGCGGCTTCGAGGTGACCCAGCTCGATCCGCAGCGCATCCGCCAACTCTACGAAGTCCGCGGCGCGATCGACGCGCTGGCCGCGCTGCTCGCCGCCGGGCGCAGCAGAACGGATGCTGCCGGCCGCGGGCGGCTCGAAGCGGCGCTTACCGCCGGCCGCGCGATCGACGCGCACACGCCGCTCGCAGAACTGATCGCGCGCGATGTCGACTTCCACAGCGCGATCTACGCGCTGTCAGGCAATCCCGCGATCGAGGAGATGATCGCTCCGCAATGGGCGCATATGCGCCGCTCGATGGCGACTGTGCTCGCCGAGCTCGACTATCGCGAGAGCGCCTGGGCCGAGCATGAGCAGATCGCCGCACATGTCCTTGCCGGCAACGCAAGGGCGGCCGAGGCCGCAGCCCTTGCGCATGCGCAGATGGCAGGCCGGATGACGGAGGAAAGACTGAGAGCGACCGACGTGGCGGCGTGATCGGCGCGCCGTCAAAGAAAACCAAAAGGAGGAAGCACCATGAAACTGACGCCAGAGCAGATCGAATTCTTCAACCGCGAGGGCTGGCTGTTCCTGCCCGAATTGTTCAGCCAGGAAGAGGTAGATTTCCTCGCCCGCGAGGCGATGAACACCTACGACGCCAACCGCCCCGAGGTATGGCGCGAAAAGAGCGGCGCGCCGCGCACCGCCTTTGCCGCGCATCTCTATAACGAGGCTTTCGGCGCCCTCGGCGCTCATCCGCGCATGATCGAGCCGATCGAGCAGATCTTCGGCGAGAAGGTCTACATGCATCAGTTCAAGATCAATGCGAAAGCGGCCTTCACCGGCGACGTCTGGCAGTGGCATCAGGATTACGGCACCTGGAAGCGCGACGACGGCATGCCGGAGCCGCGTGCGATGAACATCGCGATCTTCCTCGACGAGGTGATGCCGATCAACGGCCCCTTGATGCTGGTGCCGAAGAGCCACCACGCCGGCGACCTCAAGGCCGCCCATGACCTTCAGACCACCTCCTATCCGCTGTGGACGCTGGACGAGGAGACCGTGACGCGCTTGGTGAAGGACGGCGGCATTGTCGCGCCGACCGGCAAGCCCGGCGGCATGCTGATGTTCCACGGCAATCTCGTCCACGGATCGAGCGGCAACATCACGCCCTATCCGCGCAAGATCGTCTATCTGACGCTGAACGCGGTCTCGAACTACATCCGCACCCCGACGCGGCCGGAATACATCGCCCACCGCGATTTCACGCCGATCCAGACGGTCGCAGACGACGCGCTGGTGCGGCTCGCGCGTGCGCCGCGACAGGCGGCGGAGTAGTCTCTCACATTGTCATTCCGGGGCGACGCGTAGCGTCGAGCCCGGAATCCATTTCTCCGCTCGCGCATGCGGCCCGATGGATTCCGGGTTCACGCTTCGCGTGCCCCGGAATGACGAAAACAACGATCATCGGATATCCCGCCATGAACCTCCACCACCTCCTCAAAGCCCGCGCCGCCGCCGGCAAGCCGGTTCGCGTGGCGCTGATCGGCGCCGGAAAATTCGGCTCGATGTTCCTGTCGCAGGTGCCGCATACGCCGGGGCTGGAGGTGCCCATCATCATCGATCTCGACCGCGACCGCGCACGCGAGGCGTGCCGCACCGTCGGTTGGGACGATGATCGGATCAAGGCCACGACGTTCACCGATGACGGCGTACGCGCGATTGCCGGCGGCCCGATCGATGTGGTGGTGGAGGCGACCGGCAATCCTGCGGTCGGCATCAAACACGCGCGCGCGGCGATCGCGGCCGGCAAGCACGTCGTCATGGTCAATGTCGAGGCCGACGTGCTGGCGGGCCCGCTGCTTGCGGAAGAAGCCCGCAAGGCCGGCGTGGTCTATTCGCTCGCCTATGGCGACCAGCCGGCGCTGACGGCCGAAATGGTCGATTGGGCGCGCGCCACCGGCTTTCGCGTCGTCGCCGCCGGCAAGGGCACGAAGTATCTGCCGGCCTATCACGACGTGACGCCCGAAGGCGTCTGGAGTCATTACGGCCTCACCGCCGGCGAGGCGCAATCCGCCGGCATGAACCCGCAGATGTTCAACTCCTTCCTCGACGGCACCAAATCCGCGATCGAGATGGCAGCGATTGCGAACGCCACCGGCCTCGACGTGCCCTCCGACGGCCTCTTGTTTCCGCCATGCGGCGTCGACGATCTCCCGCATATCTTGCGGCCGCGCGAGAAAGGCGGCGTGCTGGAGAAGTCGGGCGTGGTGGAAGTGGTGTCGTCGATCGAGCGCGACGGCCGTCCCGTCTTCCGCGACCTGCGCTGGGGCGTCTATGTCGTGCTGGAAGCGCCGAACGATTATGCCGCCGATTGCTTCAAGCAATACGGGCTGAAGACCGACGCCTCCGGCCGCTATGCGGCGATGTACAAGCCCTATCATCTGATCGGACTGGAGTTGAACATTTCGGTCCTGTCGGCAGCATTACGCAATGAGCCAACCGGGCAGCCGCACGGCTTTCGCGGCGATGTCGCCGCCGTCGCCAAACGCGATCTGCGCGCGGGCGAGGAGCTCGATGGCGAAGGCGGCTACACGGTGTGGGGCAAGCTGATGCCGGCACAAGCGAGCCTTGCCGCCGGCGCATTGCCGATCGGGCTCGCCCATCGCGTGAAGCTGAAGAACAATATCGCGCATGGCGCCGTGGTGCGCTGGAGCGATGTCGAGATCGACGCAAGCAATGAGACGGTGAAGACGCGCAAGGCGATGGAAGCAGCGTTCGGCGGGACCAAGGCGACAGGCGCCGAGCGCGTGCGTGCCTGAAGATTGAGCGCGCGCTTCGCAACTGCGATAGAGCATTGCGCTTGATTATCGGTGGGCGAACGGTCATGCTCGCTGACGGAACCGGAAATTTCGGAATTCCGATAACAAGAGCCTTTTGAAGGCCTGCCAACCCAATCACCACAATCCAGCGTCGGTCACCGACGAAGCCAAAAACGACACTCAAGATCGTTGTCCCTCGTCGAGGTATCGACACCAGCAGAGGGGAAACGCAATGAAACGTCGTGAGTTCTTGAAGGCAGGCGGCATCTCGCTCGCCGCGAGCGCCATTGCTGCGCCCGCGGTTGCGCAATCGATGCCGGAAGTGAAATGGCGCCTGGCGGCGAGTTGGCCGAAAGCGCTCGATACGCTCTATGGCGGCTGCGAATTTTTCTGCAAGCGTGTGGCCGAGATCACCGACAACCGATTCCAGATCCAGCCGTTCGCCGCCGGCGAAATCGTGCCCGGCCTGCAGGTTCTCGATGCCGTGTCGAACGGCACGGTCGAGATGGGCAACACCGCGCTCTATTATTATTGGGGCAAGAACCCGGCCTTCACGTTCGGCACGTCGCTGCCGTTCGGCCTCAACACGCGCCAGCACATCTCCTGGCTGCAATGGGGCGGTGGACAGGATCTGCTCAACGATCTGCTCAAGGAATATGGCTGCACCAGCGTTCCGACCGGCTCGACCGGCGCGCAGATGGGCGGCTGGTTCCGCAAGGAGATCAAGTCAACGGCGGACCTTCAGGGCCTCAAATTCCGCGTCGGCGGCTTCGCTGGCACGATCATCGCCAAGGTCGGCGGGGTGCCGCAGCAGATCGCTGGCGGCGACATCTATCCGGCGCTGGAGAAGGGCACCATCGACGCTGCCGAATGGGTCGGCCCCTATGACGACGAGAAGCTCGGCTTCGTGAAGGTCGCGAAGTTCTATTATTATCCCGGTTGGTGGGAAGGCACCGGCCAGGGCCACAACCTCATGAATC
>NZ_PSRR01000497.1 GCF_004296405.1 Bradyrhizobium sp. Leo170
TGAGACGACGACCGTCGTCGTTGGCGAGGGCGATCAAATCGAGGTCAACGATCTGGGATGGCTCGACATTAGGCTCAGGTGATTGAATGACGAGTCTGCTCAGCGTTCGAGTCCGCTACTTCCGCTCTGGGTCAAAAATCCGACACGGCGGAAAGGCAGCTTATGGCGCAAAGTGGACTATCGTTGATTGACCTTGATCTTGTTGCCGGTTGCTAGCTCAAGCTTTACCATGATGGACTGGACTGATCCACGCTAGCTCACGTTGGCTGGCACTTGATGGAATTGACCAGGCGGCCGAGCGAACCGAGCGAGCGTCACTGAGTTCGCGTGCTCACTTTTCGAAATCCAAAACTGAGGTGTGGTCGCTTGCGAACTCAGGTGTTGCCAATCGGACAGTCCAGTTGTGCTTTAGTTTCGCGTCCGAGGCGCAACACCGTGTCCGGTCTTCCGACCGCCGGTCCCCCGCTACTCGCCAAAAATAAAGCACCTTCTCCAACACGTCTGCGTGCTGGGAGGCAGCTTTTCAAACGATCTCAAGAGCAAGATCGGCCGCGATACCGATCACGCCGCCAACGGGCGATTCTCTCGAAAAGGCGGCGGCAAAGCCGCTCTTTGGGCGGCCTTTCTCAAAGATACTTATGGGCTTGAAGCGCACCTTATGCTTTGGAATATCTTGGCAACCCATTGATATCGCGACAAAAGAGATCGCCTTCGAACGCGCCAAGGGCGTAAGCAATTGACACGAAAGGCGTTTTGGCTATTCGTCTACTCCCACATTGTTGCTCGCAGCGGATGTTACTACCCGCAAGTGTTCAGGGTTTCATTTTACGCGCTTCCAGCTGGCTTCTTATGAGTGGAAACGCCTCGAGCAGGGTCCTCGGCGACGAACTGGCTGATAGCATCGAACGCCTGCAGGCGGTTCTTCTCCAGTAGCTCCATGTGCGTGCCTTCGCCGATTTCCACCCATCGCCGGTAGGCGCCCACTTGAGAGAGCGGAAGAACTCTTGCGTCGACGCGATGGGCACGTCCCGGTCCCATTCGGCGTGCACCAGAGCGTGACGACTTTTCTTCGGATCGTCATCCCGCTCTAGCTCTTTGTTTGAGCATGATCTCCGCGCAAACGCTTCGCGTTTGTCGCGAGGGAAAACCGGTTTCCACTTTTCCGGATCATGCTCTAGGAGCACGGGAACGCGAATGTCGCTCGCGTCGTAGAGCGGCTTGCCAGAAGCTTTGGAACGACTGCGTTCCAGCTCGAAAGGAAAAGCAGACAGCTATTAACTTGGGAAAAAAGCATCAGTTCATAAGCTGCGGCAGCGATGAACCAAAAAAGCTCTCACCGAAGATGTTTTCTCAGTAACCGGTAGAGCGCATGGCATTGCGGCCGCCGGAGTGGGATCATCCCGGTCTTGACATCCAATTGTAACAGTCGCTGCCTAAGGTCTGGTCGATCAAGTGTGACAGTGTTGTGAAGGGTGGGGTAGATCCAGATGCCGGATGCGCTAGCTTTCGCGCAATACCGGGGCTTTAAGTGTTACCTGCCGCTGGCGTTGTTCACCTTTTTGCTTCTGGGAAGCAACTTCTCCTTCGCGCTTGATGGGTTGAAGAATTTCGACATCCCGTCGCAGCCTTTGGCAAATGCCTTGGTCGAATTTGCAGATAGAACCGGAATGGCTGCCTTGATCGATGCCGAACTGGCCAAGGGGCTGCAATCCTCGGCGATCAAAGGGCGCTTGCTGCCCGCAGACGCCTTGCGTGTTCTGCTGGCCGGGACCGGCCTCTCGATCCGCTATGCCGGTGCCACCGCATTCACGGTCGGCCCGAAGGTGTCTGAACAAGAATCCGGGGCGGCGCAGTCACAGAAGCAGCGTCCTGCCGACTACGATGCCTACTTCTCCCACGTTCAAGGGATGATCGAACGCATTCTCTGCCAAAATGATGAGACGCGGCCGGGTCAGTATCGCACTGCGTTTCAGATCTGGATAGGCGACGCCGGGACCATCCAGGCGCTTCATCCGCTTGGAACGAGTGGAGACGAACACCGCGACGAATCCATTGCCAAGTTCATGGCGAACGCCAGTGTCGCGCCACCTCCGCCGGGCCTGCCGCAACCTGTTACCATCGTGCTGCAGCCGAGGACGTACACCTTGACGTGTGCGGACATGCTTCATTCCCGCCAATGACAGAGGGATCGAGTATTCGCATGCGCGCCATCTTTGAGGCGGGGTATCGGCAGTTCTGGGAACGCCTTCGCCACCGGTTGGGCTCGGACGCACTTGCGACCGAAGTGCTGCACGAAACCTGGCTTCGGATCGATAGCATCGGCGATGTCGGTGCAATACGACGGCCGGAATCGTACCTATTTCGCATGGCTCTTAACGTGGCCGCGGACAAGAAGCAGGCGGACAGCCGCAGGCTGTCTCCTGCGGAAGTCGAGATCGTGCGCCATATGATGGATGGGGTGCTCGATCCCGAACGTATCGCTGAGGCCCGGGATGAAGTGGCGTCGCTGGAGGCCGCACTGGACGAATTGTCCCCCCGCCGCAAGGCGATCTTCCTGCTCGCGCGGGTCAGCGAGATGAAGCATGACGACATCGCGCAGCGATTTAACATTTCAATCAGGATGGTCGAGAAAGAGCTTGTTCAAGCGCTGCGACATTGTTCGGCCCGTCTGGGAAGAAAAGTTATTCGCAGGTTCGGTCCCGGCGCTCGGAAAGAGTCTTGAGAGGGCGGGATGCACGAGGAAGATCCCACCATAACGGTTGACGACGGACAGGACATGCTTGAACGAGAAGCGCAGGAATGGCTTGTGCGCTTGACTTCGGGGCGCGCCACGATTGCCGACGCCGAAGCGCTGAAGAGCTGGTGTGGCCGCAGCAAGGCGCATGCCGCAGCCTTCGCTGAAGCCAACCTTCTGTGGGAGGGGCTCGGGACTGCAGGGCGTCGCAAGCCGAGCGACGGTGCTTCGGCGCGCGACAGGTCTCGTGGTGCCACGGCTTCGCGTCGGTGGTTTCTGGGCGGAGCCGCAGCCGCTTCTGTCGCCGGTATCGGCTATCTCGGGCTGCGGCCTCCCCTGGAACTGTGGCCATCTCCTTATGAACTCGCCGCCGACTACCGTACAGGTGTCGGCGAACGTCGTCAGATCGCGATGGACAACGGTGTCTCTGTAGAGCTGAACACGCGCAGCAGCCTCAATATTGTTCGCGATATCGGCGAGCGGCAGATTGAACTGGTCTCGGGCGAGGCGGCGATTGTTGTACCGGATACAGTTCCGGCGGGGCTTACAGTTCTCGCAGCGGGCGGCAGTCTTCACGCCGCCAGCGCGCAATTCAACCTGCGATGCGATGGAGTGCGGGCGATCGTCACCTGTCCCGGAGGAGTAGTCGTGCTTACCTAATAGGCGCGGTCGCAAAATCGATCACCCTTTCATTCTCCAAGAATTTTTCTCCAAGAATTTTTTGTGACACGGTTCAGTCTCGCCCTGCCTCAAACCGTCTTAGGGGCACTAACAGGAAGAGACGAGGCGTGGGCGCATTGTGAATGCACGCGCGATCGGCGTTGAGGCTGGTGAGCCGGCAGCAACGATCGCGGACGATGCACATTGCTCCTCCTTTTCTCGACTGGTCCGTCTCTCGCCGAGACAGTCTTCAGCCGTTCAAGGGGCAACCGTGGCGTCGAACAACAAGAAACTCCTGTCCGTTTCTCTCAAGAGTATTTTGCTGACAACCGTCAGTGCATCCACGCTGCTGACGGCGTCGCTCTCGGTTCACGGGCGCCCCTTGAACGGTTCTGCCGTGCGGTCTGCGCCGAACCTCGCAGCGGACGCGGCGTCGCTGGCGGCGCAACAGGCGGCGGGGGCCGCGAAGCAGACGCAAGACTCGCTGGCGCGTGCGGCGCGGGCCGTTCAGGACATCCAGGCGATGCAGGCGGCGGCACGCGGGGCAGCCCAGGCCCGGCAGACCTCGATCACCGCGCCGGTGGTGGTGCCGAACGGCCTCGGCGCCGGCGGGTTGCAGGTGGCGCCGGGTGCTGCGCCAGGCTCGGCGTTGTGGCGCGGTGCCAATGCGCCGACGCAGAGCGTCGATGCGGCTGGTCAGACCCAGGTCGGCATCCAGCAAACATCCGCGCGGGCGATCCTGAACTGGAGCTCGTTCAATGTCGGCGCGCGCACCACATTGACGTTTGACCAGCAGGGCAATGCCACTTGGGTGGCGCTGAACCGCGTGGCCGGTGCCACCGCACCGAGCCAGATCCTCGGCAACATCAAGGCCGATGGCCAGGTCTATGTGATCAACCAGAACGGCATCATCTTCGGCGGTGGCAGCCAGATCAACGTAGGTTCGTTGATTGCGTCCAGCGCTGCCATCACTGACAGCCAGTTCTTGGACAGCGGCATCTATTCGAGG
>NZ_PSRR01000498.1 GCF_004296405.1 Bradyrhizobium sp. Leo170
CCGGCAGGGGCTGCTCCACCAGCGTGACGCCGGCGTCCGCGCAGGCGGCGAGGTTGTCGGTGAGGTTGTCCGTCGTCCAGGCCTCATTGGCGTCGACGATCAGTTCGGCGTTCGGCGCCGCCCTGCGCACCGCCTTGATACGCGCGCCATCGCCGTCGCCGCCGAGCTTGATCTTGAGCAGCGGCCGGTGCGCGGCCCTGGCGGTCGCTTCCGCCATCGCTTCCGGCGTCCCCAGCGAGATCGTGTAGGCCGTGATGCAGGGGGCTGGCGCGCCGCGTCCGAGCAGGTTCCAGATCCGGCTGCCGGCCCGCTTGGCCTCGAGGTCCCACAGGGCGCAATCCAGCGCGTTACGGGCGGCGCCTGGCGGTATTTGCGCCTGCAGGGCCTGCCGGTCCATGCCGGCCGCAAGGGGCTCCTGCATCGCCTGGATCGCCGCAAGCGTCGCCTCCGGCGTTTCGCCGTAGCGCGGGTAGGGCACGCACTCGCCGCGGCCGGTCAGCCCGTCCAGGCTGACCTCGGCCACGACGGTAACGGCCTCGGTTTTGGCGCCCCGGCTGATGGTGAAGGCGCCCGCGATCGGCCAACGCTCGATAAAGGCGGCAAGCTGTCGCGTTAGGCGCGCGGATCGGCTGGAAGTCATTTCAAAATCTCGCAATTTCTGGACCGTGCGCTTGCGGGGCGCTACCAACTATGGCTGGTTAGGGCCAGATTCTACAAGGCAATGCGGCGTTCGAATTCCTATCTTTCGAGCGAGCCAACCAGCCTGGGGTGGGCATTTTGAACGGCGACCCGACACTGGAACGGATAGCACAGAGCGACGGCCTTGCCCTGTGCGCCGCAGGGCCGTGGACGGCCCGTTTTGCGCCCGTGCTGGAGCGGATGGTGGCGGATGCGGAAAAACTCCGCGGCACCCGTCCTGACATCTTCATCGACGTCTCCCAGGTCTCCAAGCTCGACACCTTCGGCGCCTGGTTGATCGAGCGGCTCAGGCGCAGCCTGAGCCACGGTGGCGGCGAGGCGATCATCGCCGGGCTCTCAGAAAACTATTCGAGCCTGGTCGACGAGGTGCAGCGGGTGAAGGAAACGCCGGAGGCCGAAACCGGCCCGGTTTCGATCACGGCCATGCTGGACCAGATCGGCCGGGTGGTGGTCGGCATCGGTGGCACGATCATCGGATTGGTCGACATGCTCGGCGCCGTGCTTGTCGCGAGCGGGCACGTCTTGATCCGCCCGCGCTCGTTCCGCCTGACCTCGACCATCCACCATCTGGAGCAGGTGTGCTGGCGTGCGGTGCCGATCGTGGTGCTGATCACCTTCCTGATCGGCTGCATCATCGCGCAGCAAGGCATCTTTCATTTCCGCAGGTTCGGCGCCGACATCTTCGTGGTCGACATGCTCGGCGTGCTGGTGCTGCGCGAGATCGGCGTGTTGCTCGTTGCTATCATGGTTGCCGGACGCTCGGGCAGCGCCTACACCGCCGAGCTCGGCTCGATGAAGATGCGCGAAGAAATCGACGCGCTGCGCACCATGGGGTTCGATCCGATCGAGGTGCTGGTGTTGCCGCGCATGCTGGCGCTGGTGTTGGCGCTGCCGATCCTTGTCTTTCTCGGCGCAATGGCCGCGCTTTATGGCGGCGGCCTTGTCGCCTGGCTCTATGGCGGCGTCGATCCGGAAGCGTTCCTGCTGCGGCTGCGCGACGCCATCTCGATCAATCATTTCATCGTCGGCATGGTCAAGGCGCCGGTGATGGCGGCGGTGATCGGCATCGTCGCCTGCGTCGAGGGGCTGGCGGTGCAGGGCAGCGCGGAATCGCTCGGCCAGCACACGACGTCATCGGTGGTGAAGGGCATCTTCTTCGTCATCGTGATGGACGGCGTGTTCGCGATCTTCTTCGCGTCGATCGGGATGTGACCATGGTGGTGCAGCCCATTTCCGACGCCATCATCCGTGTCCGCGACGTCACGGTGCAGTTCGGCAGGACCCGCGTGCTCGACGGTCTCGACCTCGATGTGAAGCGCGGCGAGATCCTGGGCTTTGTCGGGCCCTCCGGCGCCGGCAAGTCGGTGCTGACGCGCACCATCATCGGGCTGGTGCCGAAGGTGTCGGGACGCATCGAAGTGTTCGGCATCGACCTCGATGCCGCCAGTTCCAGCGAACGGCGCCGGGTCGAACGGCGCTGGGGCGTCCTGTTCCAGCAGGGCGCGCTGTTCTCCTCGCTCACCGTGCGGCAGAACATCCAGTTTCCGGTGCGCGAATATCTGAGGGTCTCGCAGCGGCTCTTGGACGAGATCATGGTGGCGAAACTCGTGATGGTCGGGCTGAAACCCGAGGTCGCCGACCGCTATCCTTCTGAGCTCTCCGGCGGCATGATCAAGCGCGTAGCGCTGGCACGCGCGCTCGCGCTCGATCCCGAGCTCGTGTTCCTGGATGAGCCGACTTCGGGCCTGGACCCGATCGGCGCCGGCGAGTTCGACGAACTGGTGCGCACCCTGCAGCGGACTTTGGGGTTGACCGTTTTCATGGTAACCCACGACCTCGACAGCCTATATACCGCGTGCGACCGCATCGCCGTTTTAGGGAACGGTAAGATCATTGCCGCAGGATCGATCGCCGACATGCAGGCATCGCAGCACCCTTGGCTGCGGCAATATTTCCATGGCAAACGCGCCCGCGCCGTCATCGGCTAGCGCATGGTCCCGACAGGTGGAAACCGGTTTTCGGACAAGATCATGCGCGAAAGAAAAGGATCAGTGACGGTTCCGCCACGGCGGAGCCTGAGCTTGGACGAGTAGCTGGAGTCATCGATGGAAACCCGGGCGAACTATGTCCTGATCGGCGCCTTCACGCTGGCGGTGATCGCGGCTGCGTTCGGCTTCGTGCTCTGGTTCCAGAGCCTGCATACCACCAAGCAGCGCAGCCCCTTGCGGGTGATCTTTGAAGGCCCGGCCTCGGGTCTGCGCAACGGCGGCAACGTAGGGGAAGTCATCTCGGTAAGGCTCGACAATCCACGTCGCGTGGTCGCATTCGCGATGGTCGAGAACAGCGCGCCGATCCGCAAGGACACCCTGGTCGGCCTCGAATTCCAGGGGCTGACGGGCGTTGCCGCGATCTCGCTGAAGGGCGGCGAGGAGACCGCGCCTCCGGTGCCGCTCGATGAGGACGGCATCCCTGTGCTGACCGCCGATCCCAGGGCGCTGCAGGACGTCACCGAAGCGATCCGCGCGACGCTGCAGAACGTCAACCGCATCGTCGCCGACAATCAAGAGTCGGTGAAGAACTCGCTGCGCAATCTCGAAACCTTCACCGCGGCGCTCGCGCGCAATTCCGAGAAGATCGACAACGTGATGCTGAGGGTCGACGGCGTGATGGGCAAGGCCGACAACCTCATGCTCGGCCTCAACAGCATCGCCGGCGGTGATCGCGGCGGCGAACTGGCCGCGATGGTGAAATCGATCCGCGAACTCGCCGAAGATTTCGACAAGCGCTCCGGCGCGCTGATGGCCGACGGCCGCAGGACGCTCGGCGACATCAGCCGCGCCGTGAACAACCTCGACCGCAACCCGACCCGGCTGTTGTTCGGCGCCGGCAGCAGCAGCGTGCCCGAGCCAGCGCCGAAGCCGGGGCCGCGGCGGTAGTAGTCGCTGCGCCGCCATCATCGTCCGCGCAGGCGGCAGTAGCTGTTCCCGAGTGCGGACAACTCCTATTCCTTCGCTGTCATCGTCCGCCACCGGGTCGGCGCAAAGCGCCGCCCGATGACAGGCTCCGGCGGACGATCCAGTATTCCAGAGGCGTCTCGGCCTGAGTCGAGAGGCCGCCGGCTACTGGATGCCCCGCCTTCGCGGGGCATGACGGAGAGAGATTGCCTCCGCCGTCATTGCGACGAAAACAAAAACGGAGGCCGAAGGCCTCCGTTTCGCTATTCGCCACTCGCTATTCGCGTCTCACCCCAACCGCCCCGCGGCATGCGCGAGCAGGGTGTACACCAGACCCGTCTCCGAGGTGAGGTGGTTGCGCAGCGACTGCGGGCCGCGGTCGTCGCGGGCGACTTCGTCGAGCAGCCGCTCGAACTCGGCGATGTAGCGGTCGACCGTCTGCTTGAAGCCGCGATCGGAGCGGTATTTGCGGGCGACCTCGTCGAAGGCCTTCTGGCCGGCCGGCGTGTAGAGCCGCTTGCTGAACGCCTTGTTTTCGCCGCGCTGGTAGCGATCCCACATCTCGGCCGCGAGGTTGCGGTCCATCAGCCGGCCGATGTCGAGCGACAGCGATTCCAGCGGATTGGCGGCGGCAGCCTGCGGACGGGGACGCGGCGCTTCGCGGGGCGCGGGGGCAGGGGTCTCGCTGCGGTTGAGCAGGTCCGACAGCCAGCCGTCACGGCCGTTATCCGG
>NZ_PSRR01000499.1 GCF_004296405.1 Bradyrhizobium sp. Leo170
TCAGTAGACGTGAATGGAAGTGTCCCGGGTTGCGCTTCGCTTCACCCGGGCTACGGACCTGCGCCGGATCAAACATCCATGTTGCGGAGGCGCTGGCGGTTGCGCAGCACGATCCGGCGGGCGCCGGAGAAGCCGAGCACGCCTTCGTCGTTCAGTTGCGACAGCGCGCGGGATACCGTCTCCAGTGTCAGTCCCAGATAATCGCCGATGTCGCGGCGGCACATCGGCAGCGCCATCATGCTCATGCCGGCAACCGCAAGGCGGCGATCCATCTCCAGGAGGAAATTGGCGACCCGCTCCATGGCGCTCTTGCGGCCGAGCAGGAGCATGTGCTCTTCGGCATGCTTGAGATCGCCCGCCGTCATGGTCCAGAGCTTGTGGGCGACCTGGACGTCGGTGCTGGCTGCCTGTTCCAGGCTGCGGCGCTTTACCAGGCGCACGGTGGTGTCGATGATGGCTTCCGCTGCCAGCCGGTGCTTGGCGCCGGACTCGAGCCCGAAGACGTCGCCGGGCAGATGGAACGCGCCGATCTGGCGGCGCCCGTCGGCGAGCAGCTTGTAGGTGCGGACCGCGCCGCGGATCACCTGGTAGACGTATTCGGCCGGCTCGTCCTCGCCGTAGATCTCCTCGTCTTTCCGGTAGGTGAATTCGGTGGCGATCAGGCCGGCATGTCCGGCCAGGCCGCAAAATGGCTCGGCAGGCGCATGGCCGCCCGGCACAGGCCGGTTAATGTTGAGGGAAGCGGCGGCGGGCGACTGGGTGAGCATGAGCCATCTCCTATGCAGCGGATGGCTTTTGGTACGCGGAACAGGCGAACGCGGAAATTTCGCTCCATGCCTTAAGGGCAAGCCCTTAGGTAGAATTACGGAGGTCGCGGTTGCGCGTTCGTAGCCCGGGTGGAGCGCTAGCGTAACCCGGGATGTCTGCGCCCGCGTTTGAGAGCGGCCCCGGGTTACGCTGCGCTCCACCCGGGCTACGGGGCTCCACCCGGGCCACAGGCTACGGGGCGGGCGAGGTCGATCGGTCGGTCTTGATCACGTCCCAGATGCGGGTGGACAGGCTGTCCTCGACATGCGGCTTGTGCAGCACATGGCGGATGCCGGCGGCCGCGGCCTTGGCCGGAATGGTCGCGTCGGGGTAGCCGGTGATCAGAATGATCGGCGTCTTGACGTCGCGCTGGCGCAGAATCCCGGCGAGGTCGATGCCGCTCATGTTCGGCATCTTGTAGTCGATCACGAAACAGTCGGCTCCGCCCATGGTCATGGCGTTCAGCAACGCCTCGGCGCTGCGGAAGGTGCGGACATAGAAGCCGTCGGTTTCCAGGAGGAAACGCAGCGACCCAAGCACGTCGGAATCGTCGTCCACGACGTAGACAAGGGGAGTTCTGGTGGGTGGGGGCATCGCGGCTGTTATCCAGCTTCCGGGCCGGCCATCCGGTCCGTCAACCCATATTTATAAGCCCGTCGATGCCGGCCGGCTTGATTCAGCTCAATCCTTGAGCGCCCCGGCCCGCATGGCCAGGCGGACCAGCTCCGAAAGGCTGCTCGCCTGCATCTTGGTCATCACATTGGCCCGGTAAACCTCGATGGTCCGAGGGCTGATATTGTAGTCGCGGGCGATCATCTTGTTGGAAAGCCCGGCCACCAGCCCGTCCATGACCTGCCGCTCGCGCGGGCTGAGCGAGGCGATGCGGGTGGCGACATCCTGGGCCACGGCCTCGTCGCGGGCGCCGGCCTCGGCCTGCCGTAGCGCGACGTCGATCATCGCGATCAGCCGGTCGTCCTCGAACGGCTTCTCCATGAAGTCGACCGCGCCGAGTCTCATCGCTTCGACGGCGAGAGGGACATCGCCATGGCCGGTCATGATGATGACCGGGAAGGCCCCGCGGCTTTCCTTGACGCGCTTCAGCAGCTCGATGCCGTCCATGCCGGGCATGCGGATATCTGACACCACGCAGCCGAACTCGACGGTGGGGAGGGTGTCGAGGAAGGCTTGCGCCGACTCGAACAGGCAGACTTCGAAGTCAGCCGAATCGAGCAGGAATTGCAGCGAATCCCGCATCGCGTCGTCATCGTCGATGACGTAGACATTTCCCCTACGTGCCATCTGTCAAACTCTCGTTCGGTACCGCCGGCAGCGTGAAACGGAAGGTCGCGCCGCCCGCCTGATTGGATTCGGCCCACATCCGCCCGCCATGCGCCTCGATGATCGAGCGGCTGATCGACAGCCCGACGCCCATGCCGGTTTCCTTTGTCGTGAAGAAGGTCTGGAACAGGTTCTTCTCCACATCCTCAGGAAATCCATGGCCGGTGTCGAACACCGATACTTCGATCATGTCCTCATCGACCGGCCGGTTCGAGGCGATCAATTCGCGCCGCTCGGACTGCGCCATCGCCTCCAGCGCATTGCGGAACAGATTGACCAGCACCTGCTGCACCTGGACGCGGTCGACCAGCACCAAGTCATATCGCGGATCGAGGTTGAAGCGGATCCGCACGTCCTGCTCGCGGGCGCCGGCAAGCCCGAGCGCGCCGGCTTCCTCGACCATCTTCGAGAGGCGTTCGACGCGCTTTTCCGATTCACCGCGGGCGACGAAGTCGCGCAGCCGGCGGATGATCTGCCCGGCGCGGATCGCCTGTTCGGCGGCGCGATCCATCGCGCTCTCGATCTTGGCGCGGTTCGGGTCATCGCTTGCGGCGAGCAGGCGGCGCGAGCCCTTCATGTAATTGCTGATGGCGGCGAGCGGCTGGTTGAGCTCATGGGCGAGCGCGGACGCCATTTCGCCCATTGCGCTGAGGCGCGAGACGTGGACGAGTTCCGATTGCAATTCCTGCAGCCGCGCCTGGGTCTGCTGGTGCTCGGTGAGGTCGCGGACGAAGCCGGTGAAATAGGGCACGCCGCCGGACTGCATCTCGCCGATCGACAAATGCATCGGGAAGGTGGTGCCGTCCCTGCGCTGGCCGGTCACGATGCGGCCGATGCCGATGATGTGGCGCTCGCCGGTGGTAAGGTAGCGCGCCACGTAGCTGTCATGGCGGGAGCGGTCGGGCTCCGGCATCAAGATGCTGACATTCTGTCCGATGGCCTCCTGCTCGGTATATCCGAACTGCCGTTCCGCGGCGCTCGAGAAGAACTGCATGATGCCGCGGCCGTCGATGACGATCATCGCGTCGGGGATCGTCTCCAGGATCGACTGCAGGTGCCCTTCGCGCGTGCGCAGGGCCTCCTCATGCTGCTTTTCCTCATCGATGTCGAGCGCGATGCCGGAAAGATGCGTAGACGTCTTGTCCCGCGTCAGACTGCCGCGCAGCCGCACCCAGTGGTTGTCGCCATCATTTCGGCTCAGCCGGTAGGCGAGGTCGAAGGCCTCTCCGCTCTCGGTCGCGCGTGAAATGGCCTGTTCGGTGCGCTGGCGGTCGTCGGGCTCGAGCAGCGAGAGGAAGAGCTCATAGCTGATCGGCGCGTCGTCGGGAACGCCGAACAGCCTGCGCGCGGTGGTCGACCAGGTGAGCTGCTTGGTCGCCAGATCGATATCCCAGCCGCCGATCCCGGCTCCCTCGGCACCGAGCCGAAAGCGCCAATCAGGGGCGCGGTCATCGGAGGGGGAGGGGTCGAGGCCAGTCAAACGCTTTTCCGGTTCTTCGCCGCAGGGGTGGATTCGTACAATGGTCTGGCAGATTATGGTCCGATTGGCCAGTCCTGCTCAAGGGGAGGAGGGGCTTCGTCCCGCAGTCGCTGTGACCCGCAGCAGGTGCGGTGATTGACCTCGGTCAATATGCCAGCGGGGCGGCTGGCTTAAATGAAGAACTGGACAGAGGATTCGCCTTGTACAAATTTCTCGAGCTGACCGCCGCCGATTACATGACGCGCGAGCCGAAGACGGTCTCGCGCGACATGACGATGGCCAAACTGTGCGAACGATTCGAGAAGGAGGACTTCAACACCTATCCCGTCGTCGACGGGACGCAGGTAGTGGGGATGGTCTCCAAATTCGATCTCTTGTCCTGCTTCGTCTTCACGCCGGCGCGCATCCTTCCGCGCTATGAGGATCTGATGCAGAAGACGACCGCCGATGTGATGACGTCGGAATTCATATATGTGGTGCCGGAGACACGGTTGACCCGCGTGCTCGAATTGATGATCAATCACCGACTGCGGAGCATTCCGGTGCTCGAAGGCGAACAGCTCGCCGGCATCATTTCCCGCGAAGACGTGATGCGCGCCCTGCGCGACTGCGCTGCCGCGGCAGGCTGATCCTGAGTCCAGTTTTAATAAAGAAATTCAGCGTGACGACGATTGATCATCACGCTGTAACAGGGCCGTGCCTCTAGGCCG
>NZ_PSRR01000500.1 GCF_004296405.1 Bradyrhizobium sp. Leo170
ACGCGTTGACCACATGCCCACAGCAGCTGCAGCAGACAGCGTCTCTGGCTGCGTGATAGAAAGCCATCAGGAGCGGTCAGTTTCCAACTAACAAACCGGTTCAAGCGGTCCCGCTCCGCGGGTCCATTTCAGGAGGGATTGGACGATGCCTTTCAGGGAGAGAAGTCCTATGGAGGAGCGTATCGCGTTGATGTGTTTGACTACATCGAGAGATTTTACAACACGACCCGCAGGCATTGAGGATCCCCTGGCCTCTCGTTTTTCGTTGATCCAGAAGAGTTTACTGTTGATCAGGAGCAGTTCTCGAGGGGAGCTTCGGCGACTGCTTGATGATGAATAAGCAGAGGAGCTTTAGGAAGGGGGAGATGTCAACCCGCCCCGTCTGTTTGGTGCAACGGCACATAGCATTCGACGGAGAGCGGAGTTCTCGGGAGGAACCCTCGGGCAAGTGCTGCAGGGGGGTCCCTATCGATCGGGCTGCACATGGCATTGTCGAGAGACAGTCGTCTTCGAAACCAACCTCGGGTCTGAGTACGAGCAGTGGAGTGGAGTTGTAGCACGATAAACCGGCCGCCAGCACCACCGCCAAAGTCACGCCTCACCTCTGCAATCTGCATCGATTGGATGCATAGCCCATCAAGCGCGACGTGAGCGAAGGTTGCGCGCGAGCTGCCCGCCGAGCATTTGGAATGCAGCCAAGCTTGATTCTTCAGCCACGTTCGGGATAGACGCGAACGCGCCGGCGTCCCTCGCTTTCCACCAACTCGCCCCTATAAGGCACTCCATGGATCTCGAAATAGGTCGGCCGCCCGGGCTCGGGCATGATGCGCTCGCCTTCCAAAACGCGCACGAGGTAATCCGGAAGATACCGCTCCCTATGCCTCATCATCGGTTTCGGTCTGATGATGTATGTGATCATGGATGGCTTTGATCTTGGAATCGGCATCCTCTTTCCGTTCGTGGACGGGTGCGAAGACCGAGACACTATGGTCAACACCGTGGCCCCTGTTTGGGACGGCAACGAAACGTGGTTGGCGTTCGGAGGCGCGGGGCTCCTTGCGGCCTTTCCGCTAACCTACTCGGTCAACGTCTCAATCTCCACTGCTCAAGGATCGACCCTATGACCTCGATAACTACCAAAGATGGCGTGCAGATCTTCTATAAGGACTGGGGACCGAAGTCTGCCCAGCCCATTGTCTTTCACCACGGCTGGCCGCTGAGCTCTGACGACTGGGAGAGCCAGATGCTCTTCTTCGTCGGCAAAGGATATCGTGCTATTGCCCATGATCGCCGCGGTCACGGTCGCTCGAGCCAGGTAAGCGATGGCCACGATATGGATCACTACGCATCCGATGCCGCAGCGGTTGTCGAGCAGCTTGACCTTCGCAACGCCATTCACGTTGGCCACTCCCCTGGTGGCGGCGAGGCCGCGCGTTACGTCGGCCGTTGTGGCAAGGATCGCGTGGCCAAGCTGGTACTGATTGGCGCCGTGCCGCCGCTGATGCTGAAGACAGACACCAATCCTGCGGGCTTATCTATCGAAGTGTTCGACGATTTGCGCAATCAGCTCGCCGCCAACAGGGCGCAGTTCTATCTCGATTTCGCGAGCGGTCCATTCTACGGCTACAACCGCCCCGGCGCCAAGGCGTCGCAGGCGGTCATTTGGAATTGGTGGCGACAGGGCATGATGGGCAGCGCGAAGGCGCACTACGACGGGATCAAAGCATTCTCGGAAACTGACTTCAGCGAGGATCTGAGAAAGATCACAGTGCCCACGCTCGTTCTGCACGGTGATGACGATCAAATCGTGCCATGTGCCGATTCTGCGCCCTTTTCGGCGAAGCTGCTGAAGCGCAGCACACTCAAGATCTACGAGAAGCTGCCGCACGGCCTTTGCACGACTCACGCCGACGTCGTCAACGCCGAGTTGCTCTCGTTCATGGCGTCCTAACGTCTCGCGCCGTTGGCAAGCATGAGGCGCAGGACATTTGGTAGAGCTTAAGCGAGGAGCAAACATGGGTGAGGTTAGTCAATTTGTCCCGAAGGCTGAGCGCGAGCGAGCCCGCCTAATTCGACAGGCCTGCGCGATCTATTTCAGCATCTTCCCGCCAGCCGATACGGTCAGCGAACATTTGGGCAAACCACCGGTGGGCATTCCCTTTGGTGGACGGCTGGTCTCACACGGTGATGGAGAGTGACATGACAACGACGACAGGCGATATGACAAATGCTGGCGCGCGAGCGGAATTAACCGCTAATCTTTCGGCCTATTATCTCATTCGGGCCATCGTTGCTGCGGCGTGGGCGGTGGCCGCGGTTGCCATCCCCCATTCAAATGCCATAACCGCGACGCTGCTAGTCAGCTATCCCGCATGGGACGCCTTTGCGAACTGGTTTGATGCTCGCAGCAGCGGTGGTCTGAGAACGAACCAAACACAGGCGCTTAATGTCGCAGTCAGTCTCGTCGCTGCGATCGCAGTGGCCGTCGCTTTGCAATTCAGCATGAATGCAGTGGTCGCGGTCTTCGGGCTCTGGGCGATCGCAGCGGGATTTGCCCAACTGATCACCGGTGTTCGCCGCTGGCGCACGTTCGGTGCACAATGGGCGATGATCCTGAGCGGAGCGCAGTCGATGCTTGCTGGGGTGTTCTTTGTCACGCAGGCGGTTCTCGCTAAGGATACGACCATTTTGGAAGTGGCACCCTACGCCGCTTTCGGTGCACTTTACTTCCTGATCTCTGCGGCACTGTTGATGTTCGCAAATCCGCGGCGAGGCGCCTGACTGCTGCATCGCTTTACGCGGGGCGCGCATACTCGTATTTTCATAGATCATCGCGGTAGGGGACCGGAACAACTCCAGGAGTCAGCGATTCGTCTCAGGTGGCGAATGTTCGATGCTGATGACGAAACAGACACGGCCAGCGACACGGACGCTGCGCGGATGGGCAATCCAGTTGCTCCAGGAAGCGGGCGCCATCCGCCGGTGTGAGGGGCACGGTTGGATGCAAGATCGCGGCGATCCGCATGCGCGGGAGCGCGCTCTTGATATCGCCCGTGGAGACCCGCCAGCAGACGTTTCCCCTGACGCGGCGGCGGCCGAGGTTCGCGACGTGCTGAACTCGATCGGTGATACCTGCCCGGAATGCCCCGGACTCGAAGGGCTGGCCCTCAACGCCAGCCCGGCCTTCTCAATTCAGCGGCCCAGTCTCTTCTCCACGCGTTTCCGCACATTGCCGACCTTTTTGACGGCCTTTTTTACGGCCGGTGCCGACTTTCCGGTCTTCTTTGCCTCGTACTGGACTTCGTAGTTCTGCCCGCCGGCCACCCGCGCCCGGTCCTGTTTTCGCCCGCGCGCCATCTTTGTCCTCGTCTTCTTCGCTACCGCCATCGGTGCCTCCTGTTGTGACATCGATGCAATGCGACAGGGATTCCCAGGTTCCGGAACGATTCGAACTGTGCCAATTTGAATCGGCTGTAGCGTGGAGTTCTTCAGTGGCGTTTCAGCGTCGGAAACCCGAGGCGATCGGCCTCAAGGCGTCCCTGCCCGGCTTCATCGAGCCGGCCCTGGCATCCTCAATCGACAAGGTGCCGTCAGGGACCCGCTGGATTCACGAAATCAAATTCGACGGCTACCGTGTTCAGGTCCATCTGGCCAACGAGGCGGCGACGATCTTCACCCGGCGCGGCCACGATTGGACGCATCGCTTCAAAAAGGTCGCCAACGATGCCTGGCGGATCAAGGCGAGCTCGGCCGTCGTGGATGGCGAGATCGTGGTCCCGGCCGCCGACGGCACGACCGACTTCTCGGTCCTGCAGAACGAGCTCAAGGGTAAGTCGAAGAGCATCGCGCTTGTGGCGTTCGACCTGCTCTATCTGAATGGCCGCGATATCCGGAAGCTACCACTCTTTCAGCGCAAGGCCGAACTCAAGAAGATACTGAACGGCACCGACATCCAGTTCAGCGAAAGTTTCGAGATCGACGGCCGCGAGATGTTCGCGCACGCCTGCAAGCTCGGGCTCGAAGGCATCGTCTCGAAAGTACGTGACGGCGCTATCCAACGGGACGAACGAACGACTGGGTCAAGAAGACCTGTGTGCAGCGGGAAACGTTGACCATTGCCGGTTTTGCACTCGATGGCACGAAGTGGGACGGGCTCTATGTCGGCCGGCGCAAGGGCGACGATCTGGTCTACGCCGGCAAAGTCGACCACGGCTTCGACAAGGTCTCGGCCGCCGATCTGCAGAAGCGGCTTCAGCCCCTCATCCGAAGGACTCAGCCCTATGCCAAGCGCATCGGCCACAAGGGCATCTGGGTCGAACCCAAGCTCCTGGCC
>NZ_PSRR01000501.1 GCF_004296405.1 Bradyrhizobium sp. Leo170
CTAGCTAGCAGTTCCCGCCTTCGCGCGATAGAAGGCCGGATGCGAAAGACGCTGGTCCTCATCCTCGCGCTGCTGCCGGCAATCGCGCTCGCGGAGCAGCCTCATCGAACCAAATCCGGCAAAGCAACGGCTTCAGCAAAGTCGCTCCCGCTGAAGAGAGTCGCGCGGCCCAATGCGTGCGCAGAGTACGGTGCGGGCTTCGTCAAGATCGAAGGCTCCGACACCTGCATCAAGATCGGCGGCGCCATCGACGTTGGCGGCGGCGTCTCGATCGGCGGCCGCTAGATTCTTATTTTGACGCGTTTTCTTCACGCGAACCGGTGCCCACCCTCGGATCAAGTCCGAGGGCATGCTTCGCTCGAAAACGCTCTGTCAGCTCACGACAACGGCGGCGCCAGGAATTGGACGAAGCCCGGGCGCGTGGAAATCTCGGCAAACCAGCGCTCGAGATTGGACAGGCTCGGCTTGGTGACGCCCTCGACGCCGAACCAGCGCCGGGCAAAGGCGCCGATCGCGATGTCGGCGATGGTGAACCCGTCGCCTTCGATGAAGCGCCGACTCGCCAACTGCGCATCGGCGATCCGCCACACCTCAGCTTCGGCATCGGCGTCCTTCTGGATCGCGGCCATGTCGCGCTTCTCCGGCGGCGTGCGCACCAGCGCCCAGAACACCGGACGGTCGACCGGCTGCAGCGTCGACAGCGTCCAGTCCAGCCAGCGGTCGACGCCGGCGCGCTGGCGTGGCGCGGCCGGATAGATCGGTGAGCCCTCACCATAGGCGAGGCAGAGATAGCGCATGATCGAATTGGATTCCCACAGCGTGTAGCTGCCGTCGACCAGCGTCGGCACGCGGCCGTTGGGGTTCATTGCGAGATAGTCGGGCTGGTCGTTCCTGCCGAACTGCATGCCGGCATCGATGCGGTGATAGGGCAGCTCGAGCTCGCTGAGGCACCACAGCACTTTCTTCACGTTGACCGAGTTGGCCCGGCCCCAAACCGTGAGTTGATATTTTTCCGCCACGCGTCTCTCTCCCATCCCTTGCTGCTTGCGTTTACGGCGGAATAGCAGAAAGCGCGATCCCGATCATCCCGCTTCAAACAAAAATCAGGCCCGCTGAGCGGCACCTGATTTTGTTGTCACGGGCTGCGTAGGTTGCGTGTGATCAGAGCGTTTTCGAGCGAAGTGGATACCGGTTCGCGTAAAGAAAACGCGTCAAGCTCTAATGTCCGAAGAACAGCCACAACAGGATGATCACCGGGATAGGCACGCCGAGCAGCCACAGCAAGAGTCCTCTTGCCATCGTTTCCTCCTCCATATCGTATCGGTGAGGAAACGCGCGATCCATCGGCTCGTTCCGTTATGGATCGCGGCGCTCATGCTGTGCGCGCTGCGCGAGGCCTACCAGTGGCCGGTGTTCGGCATCGACAGCCACGGCTCGGCCGGCGGCTTCGGATCGCCCTTCTGCAGCAGCTCGATCGAGTGCAGATCCGGCGAGCGCACGAACGCCATGTTGCCGTCGCGCGGCGGGCGGTTGATGGTGATGCCGAGCTTCATCAGCCGATCGCAGGTCGCGTAGATGTCGTCGACCTCATAGGCGAGATGGCCGAAATGGCGATCCTCGCCGTATTTCTCCTCGTCCCAGTTGTAGGTGAGCTCGACCAGCGGCGCGCCACGCGTGCTCGGCAGCTTCTTCAACTGGTCGACATCTTCGGGCGCGCACAGGAACACCAGCGTGAAGCGACCCTTCTCGTTGTCGATCCGGCGCACTTCCTTCAGCCCCAGCGCGTCCTGGTAGAATTTCATCGCGGTGTCGAGATTGCGCACGCGCAGCATGGTGTGGAGATAACGCATTTTCTTGTCCCTCTCAGACTTGTGAGAATTTCCGCCCGTTCCGGCACGACGGGGCAGAAAATAGCAGCAAATTGTATGAGGGGGCAGCCCTCTCACGACCTCGGCCGACGTCATCAAAACCTCGCAACGACACATGGTCGTGAGTCTCGGGCTTGTGAGTGGCAGGCAACAGCGCTCCGATTATGTTGCCGCGCGGGAGGACGCGATGCCATACAGTCCTGAACTCATCGAGACCATGCGGGCCGCGTTGGAGGCGGTCATGTCGAAAATTCCCGCCGATCAATCCGTGTTCGGCGTCAAGGCGGCGGTGGCCGAACGTATTCTGAAGGCGGCAGCCCACGGCCAAACGTCCTTCGATGGCCTCGTCGCGTCAGCGTCTGACCAAGTGCAGACGATCGTTGCCACGCTGTCGTGAGCGGCGCCGGTGAATTACCTCCGCGCAAACGCATCGCGTTTGTCGCGTGGCTGGTCAGAAAAAGAAAACCCCGCGCGTGGGGGCACGGGGCTTTCGGGCTGACGGTCTGGGGATTCAGGGCGCGAGCCGCCAGCTTCAGTCGTTAACTTAAGGTTGAATTTTCAAAAAGCAACAGCGCCGCCTAGAGGAGTATATTCTCCAGGCGACGCTGCCGCGAAATACTGGGCCCTGAAATCCCCAGTTCCACTATGTCTGTCGGCGTGCAAATAGGTTCAAAAGAAAACCCCGCGACGGGGGCATCGCGGGGCATCTTAGCCGGTAGGCGGCAGGGGGAGTGTTCCTACCGGCACTTCCTGATGCTCATTCAATTCGTGACGATCAAAAGCGTTCCCGCGAAGCGCTGTCACGGGTGGTCAAGGCCGCGCGCGGCATGCCGCAATGGCCTGATGTTCTGATCTCACCTTTTTACACAAGCGTTTGAGCCTGCATCGCATTCCTATGCCGCCGAGCGCACGTCGGGATCGAGGCGACGCATTCAGCGAGGAGTAGATTCATGAGAAGCATCATTCTGGCCACGGCGGTCGTGGCACTGGCCGCAGCTTCCGGACAGGCGTTCGCGCGTTCAGGCGCCTCAATCCCGCGGCAGGAAACGGCGGTCGATCAGCGGGCGTACGATGCGTTCAACGCGTTCGATCAGCAGGTGGCACCGCAAATGAGCGATGCCGACGCCCACCGCTATCATGGCGGGCCGAAATCCAACGACTGAGCGCGAGCGCGCCATTCGGCATTCACGCCAGGAGAACGCGGCGGCGCTCGGTGTCACGCCTTGCGGTCCAGCAGCGCCTCGCGTTCGGCCTGGGCCTGGGCGTCGATGACGTTCTGCACGTCGGCATTGATCTGGTGCGGCGGCGCTTTGGCAGTCTCGTCGATGACGAGTTGAACCTTCGCCTGCGTCACCGCGGCAGGGACGGGGTAGATGACCATGACGGCAACCTCCTGCCCAAAATTCTCATGTCCGCGTTTACGCTTTCTAAAGAGGTGCGGTTAATGCGGATGAATTCGGTTGTCCCGAACGTCCGGGAACTCCGATCGCGAGCAGGGTGGGGGCGGATGTGGATCGCTGCGCAGCAAGATCACGAAATCGCTTGGTAAAGGCCGATCCGGCGGCCTGTGGATTTGCTGCGGATAACCTGGGGACGGAAGGTATCCAGATGGTGCCTGCGCGGCTCCGTCTCCTAACGATCCCTTTCGACGCAGCCGACAACGCTATTCAGTTAGGTTAAGGGCAGGATCGCGTTGCGATTACCGGAGGTTGCGCATAGGGATCAGTTGCGGAACCCGAGCCATGATGATCCCTTCGTTTCACAATGCAGACAGGCGAACTCACCGGCGCGTGATGGTGGTGGGGCTATTGTTTTGTCTTGCCTTCGTCGCCATCAGCTTTTCGCTGCGGCCGCAGGTGGACAATGGACGCGTGCTGGTGAAGGCCGACCGCCTGGTGCGCACCGCGGGCGAACCGCACAAGGCGAATTAGAGCGTTTTCGAGCGAAGCATGCCCTCGGACTTGATCCGAGGGTAGGCACCGGTTCGCGCGACGAAACGCGTTAAAAACAAGAATCCTAGCGCGGATCCTGTCCCGGCATTTTCTCGCTGGAGGAGCGATGATACATCGCGATGGCGATGAACCCGCCATAGCCGATGATGTTGATCAGAATTTCCAGCCAGACCGGCATGGCCATACCCCTTCTGCACCACCATACGCGCGGAGGTCGTGGTTTGTTCCTGCGCCCAATCCATGGGTGGCCCGGCCGGGTTGCATAGCTCGAAGGGAGAGGGGCCCCGTCCAAGCGCTGCAAAGGCGGCCCTTTGTGGCAACATGCCTGCGGGTTCCCGATGCAACCAATCGGGAATTTCTGCGTTGGAGCCGCGGATGAATCCGTGAGGAGGCGAGGATGAAAAAGACACTCGCAGTTTTGGCTATGGTCGCCACTGTCGGCGCGACCGCGATGAGCACGCCGGCGGAGGCGTACTGGCGCGGCGGCGGTTGGGGCTGGCGGG
>NZ_PSRR01000502.1 GCF_004296405.1 Bradyrhizobium sp. Leo170
CGGCACAATCGTCCATAGGCGGCGCGGTCGGTGGGATAAACCAGGAGCGACATGCCATCCGCAAGATCAAAGCGGCAGCCAACGACAAGGCGCACACCGGTGACTTTGGCCGCTTCATGCGCTCGTACAATCCCTGCGAGGCTATTTACGATCTACAATTGCAAGCGCCTCTATTCCGAGGTTGGCAGCATGAGCGAAGAGGTCCTCGCAGGAAGATGCGCCACGCAGCAATAAGAAGTGCGACGTAACCTGGAGTTCGGCGTAGCGGGGGCGGTCGGTCATCTGAAGACCCCATGCAAGAACCAACGGTGGGATCCCGTCTCTGAATTTTCGCCGTCGCTTGCCCGAAAAATCCAGTAGGGTTCGCCGGAATCGTCTTCGACGCGGAAATAGTCGCGCACGGCGATCATCTCGGGATCGCGCGTCCACCATTCGCCGTAAACTCGGTCCGGGCCATCAGCTCGCCGAACGCGCCTCCGGACGCCACGCCATGTGAAGGATACGGGGGGATGATCGAGTAACAGCGCAACAGTCTCGATGGGCTCAGGCGACATAAACAGCCGAGCCGGGCGCGGCCATTCGCTTGTCCACGTCGCGCCACCCTCAGGCGACATTGGCACGACGCGCTTTACCGATCGCTCCGGAACGTCGCTTGCAACGGGCGTCGCACGATAGAGAGCGCGGTCGCCCGCGCGGTTAGTCAGAATGTCGACCAGGTCGGAGACATCCGGAGGGGTATCGTCGATAAGCGAGGAGATTGTCTGCTTGGCCTCCATTGGCTCGGCAATCGTCGCTGTGATCGACATCAGTTCGATGCAAAGCCCGGCTCGATGGTTTCGATCTTGTCGCAAAGGAGGCGGGTCAATCGCTTTGCATCGCGCACAGGCGTAGCAGTCGCGACGCGCACAGCTTGGGCGCGGGTATCTACCCCGATAAGCAGATAATCTCAGTGTACGGCGGCATGTCTCAAAGGGCCCGAGGCCGGCCTCTACCGTCACCGTCGCGATGTCGGCTTTCAGGGGCACAGCGAACGTCAGACGTGGGGCGGATCGAAAAATTTTGCACGGCAGAGCGTCCTTCAGCTCGTTGCGCAAGCTCGCATTCATCAGCGAAACGACTGGGCGGCTCCGCCGAGCGGGAAAGTCCGCTCTGAGACAGCGCATCATGAAGAACTTGAGCTAATTCGAGGCTACGAGGCTAAGTCCCTTAGCGATGCCGAAACATGTAGGCGATAATCCGGATCGATGCCGACCAGATGCGCGTCGAACGTCGCGTGATGAATTTTGGACAGCGGAATGCCATTAGGCACAACGGGCTGCCCGAACTGCTCGTCCTTGTCGGCGACGATGTTGGCGGCGTCGAGGGGGAGCGGCTCGGATAAACCAGACAACGCGCAACGACCGTTGTAGGTCGTTATGACAGCCATGCGGAATGACGCTTGGTGACGCCGTTGCTTGACTGCACGAAGTGCGTAACGCCGCCGCGTGGCGCGACCGGTAAGCGGGGAACCAAATCCCGCGAATGAACTTGGGGTATAGAGGTCGTGTTCAGCCGCACCGCCATGTACGATCGGCAAACCTGGCCGCCTGAGCGCTCCCCCACTAGCCAAGAGCAGGGAGGTAACGGTGCCATGGACGAGATCGAAGCAAGGACCATCGGCAAGGTGATGTGGCGGTTGCTGCCCTTCCTGTTCGTCTGCTACTTCGTCGCGTACCTCGACCGGGTGAACGTCGGTTTCGCCAAACTACAGATGAACTCGGCGCTCGGCCTGTCGGAGGCGGCATACGGCTTTGGCGCGGGCCTGTTCTTCATCTCCTACTTTCTGTTCGAAGTACCATCCAACCTCGCGCTGGACAGGTTCGGCGCACGGCTCTGGATCGCTCGCATCATGTTAAGCTGGGGCGTTATCTCTGCTCTGTTCGCCTTCATCGCCCCGATCTCAGCGGCGACCGGGATCACGACCGAATGGGTGTTCTACATCCTCCGTTTCCTGCTCGGTCTCGCCGAGGCGGGTTTCTTTCCCGGGATCATTTTCTACCTGACACTGTGGTTCCCGTCGGTCTACCGGGCCCGGGTTGTCTCGCTGTTCATGCTGGCCATCCCGTTCTCGTCGATTGCGGGCGGACCGATCTCCGGGGCTCTGCTCAACATCTCCGGGGCCGGACTCGATGGCTGGCAATGGCTCTTCATCCTCGAAGCCTTGCCGTCGATCCTAATGGCCTTCGGGGTCATCTTTTACCTGACCGACCGGCCGGCGCTCGCGGCGTGGCTCGCCAAAGACGAGAGGGGCTGGCTCGAACGACGGCTGGAGACCGAGAGGCAGCACAAGGTGTCGGTCGAGCACGTAGGCATCGTCAAGGCGCTCACCGACCTCCGCATCCTCGCCTGCGCGTTCGTCTACTTCTGTCTGAACGCGGCGAGCTATGGTGTGGCGTTCTTCCTTCCGACGATCATCAAGAACTTTGGCGTAAGCAACTTCCAGACCGGCCTGCTGTCTGCGGTGCCCTTCTTGTTTGGCGCCGTCGGGATGGTCCTGCTGGGCCGCAACTCCGACCGCACATTGAAGCGTCGGGAGCACGTTTGCTTTGCCATGTTCCTCGCCGCGGTCGGCCTTGCGGGCGCGGGCCTCGTCTCCGCGCCGGCGCTGGTGCTTGGCTTGCTCTGCCTGAGCCAGATCGGCGTCTCCGCAACGCCGCCACTGCTGTGGCCAATACCGAGCGCCTTCCTGACGGGCACTTCGGCTGCGGCCGGGATCGCCGCGATCAATGCGCTCGGCAATCTGTCCGGCTTCGCCGGACCGTTCCTCATGGGCTACCTCAAAGACGCGACCGGCAACTTCACGGCCGGGCTGTTGGTCCTGGGCGGCTGCGCTCTAATCGGCAGCATTGTGGCCCTGAAGCTAAGGGTCAATCCGCAGATGGAGGTCACCGGCGCTGCGCCGGGTGCGTCGGCGCCGGCTCGCTGAGAGGACCAGCCTGTCGATGAGCGGGATTGCTCGACACGAAACGTAAACCCCGGCTTCAGCTCTACGGCCGTTAGGTGATCGTGGACCTCACACAGCCGCCTGCACATGTTCGAATGCCGCAGCGCGCATCAGTGTGTCAGAAGCATCAACGGTCATCACCGCGGTTTGCGGACCAGGAGAGGGAGGGACCGCCACCGTGTACTGGCAAGCAAACAGCAAGGCTCCGATGCCGCACTGCACGCCAAACTTGGCGCTCTATCCACCTATGCGGAAAACCGCCTGCCGCCGGCCCTTCAAACACCGCGGGTTTTCCGGTGTTTTAAATGGTTTTCGTTACATACGAGCGTGTATGATCGTCTTCGTCACTGGGGGCAAAGGGGACGCCCTCTTAGCTTGCATGAGACTAGTTAGCTTTGCCGTCGCGGCGGCAAGCGCTGTGCTCCTCGGATGCAGGGCCGCGCTCGTCACGCTAAGGCCGACGAACCCTCAAGATCCAATCTGTCCTGCTAACCCCGGCAGCTAAATGCCCAACATCATCCGAGCGGCATTGGCGTATCCGCCGCGACCGAAACATCGAGATTCGGCCGCAACGAAGTGGGCCGAAGGCCCCAAGGAGAAGCACCCAGCAGGTTAGGATCACCGCGGCGACACTGAGGGATCTGGCCACGACAAGACTTTCGCGTGCGAGCTGACCACGGACACGGGTATCCGCACCTTTTCCGTCACCAGAAGGTGAAATTCTTGTCCGCGTGGGACGAGTGCGCAAGCTCCCGCTGCCCAAGAGTTTGACCTCGGCCCATAGGCTCACGCACGGAAAGAAGGAAGCGGATCGCGATCGCACTCCGGGTACTCAAAAAACTGCGGCGTGGCCCGGATCAGCGCCTCGACATCAAGGAAGGGGAGCCACAGGCACTTCGCGAACGGCAGCACCTCCTCAAGCTTGCCGGGACGAGACCAGTTTCGCGCCGAGGCGCGGCGGTGATGTGCCGTTCCCCACCTTCCCGTTCATCACCCAGTTAGTCGATCGGATTCCCACCGATCTGCCCTCGGCGATCGGATAGACGATCAGCTTAGCCATCGGCCGCGGTTGTACCTGCAGCGGCTTCATTCAATCAGTGGGCTTGGATTAAGCTGCGCGCACTATTAAGCGCCGGGGGTCGACGAAGTCGGGCCAGCCTCTGAGCACGATAGCCTACGCTTGCGGGTACCGCGATTACACTAATTTCGCCCGTGCATTCCGCCGACGGTTCGGTCACGCACCCGGC
>NZ_PSRR01000503.1 GCF_004296405.1 Bradyrhizobium sp. Leo170
GAAAAGTGGGTACTAGTCGCCTCCCGCAGTGGTGAATGCAACCCAACACAATTGAGCAAAATACGGTTCCATTTTGCTTAATTTTAGTGTCGCGCGGAAATCTTGCCGCAAGCTGGTCGGAAGCAGCGGTGGACGTATATTCAGGATCCTTTCCTGATAATGCATTGATATTTTTCAATTTTTGTTTTGGGAAGGGGGCCCTTCAACCCGATTGAGACTGCGCGATCTGCTCGGCGCGACTGGTCGACCCGGGCGATTGGGTGGTGCTCCCGCTGTTCAACGGCCTTCGCGAGCGCCTTGCTGGCGCCCGCCTTAGCGCGTATCGACACCGCGTTCCCAAGATCAAGTTGGGGGTAAAGCGCAGTCCGAAATAACAAAATCAATGACTTACGGATTTATCCGATCTCTTTATCGCTCCAGAAGACTGATTTGGGAACATCGATGAAATCCCTGGTTTCACTCTGCCTTTGGCTTGCCGCTTGCTGTTACCCAGTACTTGCTCAAGCGGAGTCTCCCGCGGCCATGATCTCCGGCTATCGCGCCCAGCACGGGGAAGGGCGAGTGGTGCTGGATGCGACACTCACGCGAATTGCGCACGAGCAAGCCGCGGCGATGGCGTCAAAGGACAAGCTCGACCACGACGTCCTCGGCCCCTTCAACTCGCGCGTCCACTCATCGGGCGCGGCCCGGGCGGCAGAAAACATCGCCTACGGCTATGACAGCTTCCCAAAGACACTCGACCAATGGATCAATTCGTCCGGACATCGACGAAATCTCCTGTTGCACAACGCCTCGCGCGTTGGCGTCGCCAGTGTCAAGAGTTCGACCACCGGGCGCACCTATTGGGCCATGGTGATTGCCGGCGACTATGAACGTCCCAAGGTGGCGAAGAACTCGCCGAAAAGCTCAAAGCAGGCGACAGTTGCCAAGCCCAAATCCCGCGCCGTGGAGGCCTGTCGTCTGAAAATTCTGAGCATCTGCCTCTGATCCAGGACGATCGATGTTGGATAGTCGTGGAGCGAGGGAAAAGAGCCCTTGCCGGGGGCTTGGTCGGCTCCAGAGCGTTGGCACTCCGGAACTGCCCAACCTCCGTGATTAGGAGAACCGGTTGTCATTGCAACTGACGAAGGGGGTTGAGCGGACCAAGCGGAATCAACTCGAAGCTCATGAGATGAGCTTGGCCCAAAGGCAGCTTTTCAAGCATCTCATTGGCGGCTGCGGGATCCGTGACGTTTAATATGAACGCCACGCCGGCACGTCCCTGTAGCGAATACCATTGGTCAATCTTGCCGTCCAAGTAAAGCTTCACGGTCTCCCGGACTTCCGTCGGGAGGATCGCGCGTACGGCCGCAAGATCGACACCGGGATTCACGGTGCCGATCGCAAGGATTCGTGTGGTGGGCGTCGGCGGGGCTGCGAGCTGCGCGTGCCCGATGCCTACACTCGTCAGGCAGATGATCAACGCAGCGAGGCCGGAAGCGAGCGTGATTTTCGTCTTGGTCATTTTCATTGTCCTTTCCTCATGCGCTTCTCTGTTCTACTGCGTCCAACTCGGGGGACGCCCGCTTGTCAAAGACTTGTGGCGCGGCCGGTCTTATTGAAAGGCCGCCCGATGCTTCTCGACGAACTCGGCGACCGATTGCGGCTTGCGGCCGGTGATCTTCTCGACCACGTCGTTCGTTTCGGCCATCTGCCCGTCGTGATGCATCTCGGCGATCGCATCGAGGGGCTATTCAAGATGAAGGACGGGTCTGTCGTCGAGGCTGAAGCCTTTCTCGATCTCGTCGCCTATCAGCAGGTCGTCGACAACAACGAGCCGCGCCAGCAATAGGCGGCCATAATGAACCTCGCCTGGGCCAGTCGCTTCGTGTCCTCCGACGCGGAGCGGCCGCCCGGTCCCAACTCAACACACGTATGAAATGAGGAGTTCGGCCATGCAGCGCGCCTTTGCAGCCATGATCGCGACAACGCTCCTGATCGCACCCGTGCGGGCCGAGGAAACAGAATTGAAAGCCAATCACCACCCCTATGTCGGCCTCTGGGTTACGCAGAACGGCCACATCCGTCACGAACTTCTGCCGAACGGCCGCTACGTTGAAGCGCGAGGGACGCGCGAGCGTGCCTACGAGGGGCGTTACGAAGTGACCGGCACGCACATCGAATATTGGGATGATACTGGCTTCACCGCTGACGGCGAATTCATCGACGATGTTCTGCATCACGCCGGGATGATCCTCTATCGCCGGTAACGCAGGGGCTCATCCGTTGCGCAACGCTCACGACGATCCCGAAAGCGGTCGTCCGTTTAAGCCTTTAGGGCACAATTGCGAGATCGTGTGGCTGCCGGCTACGAAGCTTTGCCATTCCGCCAGGCATCGCACTCGGCGAAGATGCGCGAGACCTCGGCCATGTTCTCGCTTCCCCAAGTGCACAGCGGCACGAGCGCTTCAGCGAGGCTGCGGCCAAGCGGGGTGAGCGCATAATCCACGCGCGGCGGGACTTCCTTATAGTCGGTCCGTTTGACGACATCGTCGGCCTCCAGTTCCTTCAGTTGCTGGATCAGCACATTGTCGCTGACGCCACGGACGGCCCGCTTCAACTCGCCGTAACGGTTCGGACCACAGAGGGCTAGGCCGCAGGCCCACGTCAGCAGAGTGACAATCTGGCAGTGCAAGACCCGACGATGGTCTATCCCCGGCGGTATCACGAGGCCGTCTATGGGCGGCGGTATCGGCGTCCGGAATGGCCGGACGAGCAATCCAGGCCGATCGGCGGCATTCGGCTGTGATTTCAGTTCGCGGGAGGGGGTGACATTTGAAATTGCGCGCTACACCAACGGCGCAAGTTCGGTCGATAATATCGACCACGGCACCGGCAACAGCGTCGGCACGGCGACCGCGCAACACGGATATTGACCCCAGAGCCGATGCGGAGAAATTGGGGCAACGCCTGGCTAGACCAGTTCGTAGAGAACATCGGCAACGCCAGCGCGATCCAACCGTTCGAGCTACACGTTCGGCCTCGACTGAGCTGATCGACATGAACTGTTTTTCCCGGGAACTGCTCGAGCAGTGGATCAGGGATGCTCACGCAGTGTCCGTGCGCTCCTTCACGGTCGCCGAGAACATTCTTCGAGGCCAAGAGCGCGCACTAGAAGCGGATCCAGCGAAACTTTCGTTCATGCAAGCTGAAAAGCCGAGCGGGCAGCCGAATTAGGCGCACACCATGGCAGGCAACGATACAGCAACTCTCGTCGTCGCTCTATCGGCGCAATTGACCCGCTTTGAGCGGGCCGGGACATGAAGCGGGCCGGCGATATTGCCGACAGAATGCAACGCCTTCGGGATCATTCTCCTCGAACCACGTCTCGGCGGCGTCTTGGTTCAAAACCATTCTCGCCGAATCCTCTCGTGAAGGCCCATGATGTCATCGCGAGTACTTCTTCTGGCGCTCTCTTCGTTGACACTATGCTTTAAACCTCACGACTTCTTCAACGTAACCGCGACGCATCCAGTACGGGTATCGCTCAACTCGCAATGTGTTGCCACTGTAGAGATCACGAACGGTAAACGGATTGCCTTCGTGATTGATCGATAAAAAGACGCCGCATCGCTTCTCAATGAAACGCCAATACGTTGTTGCAGTTGCGCGGTCGATTTCAGTGAGCGAGTCTGCATTAAGCACAACATCGAAATGCCCCTCCAACTCGGTCAGGACTCTATCTGGTACGATTTGAAATCCGTCGCGTTTTTCACCATGGAGGCGAACGGTACTCTCGCCTAGCGTAGTCCCGAGGAAATGGGCTTGTGCAACATTCGACAGCGGGATGTCTATTCCAACGTAATTCCCAACCCCGAACAGCTTGAGATAAAACGCTGTACGACCGAGGCCGGGGCCTATCTCCAGTACCCGAGGAGTTGTCGCGAGGTTGACCGCACGCCATGCTTGATAGATCGCCTGAATGGTCCGGTAACTCACAATGCCGCGTGATGTGGCTAGACCTACCTCGCCGGCATAAGGATTAGGGAAGGCCACGCGTACACCGAAATGATCGTCTAGCTTCGAAAGGATATTTTCAATACCTGGATCCAGGTCGCTGTGGTGACCATAGTTCTCTGGGTTCGCGAGACGGATCGCACCAACGGATTCGGCGAGCCTGCGTAGGTTGTCGTAGAGCCATTCTGACGTCTTAACCAGTGCAGAGGCCGGGTCCGTTCTGCCTT
>NZ_PSRR01000504.1 GCF_004296405.1 Bradyrhizobium sp. Leo170
AGGATGAGAGCGCGTTAAATCCGGACGTCGCTTGACAACCGGACAGCTTGATGCCGGCTGTAAGGATATCGGGGACGTTAGCTCCGAAATCGCCTGTCGGGCTCCTTCGACGGCTCCCAAAACAGCCGTAGCGCCGGCTTCAGTTCCTCATGTGAGACACCATGATGCTCTGCGAACACGCCGATTGCGGACCTTCAATCGGCGAGTCGCATTTCAACCAGCTGCGCGCGCCCTGTTCAGTTGAAGCCGACATCGGCCCCTAGTCGGTCCTGTAAGGCCCGCCGATCGATGACGAGGTTGTTGAGGTTCAGGTCCGGCTGCCGTGTTGCCGCCAATCGCCTGACCAGCTCCCGGGTGCCGTCCAGGACAAAGACGCCGCAATCATAGCCGTTGCTCTGCTGTCTTATGGGGGCCTGTTGCGGGGTGGCGCGGAGCCGTCGTGCTAGCATCACTGCGAACCCGGTATTGGGTCCCGGCAGATAAGAGTCGTAATGATAGGCAACCGGATTTTCGCGATCACGTTGATCAACCAGCAGCAGCGACCAGTGACTGCCGCGCTCCTCTATCGCCGCGCCGGCATTGTTTACCGGCAGGAACAGGAAGTCGGCTGTATGATGGCTAAGCCACCCCAATGCCTGTTGCGCGACCTCGTTGGAGTCTGACCGCAACATTTGGGCTATCAGGGGATCCACGAACCGCGTCCGGGCGGCGAGATCCGGATTGCTTTCCTGCAACTGCTGCGTCAGGAGCTCATAGTCCCGCTGGATATGCTCGTCACCCAGCCACTGGATGGGGCCCAGCACGCGTCCGCTGCGGTCGCCGGAAGAGGCACCGGTAACCGAAGTGCCGATCTGGGCAGCCGGGGCGAGGGAGGGGCGGGGATGATGGACGAATTGCGCATCGCGGTCTCCTCGCGGCCCCAATGTGATCGAGTAGGTCTCACCGTTGATGGAGACCTGCCTTGGGCCGCTGAACTGGGTCGGCAGGACCCCATTGTTATCCAGGACATCGAGCAGTGAATCCGAGACCGGCCGGGAGCCATGCTGCCAATTCTTGCCGACGAGATGTCCTATATCCTCGAGCTCCTCAAGCACGCCTGATGGCCCGACGTAGAACGCGGGTCTACCCGCAGGGCTGATCACCGGCGCTGACTGAGCATCGTCACGCATCTCCTGCGGCGTGGACGGCAGATCAACGAAAGGGGCGAGACCGCGGTAGATGTCTGACGACCGAGCTGGCGCGTCTGATGGTCCGCTGAAGAATGGCGGTTTGGCGGCGGCGCCACCCACCGGTACTGACTGAGCATCGTCACGCAGCTCCTGCGGTGTGGACGGCAGACCAGTGAAAGAATCGAGATCGCGATAGACGTCTGAGGACCAAGCCGGCTCGCCCCTCGGCGTTGGAAAGTCGAAGTAGGACGGCGGTTGCACGGACCAGCTTGAGCTCGACCCAGCCGGCTCCTGCAAGCCGGCCTGCCCAAACGGGCCTACCATCGGCGGCCACTCACTTTCGGACGGCGGCGTCGGCAAATCTCGCATCCAGGACCAGGTTGAGTTCGAGCCAGCCGGTTCCTGCAAGTCGGCCTGCCCAAACGGGCCTACCGTTTGCTGAGGAAGGGATACACCCAACGCTTTGTTTGCCTCGACGAGTTGTAGGTAGTTCCGAAGCATCGTCAAATCTTTTTCATGCACCTTTGCCGAAGCTTTGGTCCTCCTGAAATTCTTAACATCTTCGTCCAACGCGTGCTGCTGCCCAGTCCCCCTGAGTCGGCCAACTATGCTGCTCCTATCCTCCCTTCGGAGCCAGTCACTGAAACCCCGAAGGCGGCTAGCCGTTTCGTGAAAAGGCTGCCTCTGCTCGGAAGTCGAGTCTCCAAGGTTACGCAGGGCTTGAACGAACATATTCTCGATGACGCCGGCGTCTTCGGGATGGGGGCTTAGGAGGCGGGGTCCCATGAGACGCGGGCCGGGCCCGATCTGTTGGATGTTTTCTTCCCCCGACCCAAGCCTCCGGAGATTCGTCAGCGACGAATGAAGACGGTTTTTAGGGTCGTTACCTTGCGCTTTATACTCATCGATATCGTCCGCCAGCGCCTCATCTCGAAAGCGGGGAGCCAATGGCTCCTTGTTGTTTTCACGGAGCCAGTTGGCGAATTTTTTTAAATGTACCAGATTGCGCTCAATCGTGGGTTCGTGAGCCCCGGCCTGCATGGCTGCTGCCTTGAACCTCTCCATGAGCGCCGTGTCTTCGGTAGGAGGGCCAGCCAAGCGCTGTTGTGGGTGAAGATTGAAATTTGCGGGGCGTCCCTCGGCTTTCGCGATGTGGAACTCCTGAAGCGCTGTCAACGCCGGATGGACATCTTTTTTGCCACCCTCCTCCACATAGCGTGTCGCAAGTCGTGTCAACTCATCAGGACGGTCAAGCAAGCTGGACAGCGTCAAGGTCTTGGCTCGAAGCCAGGTGTGGAATTTATACAGATTTCCCGCCCACCGACTAACAGTAGTGCGGCCGCGCCGGCGGATTTGCCCGCCTCTTTGAACTCGGAAATAAGCCTCTCGTCATCTGTGATCTCAGCTGGCGGGAGATCGGCGTGCCGGAGATTTTCCAACGCCTCAATGATTTGATCTTTGATGTTTTTGCTTCCAGCGGGGTCCACGTCCTGCGCATAGTCCCGCGCATCGTCCTCCAACCCATGCTGGTTCAGCCGGTCGGCAATTGAACCTCTCTGGTGCTCGTTAAGCCAGGCACTGAAGTTGCGTAAATGAGATGCATGCCTCTGAGCGGTGTTGAACGTGCTGCTGCCGACGGACGCCCTCATAATCCTGGAAATAAGCACCGTGTCTGACTCAAAGGGCTCAATCGCGCGGCGCCGCTTGGCGAAATCCATGCGAAGCTCTGAATGGACCACCACGTACGACGCCGCGCCCCCAGACGACTTCTCGCGACGACTCCCCCCAAAGACTTTGCCGACCGCTGACTTAACACGCGACCACAGTCCCCGGCTTTTGCTGTTCTTCGTCCGGGCCGCAGGCTGCGCTTCCGACAGCGCGGTGTAGCGAGTGCTGCTGAACAGCCTGTCACGCAAGTCAGACCGCGATGCCTCCGCAGCCGAGCCGCCGAGGTGAGCGCGAGGGAGGTCTACGCTGTAGTGCGTGCTGCTGAACCAGTTATCCCGCAGGTTGGACCGCGATGGCACCGAACCCCCGACATTAGCGCGCTGGGTTCTTCCATGCGCCTGTGCAGCGTGATTATCAGCCGAACTAGCATCAGACGAACTAGGGTCACCGGAGCTCTCATCAGAGGACCTGAGTTGTAGCTCGGCCAGCTGCTGCTCAAAGCCCGCCGGATGTTCAGACATGTTGTCCGACTGTTGTCTCGCCCGCTGCTGCTTTTGCAGGGCCGCGTACTCCTGCATCCAACCGTCCGTATTAAGCCATCCAATATCGTTCGTTTCCACACTAATCTCCCTAGATGAGATAAATCTTCATGGCCAACCCAAAGCTAAGCTCGGATGCACGGGCCGCAGAGCATCCAACCTGAGAGAGGCAAAGGTCAAAGTCGACAACCAGAACAAAGCCCCCGAACGGCAATCGTCGCACGACCCGGTCCGAGCGCCTTCAGCCTTACTGGTCGCCGCCTTGTCGGACGCAAGGCCCGACCGACATCACGCGTCGGGTCAGCTTACCCTGAGTGCTTCTTCCACACGCCGTCCGTCAGTTATGTAACGCTTGCGATTTGCATTCCGAGCAAGCCAAGAGCCCCTTTGAAGGCTTTGCGTTGGCCCGCCGTCCACGTCTCATGCTAGGAACGTTAGCTGTTGAGAAGCTGACGAGCCTCAGACGGATCCACAACGAGCCAACGGGCGACCGCGTTGATTTTTGCCGGAAGCTGGGCCTCGTTGGGCCGCTGCGTGTTCCAGACGATGGTGATCACCAATTCCAGGCCATCGTGATCACTCATTGAACGAACCCGCTACGCGGGAGTGGGGAGGAGCCTGCTGAACTGAGGTGTCCTGTCTGAGAGGATGTTGGTCTTCGCACCACCCCTCTCAAGACAGGAGACCCAGATGGCTACGATGAGCCCTCTTCGCCAACGCATGATCGAGGACATGACGGTCCGCAATCTGTCGCCGTCGACTCAGCAATCCTATATCTATGCGATCGCAAAGTTTAGCCGACCGGACCGGCTGAGTTTCGAGCAGGTCCGGCCTATC
>NZ_PSRR01000505.1 GCF_004296405.1 Bradyrhizobium sp. Leo170
GAGAGCCGCACCAGGCGCGGCGGCAGCGGCTGCCCGCTCCAGGTGTCGCTCCAGGTCACGGTCCCGTCCGTCGCAAGGCTGGCGAAGGCGAACGCGATCTCGACCTTCCCCTCGAGCAGCAGAACGGGGTCGCGCAGCGCGACGTTCTCGAACGGCATGCGCGGCCCTGGCCATGGCGCGCGCCGGCGCACGAGCTGGCTCCTGTCATCCCGCTCCTCGGCGGTCAGGCTGACCACCTCCTCGCCCTGCAGCCCGGCCACGGTGCCGCCGGCCGCAACGAACCTGACTTCGGTGGACCCGCCGACGAAGGCGGCCCTCCGATTGCCACCGCCCGCGGACTGCGGAGCGAGAGACTGCGGCACCAGACGCGCCGCGCCGAAATCCGCCGCCAGGCGCTCGATCGCAAGCAGCAGTTGGTCCGCCCGGCCCACCACGCCGGTGCGGCGATCGAAGTTGAGGGCGACGTTGTGGATGAGGGCCGCGGTCGCGACGATCACGGCGGACCCGATCGCCAATGCGGCGAGCACCTCGATCAGGGTGAAACCCCGCACGCCGCGCAGCGTTGATTTCGGCAGGCCGTGTTTCGGAAGAGTTGGTTTCGCGGTCATTCTTCGTCCCTCGGTCCCAGCCGCAGCGTCTCGGCGCTGACCACCTGCCCGGGCCCCCACGACACCTTCGCGCTCACGCGGTAGGCGATCCAGCTCCGGCGCTTGGCGGGGGGCTCGTTCGGTTTCTCCTGGGACTTGTCCACCACGGACTGCATCAGGCTCCCCTGCTGTGGCACCATGGCGTCGACGAACATCGGCTCGGCCGTGACCGTCCAGCGCAGGCCGGCCGTCTCGCCGTCGCGCGGCCCCTTCGCGAGCGCGATGCGGTCGACGGGCGTATCGAGGATCGCGCGCAGCAGCGTCTGCGCGGCAATGCGGCCGTCGAGCTTGTCGGCGATCCGGCGCGCGTAAAACAGATGCGGACCGAGCACCGACACGAACGCCAAGAGCAGAGCCATCGCGACCAGCGCCTCGATCAGCGTAAACCCTCCGCGCGCGGCGGCGTGGTCACGGCAGATCGATCGCCACGCGACCGTTGTACCAGTTGACATCGACCTCATAGCGCACTCCCTGCCACGAGAACTTCAGCACCGCGCCGGTCGAGGCGCCGTCCGGCTCGAACCGGACCACCGCCTGCCGTCCCGACCATCGCGCGTCGACACCGACCACATCGAGCACCACGTCGCGGGGAATCGCGATAACCCCGCTCTCCCCAACAAGCCGCCGCTCCCTTGCATCGAGCGAAACGCTGCGACTCTGCCCGGTGAGAATCGCCGCGAGCCGTTCACGCCGCAGCAGCGCCGCGGTCTGCAGCGTCAGCGCCTTCATGTTCGCCCGCCCGGTGCCGGGCACCATCGTCACCACCAGCGTGGCGAGAATGGAGATGATCAGCATCACCGCCACGACCTCGATCAAGGTCGAGCCCGCACGCCGATCGTTGATGCCTGCTCGCGCCATCGGCCGCCCCTACATCGCAAGCTCGGTGATGCTGAGCAGCGCGCTCATGATCGACACGATCAGCGTGCCGACACCGATGCTGACCGCGATGATGGTGATCGGCCCGATCGCGCCCATCAACCGGTCGAGACCGATGGCGAGCCGCTGCTCGTAGAATTGTGCGGCGTGTTGCGCGATCGCCGAGAGGTCGCCGGTCTCGTCACCGACCCGCAGCATGCGGACCGCAAGCGGCGGCACGAGATCGCTCTCGGCGAGCGCCTCGATGAAGCGGCGGCCGTTACGGACCTGCTCGTGCACCTGGTCGACCGCCGCCGCGTAGCGCGGCTCGGTAATGATGTCGCGCAGGATCTTCAGCGCGGCGGGGAGCGCCACGCCGTTCTCGACCAATAGCCCCAGGGTGCCAAGGAAGCGGGCGGTGCGACGGTCGTTCATCACCCCGGCCACGCCGGGAATGGAGGCGAGCGCACCCACGAGCCACGCCCGCGCCCCCTGTTGCCGCAGGATCAGCCAGCCGACCAGCAGCATGGCGGCACAGACGCCGAGGAAGGTGTCGAGATTGGCGCGTAGCCAAGTCGACATCGTCAGCGCGAAGGCGGCGCCCGCGGAGCTTTCCGCGCAACTCCGTGAAGACAGACTCGAACTGCGGCACCACATAAAGCAGAAAGAAGAACAGGATCAGCACCGCCGACCCGACCAGGAACATCGGGTAGCGGATCGCCGCGCTGATCCGCTGCGACAACTGCTCGCGCCGGGTGCGGTCCGCGACGATCGCCCGCAGCACCACCTCGAGCTTGCCGGACGCCTCGCCCGCCCGCACCATGGCGATGTAGATCGGCTCGATGATGGAGTCGTGGCGCTCCAGCGCTTCCGCAAAGCCGTCGCCACCCGAGACCGCCGAGCGCAGGCCGCCAGCGAAGCGGGCTACCGCCTTGTTGGTGTCGTCCTCCAGCGTCTGCAGCGCGGCTTCGAGCGTCAGCCCGGACCGCAGCAGGAGCGCCAGCAAGCGCATGAAGGTGGTGAGTTCGCGCGGGCGCGGCAATCCGCTGCTTGAGATGCCGCTGCGCCGCGCGCCGCCGCCCGCGATCTCCGCTTCGACCGGCAAGTGGCCGAGATACTCGATGCGCCGCAGCACCTCCTCGCGCGAGGGCGCGTCGACATCACCGAGAATGATCTCGCCGGCCTTGGTCAACGCGCGGTAGCGGTAGTGTGGCATGATCGCCCTACAGGCTCGTGGTCAGGCGGAAGATTTCATCGAGTGTGGTCTGCCCGGCGCGTAGTTTGTTGATGCCGTCCTCGGTCATGGTGGTCATGCCCTCGCGCCGCGCCGCGGTTTCGAGGTCGGTGGAGTCGGTTTTCGGGCCGATTGACCGTCGCAACGCCGTGCCGATCTCCATGATCTCGAACACGCCCTTGCGTCCGCGGAAACCGGTGAAGCCGCACCAGTCGCAGCCCTTGGGCCGGCAGACCACTTCGCCGGCCTCGATGCCGAGCGCTGCATAGCGCTCGTCAGCGGCGATATCCGCCGCCGACAGCGAGTGGCTTTCCTTGCAGTGATCGCACAGGATCCGCACCAGCCGCTGCGCCACGATCACCCGCGCGCAGGACGCCAGCAGGAAGCTCTCTATCTCCATGTCGATCAGACGCGTGATGGCGCCAGCCGCGGTGTTGGTGTGCAGCGTCGTCAGCACCAGATGGCCGGTCAGCGCAGCGTGGACACCGATATGGGCCGTCTCGGAATCGCGCATCTCGCCGACCATGATGACATCAGGGTCGAGCCGCATGAACGAACGCAGCGCCGATGCGAAAGTGAGCCCGATGCCTGGATGCACCTGGGTCTGGTTGATGCCCGAAATCTGGTACTCGACGGGATCTTCGATGGTCAGGATCTTGCGGGTCGGCTCATTGATCACCGCAAGCGACGCCGCAAGCGTGGTGGTCTTTCCCGATCCGGTCGGTCCGGTGACGATCACCATTCCATAAGGGGCCAGCAACGCCTTGCGCAGGATCGTCTCGTCACGCGCGCTGAGGCCGATCTGGTCGAGCGATACCAGGCCTGCCCCTTTGCGCAACAGGCGAATGACGGCGCATTCGCCATGCATCGTCGGCATGGTGGCGACCCGCAGATCGATCTCGCTGCCACTGACAACGATATGCGCGCGTCCGTCCTGCGCCAGGCGGCGCTCGGTGATGTTGAGACCGGCCAGAATCTTGAGGCGCGACAGGATGCCCTTGGCCATGCTCATCGGCGGCGCCGGCACGTTCTTCAGCATGCCATCGACGCGCAGCCGAACCTGCAGCGCATTGCCAGCCGGCTCGATGTGCAGATCGGTCGCCCGCTGCTCGACCGCCAGGCGCAGCAGGTCATCGAGCGCCCGCACCACCGGCGCGCCACGCGCGAGGTCGCGCAAATTGTCAAGATCATCCTCGCCTGCGCCCGTGCCGATTTGCGGGGTATCGCTCGGCTGATCGGGCTCGAGTCGTAACGAAAGCGCGGCTTCCAAATCATCGGCAGTCGCCACGGCAAGCACGATCGGCCTGCGCAGCGCGAGCTCGACCGCTCGCAACGTCTCATCGTCGATCGGAGCGGCCACTGCGAGACGCAACGTTCCGGCCGCGGTCGCGTAAGGGAAGAGGCGCTCCTCCTTGAGGAACCGCGTCGACATCTCACCGCCGGCGAAGCGCCCCTCGACTAGTGG
>NZ_PSRR01000506.1 GCF_004296405.1 Bradyrhizobium sp. Leo170
TCAGTAGGCCGCAGCGAAACCCATCATTCGCGCAGCTTGCTCCATCGCCGATGGGTTTTGCTGCGCTCTACCCATCCTACGGGATGCTCGCTCACGATGACGGCATCGTATTGACTCCCGGGCCGATCGTTATAAAATATAACTATTCTGGGAAGGAAACAATAAGACCATGGGAAACGCCGCCTCCGCCGCGACCGAGGATCGCGCGGCGCTGCTGAAGATCGAGAACAACGGCGCGGTCCTGACCGTGGGCCTCAACCGGCCGGCCAAGCGCAATGCGCTGAACGACGGCATCATGCTGGCGATCCAGGACTGCTTTTCCGACATCCCCGATGGCGTCGGCGCCATCGTCGTCCACGGCGTCGGCGACCATTTTTCCTCCGGCCTCGATCTGTCCGAGCTCTCCGAGCGCGACGCGACCGAAGGCCTGCAGCATTCGCAGATGTGGCACCGGGTGTTCGACCGCATCCAATATAGCCGCGTGCCCGTGATCGCCGCGTTGAGGGGCGCCGTGATCGGCGGCGGGCTCGAGCTTGCCTGCGCCGCGCATATCCGCGTCGCCGAACCTTCGGCCTATTTCGCGCTGCCGGAAGGCCAGCGCGGCATCTTTGTCGGCGGCGGCGGATCGGTGCGGCTGCCACGCTTGATCGGCGTGCCCCGGATGATCGACATGATGCTGACGGGACGAGTCTATTCCGCGACCGAAGGCGCGGCCTACGGTTTCGCACAATATCTGACGGACGCGGGCGGCGCCTTGCCGAAGGCGATCGAGCTCGCCGAGCGCATCGCGGGGAATGCGCCGCTGACTAATTTTGCCGTGCTGCAGGCGCTGCCGATGATCGCCGAAGCCAATCCGCAGACCGGGCTGTTGATGGAATCGCTGATGGCGACGGTGGCGCAGAGCGACAAGGAGGCGAAACGCCGGATCCGCGAATTCCTCGAGCACAAGACCGCGAAAGTGAAGCCGACCTGAGATGAGCGCCAGACCCGACATGTCAGCGTCAGTCAAAGATGCCACCGCGCATCCGCTGCGCGCGATATCGTTCGGCAATCCCGCTGTTATCATCGAGCGGCGCGACGATGGCACGATCTATCTTCGCCCACGCAGCAAGCTCGTCGATTATCCGCAGCGCATCACCGATCGGCTGCATCATTGGGCCGCCACCGAGCCACACCGCGTGTTCATGGCAGAGCGCGCCGCGGGCGGCGCTTGGCGCGAGATCAGCTACGCGCAACTGCTCGATGCCGCTAGGCACATCGCCTCGGCGCTGATCGCCCGCGGGCTGTCGGCGGAAAAGCCGCTTGTGATCCTCTCCGGCAATTCAATCGACCACGCACTGCTCGCGTTCGGCGCGCTTTATGCCGGAGTGCCGTTCTGCCCGGTGTCGCCGGCCTATTCGCTGGTGTCGCGGGATTTCGGCAAGCTCGGTTTTATCATCAAGCTGCTGACGCCCGGCCTGGTCTTTGCCGATGATGCCGGCAAGTTCGCCGACGCGCTGTCCGCGAATGTTGCGCCAGAGACCGAGATCGTTGCCACGCGCGGCGACCTTCCTGGCCGGGTCGTGACCAGACTTTCCGACCTGTTGGCCACGCCGGAGCATCCGCGGCTCAAGGCCACGCACGAAGCCATCGCGCCGGACACGATCGCGAAATTCCTGCTGACCTCCGGCTCGACCGGCAATCCCAAGGCCGTGATCAACACCCAGCGCATGCTCTGCGCCAACCAGGTGATGCTGCGCGAGACGCTGGCGTTCCTGAAGGACGAGCCACCTGTGATCGTCGACTGGCTGCCCTGGAATCACACCTTTGGCGGCAACCACAATATCGGGCTGACGCTGTTCAACGGCGGCTCGATGTATCTCGACGAAGGCAAGCCGATGCCTGGCGGCATTGAGGACACCGTGAAGAACCTCCGCGAGATTTCGCCGACAGTCTATTTCAACGTGCCCAAGGGCTATGAATCGCTCTTGCCCTATCTGCGCGACGATTCCAGCCTGCGCGCGAAATTCTTCGGCCGCCTGCACGCGATGTTCTTCTCCGGCGCGGCGCTGTCGCCCTATGTCTGGAGCAGCCTCGACGAGCTCGCGGTGCGCGAGACCGGATTTCGCGTGCCGATGCTAACGGGGCTCGGCGCCACCGAGACGGCGCCGTTCTTCATGTCGGTGCGGCCCGACACCAGCCGCTCCGGCCATGTCGGACTTCCCGTATCAGGCAACGAAGCCAAGCTGTTGCCGAACAACGGCAAGCTTGAGGTGCGCGCCAGGGGACCGAACGTCACACCGGGCTATTGGCGCCAGCCGGAACTGACTGCCGCCGCCTTCGACGAAGAAGGTTTCTACAAGTTCGGCGATGCGCTGAAGCCGGCCAAAGCGGATGATTTCGATGCCGGCTTCGATTTCGATGGCCGCATCGCCGAGGATTTCAAGCTCGCCAGCGGCACCTGGGTCAGCGTCGGTCCGCTCCGCGCGCGCTTCATCGCTGCCTGCGCGCCGCTGGTGCGCGACGTCGTCATCGCCGGCATCAACCGCGACGAGATTTCCGCTATCGTGATCCTGGATCTGGACGGCTGCCGCGTCATCAACCCGGCGCTGTCAGCCACCGACATCGCGACGGCGGCGGCCGATCCCCTGGTCCGCGCCGCTTTCCGCGAACGCTTCGCCCGCTTCCTCGCCAGCGCCACGGGATCGTCGACCCGGATCACCCGCGCGATCCTGCTCGATGCGCCGCTCTCGATCGATCGCGGCGAGGTCACCGACAAGGGCTCGATCAACCAGCGCGCGGTGCTGGAGCATCGCGGCGCCCTGGTTGAGGCACTTTATGCCGACGTGCCGCCGGCACACGTCATCACACTGAGCTGAATTCGAACTCTCGTTGTAAGGAGAAGACCATGCAGTTGAAGGATCAGGCCGCCATCGTCACTGGCGGCGCATCGGGACTGGGCGCCGCCACCGCGCGCCGGCTGGCCGCGCAGGGCGCCAAGGTTGCAGTATGCGACCTCAATGCAAAGCTCGCCGAAAGCGTCGCGACCGAGATCGGCGGCGTTGCCGTGATCTGCGACGTATCGGATGCAGCCTCAGCGGAAGCCGCCGTCGCGCAGGCTGCGACAGCACATGGCCCGGCGCGCATCCTGATCAACTGCGCCGGCATCGGCGTGGCAAAGCGCGTGATCGGGCGCGACGGCCCGATGCCGCTCGGCGATTTCGACAAGGTGATCAAGGTCAACCTGCTCGGCTCTTTCAACATGCTGCGGCTTACGACCGCGGCGATGACGAAGCTGGAGCCGCTATCGACAGGCGAACGCGGCGTCGTGATCTCGACGGCGTCGATTGCCGCCTATGACGGCCAGATCGGCCAAGCCGCCTATTCGGCCTCCAAGGGCGGCATCGTCGGCATGACGCTGCCGATCGCGCGCGAGCTCGCGCAGTTCGGCATCCGTGTGCTGGCGATTGCGCCGGGCCTGTTCCTGACGCCGCTGCTCGCGGGTCTGCCGCAGGAGGCGCAGGATTCGCTCGCCGCTTCGATCCCGTTCCCGCACCGGCTCGGCGACGCCGGCGAGTTCGCCTCGCTGGCGCTGCACATGATCGACAACCCCTACCTCAACGGCGAGGTGGTGCGGCTCGATGCCGCGCTTCGCATGGCGCCGCGCTGAGGTCTGCGCATGTTCGTGCACCGGCGCGATGTGCAGATCCAGTGGGGCGATTGCGACCCCGCCAACATCGTCTACTACCCGCGCTATTTCGCGATGTTCGACGATTCGACCTCGATCATGTTCGAGGCGGCCGGCTTCTCGAAACAGGACCTCGTGCGCATCTACGGCCTGGTCGGCATTCCCATGGTCGATACGCGGGCGAAGTTCTACATCCCGTCGACGCATGGCGACTGGATTACAATCGAAACGCGGGTGGAAAGCATCAAGCGCTCGAGTTTCGAAGTGACACACAAGGTGTTCAAGGGCGAGGCGCTGGCGATCGAAGCTTTCGAGACCCGCGTCCTCGTCGGCCGCGATCCGAACGATCCCGCAAAATTGAAGTCGGCGCCGTTCCCGCAGGAGATCATTGACCGTTTCATGAAGGGCTGATTTGAGTGCCCTGTTCTATTGACCTAAAGAAGGGGCTGGATTGGCCCTGCCAGTTGCTTACACCGATAAGAATAATTCCAAGGGAGGAATGAATGAGGAAGGCTTATCTCGCC
>NZ_PSRR01000507.1 GCF_004296405.1 Bradyrhizobium sp. Leo170
GCCGACTGCGCCGCTGCGACCGCCGCAGCCGACGCTGTCGGCGCGGATCCGCCCAAGGGGCGGGCCATTGCCTCGGACGCAGACAGAAACAGCGCCGCAGCGCTCACGCCCGCAAGGAGGATGGAGCGGCGCCGATCCCGGTGCGCGGTGGTGGTGGAACTGACATCACTTTGCACCGGCATCGAAGGCTCCTGCGAACAAGACTACGCTCCCAGCGTCGCAGCCACATGTCGCGGCGACGCCAGAAATGAAATGGCTCTCACCGTAAAGACAGGTTCTGCAGCGGCGTTGAGCACGCCCGCACGAATTATTTTTTGGAAGGACTCTCGGGTGGCGCAGCCGAAGCTCAGCTCAGGACCACGATTCCGCCGGGGAACCGCTGAAGCTTCGCGTTAAATGCGTACTCGAGCTGTTCCAGCACCATATTCATCTGATCGATACGAAAACGACCGCTGAGCTGCTTCTGCCCGAGCGCCTGGTTCATCAAGATGATCCTGCCGGGTCGGTATCGGTTGATTTCCTCGACCGCCTCGGCGAGCGGGGTCCCGCGAAACTCGACGATGCCCCGCTGCCATTCCGATGCAACAACCGGATCGATTGCGACGATCGGGCTCAGTCCTCTCGAACCGTACTGGACGCGCTCTCCAGCCTTGAGAGCGGCGAGCTCCGCCCCATGCGCAATCCGCGCGGCGCCCTCGAAACAGGTGACGCTGACCGAGGCCTGTTCGCTGCCTTTGGTGTAACGAACATCGAACTTTCCAGCGTTCGCGACGGTCTCACCGCCTGCCGCAAAAACCCCCAATGATCGCTTTGCCCGTGCTGGAACAACGAAGGAGGCCTCTCCCAGGATCAGCTCAATACGATCCATCGCGCCGGCTGCGGATCGAATTGCCAGGCTGGTCTGTGTGTTGAGGTTGATGGCGATGTCGCCTGCGAACGTCACGCTGCTCTGTTCGCCGGTGCTGGTGTGGTAGTCGGCCTTTAGTTCGGCCAAGGAGGGCCAGAGCCCAAGTGGCGGGCTCACAGCGCCGTACGCTGTCGCCGCGGCGATCGCGGCCACACCGCCGCCCACCACAAGGCGCCGGCTGACTGTCTTGCGCTGTTGGCGGAGAGCATCGAGTTCGGCGAAGATATCATGATCGACGCCTTGCAGCATACGCGCAGCCGCGCCCGCGCTGCTCCACGCCCGACTGGCCTCGACAAAGGCGGCCTCACGCGCAGGGCTTTGCGCACGCCATCGCGCCAATGCGTCCACGTCCTCACGCGTCGCTTCGCCGGACGCAAGCTTCTGCACCCACGCGATGGCCTCATCCTCGATGACATTCAGGCCGGAACCCGAATGACGGGCGTTGCTCATACTAGCTGCGCGTCCTTTGATATCGACATCGTGGTGGCCGCTTTCCAAACTGCGGACGACCTCACTCCTAAGACGATTCGCCGGTGACAAATGCGCACACTTTTGTTTGAGCATGATCTCCGCGCAAACGCGTTCGCGTTTGTCGCGACGGAAAACCGGGCCCCACTTTTCCGGATCATGCTCTAGCCCTTCATTTCCTTGAGGCGCTCGACAAACGCCTTGTGAGCCAGGAGAAGTTCCTTCGCCACCAGCCGCCGTGACACGCCAAGGCGGTCGGCGATCACCTGACGGGGAATATTGTGCAGCCGTGCCGCCAGGAAGATCGTACGCCTGCGCGCGGGAAGTTGCGCCAGCATGGCCTTGAACGCCTCCAGTTCGGATCTCGCAAGCACAATCTGCTCTGGCGTCGGCGCTTCGTCCGCCACGTCAAGCAGGCTGTCGATCTCGGCCACGGACAGGTGACGTGCGTCGTTGCGGCGGCGGTCGGCGGCGGCATTCAAGGCTGCACGGAAAAGGTAGCTTTGCTGGCTTTGGACGACTCCGATCGATTCCGTCTGCGCCAGGCGCAACCACGTATCGTGCATTGCGTCGCCAGCGAGGTCGGCCGAACCCAGATATCTGGTCAAGCGCTCCTTCAGATCCTCATAGCGTTCGACGAACAAGCGACGGATTCCCGCCAGGGCCTGGTCGCTCATCGCGTCTCTCCACCGGGACGCGCAGCAGTGTCAGCGGAGGCACAGCCCGGTGTAACGCCAGGCGCTTGCGGCACGAGAACAATCAATATGGGCTGCGCGAAATCTGCCGGCGGCGGCTCCCGCAGTCTCACCGACGCCAGGGTTACGTCAATCTGCCGATCGATAGTGCCGCTGCCGGCGGAGCCGACGCGCTGGGATTTCTCGATTCTGCCCGTCGAGCCGATCCAAAGCGCCACCACAATCCGGTACTGGCCAGGACGGGTGACGGCCGACTGACAGAGCGCATCCAGCACGGTCTCCTGAATCAGACCATAATAACGTCGGTGTGCCGCTGATGGCTCTTGCGTTGTTGCTTGCCGCGCGCTGGGTGCCGTGGGCATCAGGACGAATGCGTTCTCGGAAAGGAACCGCGCCGAAAGATTGGTCCCGGCCAGAAGCCGCTGTAGCGCTTCATTGGGTGTCAACACACCCAGCACCTCACCCGAGGCCCTGCCCGCAGCAAGACTGGTGTCGTAGAGTGCCTCGCGACCCGTCAGGTCGCCATAGCGACTGAGTGCCGCGCTCAACGACTGTGAGGGAATATCGAACCTGATTGCCGTGTTCGCGGACAGTGTTTGGGCAAACAGATGTCCAGTCGCGGCGATAGCACCGGCGACCGTCAGAGGAGTCGCCCACAGCAGGAACCGTCCTCTACCCGAGGTACCTGCCGCGTATCCGAGGCGATCAGGTTCAGTTACAGCTTTGGTCTGCGAACGCATCACCACTGTCCGACCGTGCAATGGATCAGGACTGCGGTGTCGGCCTCCAAGAACTCCACGATCTGCTCGTTGACGGTAATTTCAGGCGTCGGCGTGCATGCCAGCCGACGGGTCTCAATGAGTATTCATGCAATATTACGGTTTGACGACGTCGCCCGATTCCAGGCTTGATGGCGTCCCGAGCAATTCCCCATCTGCGTCGGCCCAACAATAAAGACGCGGCGGAATCGCTCCCGCCGCGCCCGATTCTCGTGCTCGCTGGTCCAGGGCTGAGAGCGCCCCGATGCCAAGCTTTGGACTGCTTAGCGGGCGATCCCAGCGAGGTGACAGCGCTTGAGATAAGACACTGGATCACCTCCTTTCTTTGTTGATGGGACACGCAATATAGGCAGCCACTCCGCCCCTGTTAAGGCCTGAAGGCGGATCGGCTGGAACCCGGCTGTTCGTAACGACTCAGGGCGGTTGAGGCTGCCCTCCCGGCATGATAGTGGATCATCCCGACGCGGGTGTAGCTCAATGGTAGAGCAGCAGCCTTCCAAGCTGAATACGAGGGTTCGATTCCCTTCACCCGCTCCAATGTTTTCAGTCACTTACGACACTCCCAATTTTTCATTCGGACAAGCTGGCTGATGCTCATTCGGACAAATGTCCGGCTTTCGTTCGCACGGCGCGTCGCTTCTTGGTGCCGGTGGCGATCTGCGTCGTGGTGCGCTTGACGTACTTCGGCAACACCTTGACCGTGGTATGCCTGCTCTGCGCCAAGATCTCGCGATCGGTCAGTTCGGCGCCGGTCTCGGTTAGGCCACCGTGCCTGAACGAGGCGAATGATAGCTCGTCGCGCAGATTGGCGGCCCGGATGACCTCTTTCACCTTTCGGCTCATGTGCGTGAAGTCTGGCATGTCAGGCTTTGGCCATGTCGGCCACGGGCCGCGTTCACCCCAGTCCCGCCGCAGCATGAGGCCGCCGATGCGCTCGCGCTTGATAGCATCGAGTTCGTCCATCAGCTCTGGATAGAGAGCGACACCAGCGTCATCGAGCAAAGGAACCCAGCTTTGCGCGTTCGTCTTTTCATCGATCACGCGCACCATGTTGGGGTGTTCCTTCGGTCGATAGTGCAAGACGTCGAAGGTCGCGAATATGTCGGTCTCTCGCTGAAGCCATTCCCACGCGATCAGCGCAGCAGATTCGCAAGTGCGATATCGCACTGTGCGATTGAGAGGTTGCGAATGGCCAAGAAAAAGACCGTCAGCAAGACGCGGCCCGGCAGGGGGCCGATCAATTTATCGTCAGGCTGCCCCCTGGCATGCGCGATACACTCTCCGAGCTTGCCGGAGAGCACGGTCGCTCCATGAATGCGGAGGTTGTGGACGCACTAGC
>NZ_PSRR01000508.1 GCF_004296405.1 Bradyrhizobium sp. Leo170
GAACGGCAACATTCGGCGGCACATTGCGCGGCGGGAGCAGCGGCGGCTCGAGCGCGGGCAGCTTCTCGCTTGCTGCGAACACCATCGCCGATTTTGCAAGCCTCAATACCAAGCTCAACGCGAGCAGCTTCTTGGGCACACGCAGCTTCACTGCCAAGAGCGGTGATCTTGTCATCGGCGACGAGGTGAAGGCGCGCATCGTCGATATTTCGGCCGATGGCGGCAGCCTGATCGTGAACGGCAGGATCGATGCGAGCGGCAACAAGGTCGGCACCATCCGCCTTTCTGCACGCGATAATCTCACGCTGACATCGAATGCCGTTCTCGACGCGCATGGCAGCGTGCTGCAAACCGACAGCTACGGCGCGGCGATCGAAGCCTCCAATCGCGGCTCGATCGAGCTGACAGCAAAGAACGGCGCCGTCACGCTGGCGGGTGGCTCGATGATCGACATGCGTTCGGCCGATGGCGTGTCTCGCGGCAGGCTCGAGATCAACGCGCCGCGTGTGGGCCGGGACGGTATCGCGATCAACGCGGCAAGCCATATCAACATTCTCGGCGCAGCGAGCATCGCTGTGAATGGTTTTCGCAACTACACGCCCTTGGATGGCATCATCAATCAGGCGTTTCTCGATGGCATCCATGCTGACAACGCGGCGTTCATCGACGCGGCAAGCGTGAATGGCGCGTTGCAGGCGCAGCTTGCCGGGCTGAAAGGCTATGGTTCCGCGTTCCATCTGCGTCCTGGCGTCGAGATCACAAGTGAAGGCGATCTTGTGACGAGTGGCGATCTCGATCTCTCGGACTATCGCTACGGCGCCGCGGCGGACGCCAACATTCGCGGTTCAGGTGAGCCCGGCGTCCTCGTCGTGCGGGCTGGCGGCAATTTTACGGTCAACGGCAGCATCAATGACGGCTTCGCGCCGCCGCCGCCCACGCCAGACGATTACAACTGGGCAGACGGCCGCGAGGGACGAATGTGGGCCGTATCGGAGATGCTTGCGCCAGGGTCCCTGTCCTGGTCCATGCGTTTCGTTTCGGGGGCCGATCTCGCCGCGAGCGACACACGGGCGGTCAAGCCTATCCGTTCGCTCGGCCAGGGCGGCGACCTTGTCCTCGATGATCGGCATAGTGCCGGGGATTGGATCCTGGAAGCGATGAGTGTGGTGCGTACCGGCACCGGCTATCTCGATCTCATCGCCGGCGGCGATTACCGGCATGCCTCTCTCTTTGGTGTCTACACCGCCGGCACGGCTCTACCTGAAACTCAAAACCATACTGGCCTATGGCTCACCGCAGGGGGCGGCGACGTGCGCGTTGAGGCCGGCGGCACCATGGCCGGCTACAACTATATGTCCGACCTGAACACGAACCAGAGTCGCATCAATGAATGGCTGCGCTGGCAAGATGGCGCGTGGGGCATCAATTTCGGCGCCTACGTTCCGGATTCCTGGGGGCTGAATCAAGTCGTGGGCTTTTCCGGCATCGGCGCGCTGGGTGGCGGCAATGTGAACGTGATCGCAGGCGGCGACGCCGGCGTCATGACGCCGCAGATTTTGGAAATTAGCCCGATCAACACGCTGTTCGAAACCAGGGCCTCCGCCTTGGTGGTCGCGATCGGCGGCGGCGGCTACCTCGATGCCAATGGTGTGCTGAGACAAACGGGCGGCGGCGATCTCGTGATGAATATCGGCGGCCGCCTAAATACGGCGCCGCTCTACTATGCGAACAACCCGGGCGGAGGCACGCTCGTCAATGTCCGGGGCGACGTGTCGGTCACCGCCTCCGCTATCGGTCTCGTGAGCGAAATGAGCTACGGCATTCCGCTGGGCTATACCGATCCGCGGCCGATCGACCCCATGCGTCCCTATAACTACTACGCCGATAGCGGTCTGTACCTGGCGCTGGGCGACAGTCGCGCCACGATCAATACGCGCGGCGACCTCGTCATCCTGTACGCCACCGATCCAGGCCTACCTGATCCGGCTGCTTCTCGTGGTCTTCTGCCGTCCACTGGTGGACCTGGCTTCTCGCTGTGGAGCAACCGCACCGCCGTGGACCTGTTCTCGGCGGGAGGATCGGTCGCGCCCATCACATCCAACGACTCAAGGGGCCCGCAGGACTACTACAGCTATTACACCGGGCGCCCGTATCCACCGGCTCTCGGCGTCGTGGCCGCCGGTGGTGATGTGCTGGTGTTTGGCCAGGCAAATCTGACGCCTTTGCCGAACGCGCGGCTTGATCTGTTGGCGCGCGATTCGATCTTTTACGGCTACAATCCCAGCTACCCAGAGGGCAATTATCTCTCCATCTTGGGAGACGGCGCGGATCAAAATCCGATGCGTTTCTATGCGGTGCACGGGGATATCACCAATTTCCACGTCGGATATATTCAACCGCCTACATTCGAAGTGCCGGCGACCCTCTACATCGGCGGGCCGGTGTGGATGCGTGCCGGGCGTGACATCATCGCTGCCGGTGGGGTCGACGATCCCAATAGCGATTGGCGTGACGAGGCCGGGGGCGGCGGGCTGATCATCCACAGCCGTGACGATGATATCTCGGTCATCCAGGCCGGCCGCGACATCATCTACGCGAATTTGCAGGTGTCAGGTCCTGGTGTGCTCGCGCTCACCGCGGGCCGCCACATCTATCAGGCGGATCAAGGCAGGTTGCAAAGCATCGCCCCTGCCGTGCCTGGTGATACGCGGCCCGGCGCCTCGATCGTGCTGCAGGCTGGCGTGGGCAGCAGCGGCCCGGACTATGCCGCGCTGATGCGCTATCTCGATCCGGCCAATCTTGCGATGTCAGGCACGCCGCTCGCCGAGCAGCAGGGCAAAGTCGCCAAGACCTATGAGAACGAACTTGTTGCGTGGCTGAAAGAGCAGCGCGGCTTTGCCGGCAGGGATGAGGACGCGCTGAGCTATTTCCAGACCTTGCCGCGCGATTTGCAGGCGGTGTTCCTGCGCACGGTCTTCTATAACGAGCTCCGCCAGGGCGGCATCGAATACAATGACGCGGAAAGTCCGCGTCATGGCAGCTATCTGCGCGGTCGCCAGTCGATCGCGACGCTTTTCCCGGACCGGGACGCGAATGGCAACCAGATCCGCTATCAGGGTGATATCACGCTGTTCAGCGGCTCGGGCGTCACGACCGAATTCGGCGGCGACATCCAGTTGCTTGCACCGGGCGGCAAAGTGGTGTTGGGCGTGGAAGGCGAGGTTCCCCCGAGCACGGCGGGGCTGGTCACCCAAGGCAAGGGCAATATCGAAATCTACAGCAAGGGCTCGATCCTGCTTGGTCTCTCGCGCATCATGACCACCTTGGGCGGCGACATTCTCGGCTGGTCGGCGGAGGGCGACATCAACGCCGGCAACGGCTCGAAGACGACCGTGATCTACACGCCGACGCGACGCCGCTATGATCCCTATGGCCATGTGCTGTTGAGTCCGACTGTGCCCTCGACCGGCGCAGGCATTGCCGCCATCGCCTCGGTGCCGGACATTCCGCCCGCCCGTGTCGACCTGATCGCGCCGCTGGGCACGATCGACGTGGGCGAAGCCGGCATCCGTTCCTCCGGACAGGTCAACGTGGCCGCTTTGCAGATCGTCAACGCGGCGAATATCCAGGCGCAGGGCGGTATCACCGGCGTGCCGACGGTCCAGGCGCCGAATATTGGCGGCTTGACGCAAGCCTCGAACCTCGCCGGTGCGGCCCAACAGACCACCATGCCGACCCAGAACACCGCTTCCGGCCAGGCGTCGATCATCATCGTCGAGTTTCTCGGCTTTGGTGGCGGATCGGGTGAGGAAGAGCGTCCGGCTGAGCCAAAAAACAACAACCGGCAAAGCCGCTTGAACTATGACTCCGACAGCACAGTCCGCGTCCTCGGCAATGGCCCCATCAGCGCGGAGCAGACCAGCCTTCTGACAGACGATGAGAAAAAACTCGTCGCCGAAGGTGAGCAACGGCGGAGGCGGGATCCGGCAAACTGAGGAAACGCGCAAGGCGAGCCGCGCGCAGAGAATTGCAGTCCCGCGAGCGCATCTCGTGCTTCAGCGCGTGGATCATCCCTGCGAAGGAGATAGCGATCGCGTCAAAGCAAGCCTAGAGTCGGATCCTAGAGCATTTTCGGTTCTGATTGAATCAGAACCGAAGCTCTAGATTCTTGTTTTGG
>NZ_PSRR01000509.1 GCF_004296405.1 Bradyrhizobium sp. Leo170
CCGATGCGGCCCTTTCCGGCGCGCGCGCCGAAGGCCACGCCGCCTTCAAGATCGAGCTGGCGCGGCGCACGCTGCGCCGGACGCTCGCTGAAGCCGCCCAAGCCGTGTGAGGTACAAGACGATGGCTCAAGACTACGTCGTTCAGGCGAACTCGCGCGCTGGCGCCGCCACGGCAATCGGCCAGCCCGTGGACCGTATCGACGGAGCGCTCAAGGTCACGGGGAGGGCGCGCTACGCCTACGAGCACCAGCGCGATCGCGCGCCAGGCTTTGGCTATACGCCAAGGCCGCGAAGCTCGTCTTCATCGTCGCCCTGGCGGCGCTCGTCTTTCTGCTAGGCTTCCGCACCGCCGACAACCGCGCCGAAGCGAAGATGCTGCGGGATCAGATCGCAGCGAAGGACGGCGTGATCGCTAACAAGAACTTCGATCTGCATCTCGCGCTCGAAGCGGCCGAGACGGCGAGCAAGCAACGTGACGAAGCGGCGCAGCGCGTCAAAGAAGCTCAGGACGAAATCGATGACTATGCAAATCGCCTCAAGGCGCGCCCTAACGTTGCTTGCCTGCTCACTCCTGACGATTTCGTTAGCCGCGTGCGTGACGACACAGGAAAGCGAAGGGCCGGGCGCTAACTCGATAGGGCGGGGGCACTCTTCAGCGACTTCCTAACTGTTGTTGAGTTGGCCCCTTCGCGAAAACGGGATCGTTGGTCGGTGTGAAGGCCAGAGGCACATCACGTCGTCTGCGGCCGGGATTTATGAATACACGGCCCTAGATTACGCGCCGGAACGCGGGGGGCACGCCTTCACGAGGTAAGTCCGATGGCAGCGAACAGCGAGCGAACGGCCTGCATGGGACTGCACGGATTTTGCACGGATATGCACGGATGTTTCTACTCTGTCCTGCCCTTTTGTGCCCCCGTGTGCCCCGTGGAATGCCAGAAGGGAATGAGATTAGGTAATGATTTCAATTGTCTAAATGGTGGACGCACAAGGGATCGAACCTTGGACCTCTCCCGTGTGAAGGGAACGCTCTCCCGCTGAGCTATGCGTCCGGGATCTCGTCGCGGCCGGAGGCCGGAAACGGCATCCGATCGGAAATGGCCTTGCGGCCGGAGCCCGCGATTTACGAAGGGCAGGGGCGGGGTGTCAAGCCAAAGCCGACCCCAAAACCGCCAAAGAGCGTCATGCCCCCTGCTGACGGGCGCGGGAAGCGTGGGATTGCAGCGCCCGGATGCGTTCGGCGAGCGTTCCGCCGCCTTCGGGCAGGCCGCTTGCGGCGGGCACGCCGTTCGCGGCTTTCGGTCCCGCCTTCGGTCCCCCCTTGGCCGGCACCGCCGGCTCTGCGGCCAGCATGGCCTCGATCGGCGAATCCGGCCCTTCGAGCTGGATCGCCAGCTTTGCCACCTCGGCGGCAATGTCGTTGATGCGCTCGCGCAGCAGCGCGTTCTCCATGCGCTCGGTCGCCCAGGAGTTCTCCGCCTGCTCCTGGATCGCGTTGATGTCGCGCTGCAGCTTTGACCGCTCGTCGCGGGCGATGCGGAGCTGTTCTTCCAGAGTGGCCTTCTCGCTTTTCAGCTTCTCGAGGGCGGGCGATTTGCCGCCATTCATCGCCGCGCGCAGTTCCTTCACGGTGCGCTCGGCTGCCTCACTGGCCTGCCGGAGCTGGTTGTTCTCGAATTCCCGTTCGGCCAAGAGCTTGCCCTGGGTCGCAAGCCGCCCCTCCAGTTGGTTGACGCGGTTGCCGAGTATCTGGGCTTCGTTGACCTGGACGCTCAATTGACGGTCGAGGTCGGTGACGCGCTGGTTCAGACTCTCGGCCCGGCTCCGCGCGTCCGCGAGCTCGCGGGTCGCGGCCTCAGATGCGCTGCGTTCCTCGGCCAGGCGGGCCTGGGTGGCGGCGAAGTCTCTTTCAGCGTCGCTGACCCGGTCCTTCAATTCCTCGATCTGGGTGCGGACGGAGATCAGCTCGATCTGGCGGCTGTCCGCCGCCATCGAGCGGTCGTTCAGGTCGGCATTGATCTTGCCGAGCTCGTTCTGCTTGTTCGCCAGCGCCTGCTCGGCGGCGCGCAACTGCTCGGTCTTGGCGGCGAACTCCTCTTCGGTGGCGCGGGACTGACCCTTCATCGCCTTTTCGCGCGCCTCGAGGGCGAAGATCGCGGCGTTCTTCTCGCCGAGCTCGATCTTCATGCGGTTGATCGCGTCGGTCTTCTTGCCGAGTTCGGCCAACTGGCTCGTGGTCTTGCTCTTGAGCTGCTCGACGCTCATCTCGAGCCGCCGCGCCGACATCGCGAATTCCGCGCGCAACTGGTCCTTGTCCGCCTGGATCTCGGCCATCGACAGCGGGGTTGCGGCCTCGATACGCCGGGTCGTCAGCCGCACCGCCCGGTTATGCACCAGCGGCACGATCATCAGACCGCACAGCATCGAGACCAGAAAACCGATCGCCAGATACATGATCGGTTCGACCATGAATGGGTTACTCCCGCGATAATAAATCGTTAATCACAATGCCACGGGCGGCCGGCAAAACGCCAGCCAAATGCCTGTCCGCGGTGAGGGATTCACGTCAAGGCGTTAACGGCGGGGTCAGAACGGGTTCCAGGTCGCACGCGGGGTATATTTCAGGTAGCCGACATTGGCGCCAAGCCTGAGCCCGATGCCGGAACGGATCGGCACCAGCACGATATTGTTGGCCGTCAGCGCGGTCATGCCGAAACCGCCGACGATATAGGCCGAGCCGTCGATGCCGACGAAGCGCTGGTAGATCGCTTGCGTGGAGGGCAGGTTGTAGACCAGCGTCATGGTGCGAGCGCCATCGCCGCCCCAGTCGAAGCCGACCGAGGGCCCCTGCCAATAGACCCGCAGGTCGCCGGCATTCTTGGTGTAGAGCGTGCCTTCCCCATAGCGCAGGCCGGCGACGAAAGCGCCGGAGCCTTCTTCGCCGAGCACGTAGCCATTGGGCAGGCCCCATTGGCTGACCGCGCGTTCGATGACGGAGGCAAGCCCGCGTGAGACGTTACCGAAGAATTTGTGGCCGGCGGCAACCAGTTCGTCCGGCCCATAGGTGCTCGGACTGGGCTCACGTTGCGGCGGCGGGTATTGCGGCGGGGCCTGCTGGGCGGCAACCGGCGCAATCCAGCACATCAGCGCAGCGAGCGCTGCCGCGGCAAAGCGTGATGCGAAACTCATAAAGAACCCCTGCGATCGAAATTCTGGTCGCCGCCTTAACCTGACGCCAACAAGGTCGGCTCTAGCTTGCGCCCAGTGTCCCCTCGACTCCAATGTTATCGATATCAACTATGACGGTACAACGGCAGGAAATATACCGCCGACGCCCCGGAATAGCCTTTTTCAGCTTCGCCGTCGGCCTTTTAGCTTTGATCGGCATTGATTCGGCAGTCCGGGCCGCTACAACCGAGCGGGTGGTGGTCAATCACTATTCCGGCCTCGCCATCGAGGGATTCGACCCGGTGGCATATTTTACCGATGCCGCTGCCCTTGAGGGCTTGCCGGACTTTGAGGCTGCGCAGGCAGGCGCGGTCTGGCGCTTCCGCAATGAAGGCAACCGCGCCTCCTTTGTCGCCCATCCGGAAATCTACGGTCCGCAATTCGGCGGCTACGACCCGGTCGATCTTGGCCGCGGCGTCACCTATGCCGGCAATCCGCGATTCTGGGCGGTGGCCGGGCAGCGGCTCTATCTGTTCGGCCGGGAGGACAACCGGGACGCCTTTGTCGCCGATCCCGGACGCTTCCTGAAAGACGCCACCGCCCGCTGGCCGGAGCTGGAGCAGACGCTGGCGCAGTAGCGCCCTCGACAAAACAAGTTCTAAGGCGCAGCGGCGGGATCGCCCCAGGCAATGAATTCCGGCACGATAAAATCATCCCGCAGGCCGAAGCGCAGCGCCGCTCCCTGCGAATCCGTGATCTTGCCGCCGGCGGCGGTGACCACGGCATGGCCGGCCGCGACGTCCCATTCGGAGGTCGGCGCAAGGCGGGGATAGATATCGACCTGGCCTTCGGCCACTCGTCCGAACTTCACCGCGGAGCCGAGTTCGGCCCGCACCGCGCCGCCCCGCCCGGCGATAAAGGCCTCCGTGCGCGCATCGCCATGGGAGCGGCTGACCGCCACGGTCCAGGGGGTTCCGCGCGGCGGGTGACGGCG
>NZ_PSRR01000510.1 GCF_004296405.1 Bradyrhizobium sp. Leo170
CGGATATTCGCCGCGTTCACGATCTGCAACGCGGCAAGGTTGACGTTGCCGGAGACGCGGATGCCGGCTTCGCCTGCGTCGATGGTGCCGAGCGGCGCGATCAGATCGACACTGCCGCGCGGCACCTCCGGGATCGGATTGAGCGTCGCGATGCCGGCGCCTGTCGTGGGAACGGTCGGAGACAGCGTCACCGATCCGTAATTGTCATAGACACGCTTCGGCGGGGTATAGACCTGTGTCGTCTTGGATCCGCGGCCGGCGTTGATATCGCCCTCCGCCGACCACGCGATGATATTGCCGCCAAAGGTCGTCATGATCCGCGACAGTCCAAGCAGCAGGCTGCCCTTCGAATAGCTGTAGATGTCACCTGATCCTTGCGTGATCAGTCCGGCCGAAGGCGGCGGCACCACACCTTCGACCCCGAGCACGATCTGGCCTCCCGGCGCCAGGAGCTCAATGTTGCCGCCGGACAGCGTTCGGATGCCGGAGCCACCGAACATCGTGATATCGCCCCGATAAGAGATCGGGCGGCCGGCTTCGTCCTGGTCGGGGAACAGCGCCGCGATCGCCTGTCGACCGCGCAGATAGGAGCGCGCGCGTGGACCACTGGCGTCGTTGTATTCCCGGCCGCTGTCGCGCAGCTCGCTGTAGAACACTTGTCGCAGGAACACCGCCTGCTCGTCGGCCGGCAGCAGCGCGAACCGTGCGCGTGCGTCAGCCTCGGTGCCCTTGAAGCCATAGTGCGACGATAGCCAGTCGGCGAGGTCCTTCTCATAGGTCTTCGCCACCTTGCCAGGCTGATCGGCAAGTGGCTTGTCCGCCGCCGCCAGGTTGGCCGGATCGAGATAGCGCGTCAGCGCGCCATAGTCCGGCGCGCCGGCACCGGCCATCATCACGACCGATGCCCCCGGACGCAGATCGCCTGGCGCGACGGGGCCGAGGCTCGTCACCGCGCCCCGATCGGCCTGGTAGACGTTGCTGCCCGCGCTGATAAGCAGCGTGCCGGGACCTGCGACCTGCAGATTGGCGTAAACGATGTCTCGTCCGGCCGACACCACCGAGAAGTCGTTGTCGCCGGTATGCAGGATCAGATTGCTGGTGGCATAGGCATCGAAGTTGGAGAGGAGGTCGTAGCCGCCGACCGGCGTGCCGAGATTGACGATGTCGCGCCCCGCCATGATGCGCATCGGCTTGGCCGCCAGGTACCACGCGCTCAAGGGCCGCGTGGACGCTTTCTCACCGCCCTTTGTAAAGTCGATCACCTCGCCCGATTTGAAGCCGACGAGATCGCCGCCGGCAGCGTAAATGAGCGCCGACGTGCCGTCGTCCTGATGCAGGTTGCTGGCGGTGTTGGGGCCGAACGCAAAAAGCTCGACGCCACCGGGCGATATAATACCGAAATTATTCGGGACTGTACCGCTGCCATTGGCGTTGGTGATGGGATTGCCCTCGCCGCGCTGCCACCCCTTGAACGCCGGCCTGAACGGGGTCGCCAGAGCGCTCTGGTCGGCGCCGGACATGTCGATGGCATAGCCATTGGCATAGATCGAGCGGCCAGCCAGCAGTTCGAGCTGCCCCTGCGGCGACGGCGCGAGCACCAGTTGCGGCGCCAAAACCGTGGGCTGGTTTTCGTAGGCGCCGTAATAGATGCTGCCGCTCGTCGCCAGCGCCGTCAGCGTGGGCGGATAGACGAACATGCTGTCGGTCGGTACGTCGATGCTCCCGGCGGTCGACAGTTCGTTCTGCCTGGTCGGCACCAGATTGCCGCCTGCCGAAACCAGATTGATCGCCGTTTCGTCGCGCCACAGCGAGAACCAGGTGGTGCCGCCGCCCACGTGCGCGCTGCCGGCTGCGGTGTAAGACGTGGTATTCGGCAGGACCGGCCGGCCGGGGTCCGCCGCGCCTGATAGCACGAGATCGCCGCGCGCCGACAGATTGACCACGGCGTCGCCCGGAACGACCAACGGTCCGCCGAAGCCGATGCCTCTGTTGGCGACCGAGAAGTCGGGCCAGCGGGGATCCGTCCCAAGCTTCTGTCCGTAACTCAGATTGACGCCACCAATCGTGCCGGCTTGCACGTCAATCAGGCCGCGAAGGTTGACGAGCCCGCCGCTGGAGTCACTCCTGGTCCGAGACTGTGTCAGCATAGTCTGCCACGGGTTGAGCTGGCCACCGATCTTCACCAGCATGTCGCCGCCGCCGGTGAGGACCAACTGGCCATCGCTTCCGATCCGCCCGGTCGAACCCACCGCGATATCGAGCGCAGTCGAGCTCGACGCTAGGTTCGATCCCTGGCTCGCAAGCAGCCCGGCATCGCCGCCTGCCTGCACGGTGACGTTGCCTCCGCCCAGCGTGCCGAAACCGGAAAATCCGGTCAGCGCCGGCATCACGTCATCGGAAAAGCGCGATAACGGCAATGCAATGGTACCGAAATTGATCCACCACGCGGTGCGCTGGCCGGCGATGTCTCCGCCCTGCCGCCAGAGCCAGTTGCCGGGATTGTTGTACTGCAGGGGCCCGTTGTTACCCTGGTTGATCGACATGCCGGTCAGGTTACCCTGCGCCGCCACCAGAAGGTTGCCACCGCCATCAGGGTACCAGGCGTGATAGACGCTGGTCGCACTGCCGTCGACCAGTCCCTCATAAGCTGCGCCCTGGTTGCCGAGGACCGAGCCGCCGAACAGTTGTCCGCGCGCCCGGTCGTAAGGATTGGAGCCATCAGGTGCGAGCATCGCCTGCGATGGCGCGCCTGCCGTGTAGATGCCGTAAGCCGTACGCACCTTCAGGTCGGCAGCGCTCAGCAGTTCAAGATCGCCGGTGCCGGTGCGCACAACGCTCGTCAGCGGGAATTGCGCCTGCGTGGTTTCGCCACCCGGGTTCCATTGACAGTAGTCGGGCAAGTCCGCGCAAAGGTACTCATCAGCCGGCTGCCCCGGCGTTCCGAACGGATTGTCTCCGCCCAGATCGGCCCAGACCCAGCCCGGGGGCTGAATCGAGACCAGCGCTGCAACGGAGGAATCCGCGAGCACCAGACTTCCGGCGTTCGCGCTGCGCGGCCGCAGCGCCCGGCTGTCGGCCGCGGTGACATCTGCGCCGGCCACGAAGCGCAAAGACCACGACTGCGATCCGGCCGGCAGCATCGGCGCAGCCGCCCAGATCCCGTCGGATGGCGCGCTGTCGCGCAGCTTCACGAATGCCGCGTCGCCCGGCAGCTTGACCACGGTCGCTCCCGGCACCAGGGCGCCGACCGGCAGCGTCAAGTCGCCGTTGAGTGTGAGGCTCCACGGCAATGGCACGTTCTTCGGCCAAACCATTGGACCCACGGCAATGTCGGAAGTGAACAGGCTGCCGGCGCCGAGCACGGTCCCCGCGGGCAAAACCGTATCCTGTTGCAGCCGCGTGCCTTTCGCGTAGATCACGGCGCCGCCGGCATCGCGCACGTCCGCGCGCAACACGGTCCCCGCCGGCACGGTCAGCGCAGCCTGCAGGGCGCGTCGGAAGGCAGCACGTTGTTCGCCCCCAACGTAAAGCTCCGCACCGGCAGATCGTAGTTCAGCACGCTGAAGCGCGGAAACACCGTGCCGTCCGCCAGCACCACGCCATCGCGCGGAATGACGACATCATTGCCGGACGGCTGTCCGCCGCTGAACAGCATCCTCGCGACCTGGGCACCTGTCCCGAGCGGCTGCGGCGCAGCGGCAAAGCCGTCGCTGACATTGCCGAAGATGTTCAGGTTGCCGCCGGCGCGGATCACCAGCCGGCCCGGTTCGCCGGAGCCGTAAACGCCGGTCTTCAACGTGCTTGGGTTGATGCTGTCGTAGCGATAGCGCGAAAGATCGATGTCGCCTGCGATGGTCAGGTCGCCGTCCGGCGTCGCGCTGGTGATCTCCACGCCCGGCCGCAGGTGAAACGCATCGGCATAGACGCGCAGGCCTGCGAGCCTGCCTTGCAGGTCCGCGTTTTGCAGCGCCGCTGCGATGAACGACGTGCTGGAGCCGTGGATGGTGTTCATCAAAGCCTGGTTGACGATGCCGTCGGCAGGCCGGTAGGTGCGGAAGCCGTTGACGGCAATGCTGCGCGCGCCCGCGATCGTCACCGGCCCGGACGCGTCGATCGCGACGTTGGCG
>NZ_PSRR01000511.1 GCF_004296405.1 Bradyrhizobium sp. Leo170
CTCAAGCGCCGCACAGAGCGCATCGACGTCCCCCGGCGGCACCAGCACGCCGGTGACGCCATCCTCGACCACGAATTCGGCCGCGCCCGCGCGCGCCGCCACCAGCGCCGCGCCTGATGACATCGCCTCGATCAGCGTCAACCCAAAGCCCTCGTTGCGCGAAGTGAAGGCATAGATGGTCAATCTCTGGTACCAGCGTTCGACCTCCTCGATCTGGACTTCACCGGTGATCCTGATGCGGGATGTCAGCCCCGCCGCTTCGATCCGCTGCTTCAGCCCATTCGCAAATCCCTGCTGCTCCGGCACCACGGCGCCGACCAGCACGGCCGAAAAATCCGGATAGCGCGGCAACAGCCGGCACATCGCCTCGACAAAGACGTCGCTGCCCTTCTGGGCGCGCACGCGGCCAAAGCAGCCGATCGCGTAGCGCCCGGGCAGGCAGCTCTCGGAGAACGGCGCCGCGCGGTCGACCGGCGGCGCGTAGCGTTCGGTGTCGACGCCATGCATCACCACCGTCGCCTCGCGCTTGAGGAAGGACGCGGACAACGCGCTCGTCGCGATCACCGCATCCATCTGTCGGATCAGCCAGCGCGTCAGCCAGGTGTGGTGACGTTGCGCGGCGGACGTGAACACGAGCTTCAACGGCCAGCCGAGCGCGCGCAACAGAACGCCTGCAATCATCTCGTCATTGCGCCGCGCGTGCCAGATCAGCGGCACAGGGCGGCGCCATAGTTTCAGGAGATCGACGAAGCCCATGCGCGCGATGCCCTCGGGCGCATGCGAGCCGAGCCAGGCGGCGCGGAACATCGTCGCAAGCTTTGGTGCGACCATGCGGTTGGTCGCGGTCACGCCCGAATAGCGCCTGTGCAGGTTCGGCACGATCAACTGCAGATCAGCGGCCGGATTGTTCTCGATCGGCGCATTGGCTCCCATTGGGTCCCCCTTTGCAGGAGTTCGTATACGCAACATTAAGCATAGGGGCCAGTTCTCAGGCCACGAAACCCCCTCTTCATCGCGGCCCCGCTAACATCCCGTGAAAATAACCGGGGAGAGGTAGTCATGACCGTGCTCGTCACCGGCGGCGCCGGCTATATCGGAAGTCACATGGTGCGCGCGCTGGTCGATGCCGGCGAAAGCGTCGTGGTGGTCGACAACCTCTCCACCGGTTTCTCCGCCCTTCTGCCCGAAGGCGTGCCGCTGTTCATCGGCGATGCCGGCGACGAAAATCTCGTCGAGGGCGTGATCGCCCAGCATGGCGTCGAGAGCATCGTCCATTTCGCCGGCTCCGTGGTGGTCCCGGAATCGATGCGCGATCCGCTCGGCTACTACCGCAACAACACGATGACCACGCAGAGCCTGTTGAACGCGGCGGTCAAATCCGGCGTCAGCCGCTTCATCTTCTCCTCCACCGCCGCCGTCTATGGCAATCCCGAAGAGGTGCCGGTGCCGGAGACCGCGCCGACGCGGCCGCTGTCGCCCTACGGCATGTCGAAGCTGATGACGGAGATCATGCTGCACGATGTGGCCACCGCCCATGGCATGAGCTATGTCGTGCTGCGCTATTTCAACGTCGCCGGCGCCGACCCGCTGGGCCGCATCGGGCTTTCCACCATCGGCGCGACGCATTTGCTCAAGGTCGCGGTCGAGGCTGCCACCGGCCAGCGCGCCAAGGTCGATGTGTTCGGCAGCGACTATCCGACGCCGGACGGTAGCTGCATCCGCGACTTCATCCATGTCACCGATCTCGCCGAGGCGCATCACGCCGCGCTGTCTTATTTGCGTGCCGGCGGCGGCTCGGTCACGCTGAATTGCGGCTATGGCCGCGGCTATTCGGTGCTGGAGACGATCGAGGCGGTGCGCCGCGTCTCCATGCGCAATTTCGCCGTGTCCCATGCGCCGCGCCGCCCCGGCGACATCATGACCATGGTCGCCGACACCGGCCGCATCCGCACGCTGCTGGACTGGACGCCGAAATACGACGATCTCGAAACCATCGCGGCGCATGCGCTGGCCTGGGAGCAAAAGCTGTTCCTGGAGCGCGGCGGCCCGCTCCAGCAGGCGGAATCGGCCTGAAAATCAAGCCGTTATTTGACTTGAAATTGGCTTGAAAAAACGCGCTTTCGCAGGCAAGGAGTCCCTCAAGCCTGACGCTGGCGCGCGCCCGCTTCCTAACAACGCGGCGTCAAGGGAACGCGGATGACCGAGCCTCCAAAAAAGATAACCGACGACCCCTATGGGGCGGCGATCCTGATTCGCCGTCTGATCGCCGAGCAAGGGCTCACCTATTGGCGGCGCTATCTGCAAGCGTTCGTCCTGATGGCGATATCGGCCGGCGCCACCGCCGGCGCCGCCTATATCCTGGGTCAGGTGATCAACCAGGCCTATATCGACAAGGACATTGCCGGCATCGCTCGTCTCTCCGGCGTCACGGTCATCCTGCTGTTCATCAAGGGCGTGGCGACCTACGGCCACACGGTGACCCTGTCGAAGATCAGCAATGCCATTCTCGCCAACAACCAGCGGCAGCTCTTCGCCAAGCTGATGAGCGAAAGCATCGGCTTCTTCTCCGAACGGCATTCGTCGGAATTCCTGGCACGGCTGACTGCCGGCGCCAAGTCCATCACCGACGTCCTCAACATGCTGATCAACGCCATCGGGCGCGATCTCTTGACGCTGATCGCCATGATCTGCGTGATGGTGTTCCAGGATCCGGTGCTGTCGTTCATTGGGCTCGTGGTGGTGCCGCCGGCGATGCTGATCCTGCGCAAGCTGGTGAAGCGCATCAAGGGCCTCGCCTACAACCAGTTCACCGGCACCGCCGACATCCTGGAGACCATGCAGGAATCGCTGCAGGGCATCCGCACCGTGAAGGCGTTCACGCTGGAAGAAACGATGAAGCGGCGCATCGACGCGAACATCACGGCCGTCGAGCGCAACGCCAACAAGATGGCGCGGGTCGCCAACCGCTCGAATCCGCTGATGGAGATGCTCGGCGGCTTCGCGGTGGCCGGCTGCCTGCTCTACGGCGGCTACAGCGTCGTCGCGCTCAACGCGACCCCCGGCGCATTCTTCTCCTTCATGACCGCCTTCCTGATGGCGACCGAGCCGGCAAAACGCCTGTCGCGGCTCAACATCGATCTCAACAGCCAGTTGGTCGGCGCGCGGATGCTGCTCGAAGTCGTCGACAGCCCCGCGAGCGAACGCTCCGACGACGACAAGCCGGCGCTGAAATTGACCGAAGCGCGGATCGAACTGCGCGATGTCGGCTTTGCCTATCGCGCCGACGCACCGGTGCTGAGCCACATGAGCTTCGTCGCCGAGCCCGGCAAGGTCACCGCGCTGGTCGGCCCCTCCGGCGGCGGCAAGTCCACGGTGCTGGCGCTGCTGCTTCGCTTCTATGAGGCGACGGAGGGCGACATCCTGATCGACGGCCAATCGATCGCCTCGGTGTCGCGGCGCTCGCTGCGCCAGCAGACCGCCTATGTCGGCCAGGACGTCTATCTGTTCCGCGACACCATCCGCAACAACATCGCCTTCGGCAAGCCCGGCGCCACCGAAGATGAGATCGTGGACGCGGCCAAGGCGGCCTGCGCGCATGACTTCATCACGGGCTTCCCGCTCGGCTATGACACCCCGGTCGGCGAGCTCGGCACGCAGCTTTCCGGCGGGCAGCGCCAGCGCATCGCGGTGGCGCGCGCGCTGATCAAGAACGCGCCGATCATCCTGCTCGACGAAGCGACCGCCGCGCTCGATTCCGAATCCGAAAAGCAGGTGCAGGAGGCGATCGAGCATCTCTGCCAGAACCGCACCACGATCGTGATCGCGCACCGGCTGCACACCATCATGCATGCGGATGCGATCCTGGTGGTCGAGGGCGGCCAGATCGTCGAGCGCGGACGTCACGACGAGCTGCTCCGCCGCGGCGGCCGCTACGCCTCCTTCTTCCGCCTGCAGCACCACGACACCCGCCCGCTCACGCTGGCCCCGATCAGCGCCACCGGTTAGAGCATGATGACAACAGCAACCAACACGACGCTGCGCCCCCTCTCCCGCTTGCGGGAGAGGGTTGGGGTGAGGGTGCCTCCACGATGGGACTTTCCGTGGGGAGAGAACCC
>NZ_PSRR01000512.1 GCF_004296405.1 Bradyrhizobium sp. Leo170
TGGTGCGCATCACGGTCGACCGCGAGGAAGCAGCCGCCGCCGTTCCGCATATCCGCGATGCCTTACGCAAGCGCGGCATCGACACGCCCCTGATCGGTGACTTCCACTATATCGGCCACAAGCTGCTCGCCGAATATCCGGCCTGCGCCGAGGCGCTCGACAAGTACCGCATCAATCCCGGCAATGTCGGCTTCAAGAACAAGCGCGATTCGCAGTTCGCCGACATCATCGAGATCGCCAACAAGAACAACAAGCCGGTCCGTATCGGCGCGAACTGGGGTTCGCTCGATCAGGAACTCCTGACCAAGCTGATGGACGAGAACACGGCCTCGCCGAACCCGCGCGATGCCCGCGCGGTGACGCGCGAAGCCATGGTGCAGTCGGCGTTGCTGTCGGCGGCCCGCGCGCAAGAGCTCGGCATGCCCAAGAACCGCATCATCCTGTCGGCCAAGGTCTCGGCCGTGCAGGATCTGATCGCGGTCTATCAGGATCTGGCGCGCCGCTCGGATTACGCGATCCATCTCGGCCTCACCGAAGCCGGCATGGGATCGAAAGGCATCGTCGCCTCCTCGGCAGCCCTCGGCATCCTCTTGCAGGACGGCATCGGCGACACCATCCGCATCTCATTGACGCCTGAGCCCGGCGGCGACCGCACGCTGGAAGTCCAGGTCGCGCAGGAACTCTTGCAGACCATGGGTTTCCGCACCTTCGTGCCGCTGGTCGCAGCCTGCCCCGGTTGCGGCCGCACCACCTCCACCACGTTCCAGGAGCTGGCCCGCTCGATCCAGGATTTCATCCGCGACCAGATGCCGGCCTGGAAGACGAAGTATCCCGGCGTCGAGCAGCTCAACGTCGCCGTCATGGGCTGCATCGTCAATGGCCCCGGCGAATCCAAGCACGCCAATATCGGCATCTCGCTGCCGGGCACCGGCGAAGCGCCGGCCGCGCCTGTTTTCGTCGACGGCAAGAAGTTCCGCACCCTGCGCGGCCCCGCGATCGCTGCCGACTTCAAGGCGCTGGTGATCGACTACATCGACCAGCGCTACGGCCAGGGTAGCAGCGTGCCCGCAAGCACGGTCACCGCGGCGGAGTAGGTTCTCTCCGCCGCTTCGCTTGACCGGGACGACGGATAAAACTGCGGCCGCGATTGCGCTTCGCTCCATCCGGGCTACGATGCTCCCAACAATAACGATTGGGAGCAACACCCATGAGCTCGCTGTCCGGCAAGCAAGGTCCCCGCTACAAGCATCTCGCCGACGAAAGCGAGCCCTATGAGACCATCGGCGTCGAAAAGCTGACGCCGATCATCGGCGCGGAGATTTCCGGAGTCGATATCGCACAGCTCGTCTCCGACGATGCGCGTTCCAATCGCCAGATGGACGAGGTCCATCGCGCGCTCGCCGAGAACCTCGTGATCTTCTTCCGCGACCAGCGCATCACGCCACAGGACCATCTCGCCTTCGGCCGCAAGTTCGGCGAATTGCACATCCATCCCGCCGCGCCGCATGAGGGCGAGGATCCCGCGCTGATGAAGATCTACGCCGACAAGGATTCGCCGCGCGCCAATGGCGAAGGCTGGCATTCGGACGTGTCCTGCGATCTCGAGCCGCCGATGGGCTCGATCCTCTACATCAGGCAGTGCCCGCCGCACGGCGGCGACACGCTGTTCGCCAATATGTATGCGGCCTATGAGGCGCTGTCGGATCGGATGAAGGCCTATCTCGACGGGCTCACCGCGCTGCATGACGGTGAGCCGATCTATCGCGGGCTCTACGCCAATTACGGCGTCGCCGACAGGCCGAGCTATCCCCATGCCGAGCATCCGGTGGTGCGCACGCATCCGGTGACGGGAAGGAAGGCGCTCTACGTCAATCGCGGCTTCACCCGCCACATATCAGGCATTCCCCGCGACGAGAGCGACGCCATCCTCGCCTATCTCTACCAGCATGCGGAAAACCCGCTGTTCCAATGCCGCTTCCGCTGGACCGAGAACGCGATCGCCTTCTGGGACAACCGCTGCACCCAGCACCGCGCGATGTGGGACTACTGGCCCCACACCCGCGCCGGCACGCGCGTCACAGTGAAGGGCGAGCGGCCGGTGTGACGGTGAACGCAGGACGGCGTTCCGCTACCTATCACGCGCAGAACATCTCGAAGTCGATGCGGATGTCGGCAAGGCTCATCTCATCCTCATCGATCTGGCTCTGCAATGTTGCGATCGACTGCTTGAGCTGCTCGATGAGGGTCGGTTCGGGCCCTGGTTGAGACTCCGCCTTCCTCAAGCTGGCTTCGAGGACGGCGAGCCTGCGCCGCTCGTCGCGGATCCTGATTTCCAGGTTTGCGATCATTCGCCTGAAGAGAGCGCATCCGCCACGAACAGCGGTTTGGACTTCGGCTTCCGACGTCGCCATCTGAGCATCCTTTCCTGAACGGGGCATGGCAGTGCAACCATCGCTATCATCTTCACCGGAAATTGTGTGTGATAAACCTCACAATCTATATGTGTGACACGTTGATGCAGCGCGCGTTGACCCGCGCTTGCGCTTGCGCCAAGCTTCCCCACAACCAAAACAAGAACGGGAGGACGCCCTATGCTTCGCGCGGAAGACAACAAGTTCTTGACGGAAAGCGGGCCGGGCACGGGAATGGGCGAGCTGTTGCGCCGCTTTTGGCTGCCGGTGCTGTTGTCGGAGGAGCTGCCAGAGCCTGACAGCGAGCCGAAGAAGATCACAGTCCTCGGCGAGGAGCTGCTCGCTTTCCGCGATAGTCGCGGCGTCGTTGGCGTCATCGACCAATATTGCCCGCATCGCGGCGCCAATCTCTGGCTCGGCCGCAATGAGGAATGCGGCATCCGCTGCGTCTATCACGGCTGGAAGTTCGACACCGACGGCCGCTGCGTCGACATGCCGACTTCCTATCCCGATCTCAACGCCAAGGATCACATCCGCATCAAGTCCTATCCGGTGCGCGAATGGGGCGAGATGATCTGGGCCTATATGGGCCCGGCTGATTCAGTGCCGGAATTGCCGGCGCTGGAGATGGCGCTGCTGCCGCCGTCGCACCGCTACGTCAGCAAGAAGTGGCAGGACTGCAATTGGGTGCAGGCGCTGGAAGGCTCGATCGATACCGCGCATTTCACCTTCGCGCATCTGTCGTTCGAGAAGGACGAGAACGAGATCCTCGACATCAAGAAGCATTTCGTCAATCCGCTGGTGCGCGTGGCGACCGAGCACATGCGCTGGATCGCCGAAGACCCGCGGCCGGTGATCAAGATCAACCCGCATGACGCCGGGCTGACGATCGCAGGCGGGCGCCTCACCGGCACTGACAACATCTACTGGCGCATCGCCCAGTTCCTGATGCCGGTTCACGCTTACGCGCCGAGCTCGATGCCGGGCGAGAACATCTTCGGCCAGAGCTTCGTGCCGGTCAGCGACACCAAGTGCTGGATCTACACCTATGCCTGGAATCCGCAGCGTCCGATCACGCAAGCGGAGCGCGACGCCTATGACCGCGGCAACGGCGTGATCGCCGAGATCGACGAGAACTATGTGCCGCTGCGCAACAAGTCGAACGACTACCTGATCGATCGCAAACTGCAGAAGACCAAGAGCTACACCGGCATCAAGGGCGTCTCAGAGCAGGATGCCGCGGTGCAGGACAGCCAGGGCCCGATTGCCGACCGCACCCGCGAGCATCTCGGGCCGACCGATCTCGGCATCATGCATTTCCGCAAGCTGGTGATGGACGCCGCCCGCGCTCTGCAGCAGGGCGAGGCACCGCCGCATGTTGCGCATCAGGATCGTTACACCGTCCGTTCCGGCGCATGTGTGACCAGCAAGGCGAAGGATCTGACGGCGGTCATGATCGAGCGTTTCGGCGACCCGGCAGGCTTCGTTGGCGGTCCCGGCCAGAACGCCGCGGCGGAGTAGGTCGTAGCCCGGGTGAAGCGAAGAGACTGGGCAAGAATCTTGGCTGATAGGCCGATGCGTGTACGATTCGGTTATGCCGAATCATAGGTTCAAGACCGGCGTTAGCCGGGATCAGCCGAGTTTTCTTCCGCCGCGTGTTGAAGATTATGTGGAGCGC
>NZ_PSRR01000513.1 GCF_004296405.1 Bradyrhizobium sp. Leo170
CCTCGACGCGGCCGTCGCGGAGAAACAGCGTCAGGCCATCCCAGTGATTGAGCGCATAGTTGATCGCCTCTGCCAGCTTCGACTGGGAGAAGAGCTGGCCCACGATCTCGGTCAGTCGCGCCTTGAGCGCCGCCATCAACGCTGCGCTCCTGGTGCGGCGGGTGGCCAGCCGCTGCTCCGCACTGTTGCCGCGGATCTCCGCTTCGATCGCATAGACCGCCCGCAGGCGTTCGATCACCTCGCGCGCAAACGGCGACTGCGTCGTTTTGAACACCTCGACGAATTTGCGTCTGGCATGGGCGAGACAAAAGGCGAGCTGGATCGCGCCGCCATGGTCGCAGGCGAGCGCCTTGTAGGCGGCATAACCGTCCACCTGCAGAATGCCGGAAAAACCCGTCAATTGTCCGGCGATCTCCTCGGTGCCGCGGCCGTCGGCGAACACGTAGGCGACCGCCGGCGGCGAAGGGCCACCCCATGGCCGGTCATCCATGGCATGCGCCCAGAACTGGCAGATGCGAGTGCGATGTCGTCCGGGATCGAGCACCGGCATCGGGGTCTCGTCGCAGAACACGCGCGGCGCGGCCTGGATTGTGCGCAGCTGGAGCTCATAGAGGCTCTTGAGCCACCAGGCCGCACGCTTCACCCAGCCGGCAAGCGTCGACCGGTCAAGATGGACGCCCTGGCCGGCCAAAATCTGCACCTGCCGGTACAGCGGCAAATACCAGGCGAACTTCGAGACCACCACGTGAGTCACGAGCGCGGTCGAGGCCATGCCGCTCTCGATCAGGCGTGGCAACGCCTTCACCTGGACCACGCCATCGGCGCAGCCGCGGCAGGTGTATTTGGGACGGATCGTCCGCAGCACACGCAGGATCGCCGGGATCACGTCCAGCACCTCGCTGACGTCCTCGCCGATCTTGTGGAGCTGGCCCTGGCAGCACGGGCAGGCGGTCGCCTCCGGCTCCAGCACCTGCTCACAGCGCAGCAGGTGCTTGGGCAGCGCGCCGATGTTGCGGCGCGCCTTCTGGCGTAGCTTATCAGACGGCTTCGCCGCAGGCGCATCGTCGTTGGCAGTCGCAGGCGGGGTGGCACCGGTCTCAAGGTCGTCAAGCTCAAGCGCGAGTTGCTCGGCCACGAGCGTGGCAAGCCGCTCCGAGCGCTTCCCGAAGATCATCTCCTTGAGCGTCTGCATCGCCACGCGCAGCTTCTCGTTCTCGACGTCAAGCGCGAGCACCATCTCGGTCAGAGCCGCCGGATCGGTCGGGAGAGCATCGGGGCGAATCGCCATGATCGAACGATACATGCGCCCGCTCCATGCTCCAGCGAAATCCTCACCTCTCAGCCAACAACGGCCGGCTGCTTCACAGGCTTGGGTGAGACACGCGTCCACTCAAGTCCGTCGAGCGAGGGGATTGAGGAATGTCCCCAATAGTGAGTCTGACGAATCATTTCCGGAGGTGGTCGAAGTTCGGGACCCCCACCATCCTTTGTACGGCCGCTCATTTCGAGTGATCAGGAAGATCGGCCAGCGAGGCCGAGGCATTCCCGCTTCGTATGAAGTCGAGTTTCGCACGGGAAGCAGTCTCCTGATTCAGGCAACCGCAATCGAATATTATGGACAAGGAGCAAATCAGATTAAGCTGAGCATGGAGGCTCTACTCGAGCTTCTATCGATAGCGGATTGTCCCGACGCACATGAGCATGGATCCAGCCGATCTTTGGTCGACGCTGACGCCCGCGCTCCGACGCCAGATCGTCGAAGACGTCGCCGCGATTTTGGCGGAGATCCCTCATGAAGTCCGAGTTGGTCACTTCAAGCCACTTGGCGCGCAAAGCCGTAGTCTACATCCGGCAGTCGACGCCCCACCAGGTCGTAAGCAATCAGGAGAGCCTGCGCCTTCCATACGCGCTTCGCAAGCGCGCCCGCGAACTCGGATGGCGTGAGGCTGCCATCGACGTGATTGACGCCGATCTCGGGTTGAGCGGCGCGTCTGCAGCGCATCGTAACGGCTTCAAAGAACTCGTTGGCCGTGTTGGCCTGAGTGAAGTGGGGCTCATCCTGTCGATCGACGTGACTCGCTTGGCGCGCAATTGTACCGACTGGTATCCGCTCCTGGATATCTGTGGTCTGCGTGGCTGTCTGATCGCCGACCGCGATGGTGTCTCGACTGGTCTTCACCAAGTTCCGCGAGCTCGGCAGCGCCCGGCAGGTCTTTCTTTGGCTGCGGGCCGCCGACATCAAAATGCCTGTGGTCCTGAGGAACGTTCAAATCTGCAAGCTCGGCTGGAAGGCGCCGGCCTTATCACACGGTGATGCAGATCTTGCACAATCCGCTCTATGCTGGCGCCTATGCGTTTGGCCGAATCGCCCAGAAGACACGGATCGTGGACGGTCGCGCTCGCAAGGTCAGCGGGTTCAAAAAGCCGCGGGAGGATTGGAATGTTCTGCTGCGGGACAATCATCCCGGTTATATCGGTTGGCAGGAGTACGAAGACAATCAGAAGCTGCTGCTGGAAAACGCCCACATGAAGAAGAATTGCTCGCGTAAATCGGCGCGCGGGGGACGCGCACTGCTGACCGGCTTGATGCGGTGCGGACGTTGCGGGCGGATGATGCGTGTAGTCTATGGCCAGGCCAAAGGGAATGCCCATCGTTATCAATGCCGCGGCGATGATGCCCATGTCGGAGCAGGCTTATGTATCGGCATTGGTGGAGTGCGGGTCGATCGTGCGGTCGCGCTGCAAATCCTTGAGGCTGTCTCCGATCGGGCTGTCGAAGCAGCGATATTGGCGTCCGACCAGATCGAGCGATCAAGAACGGAGATCATCGCCGCCGTCGAACGGGAGCTTGAAGTCGCACGCTACGAAGCATCTCTTGCTGCACGCCGATATGAGCTTGTGGATCCGGCGAAGCGCCACGTTGCCCGCGAACTCGAGGCGCGCTGGAATGGCGCATTGGAGCGGGTTGCCGAGCTTGAGCGGGGGATCAAGGAGCTGCGCGCTGCATCGTCGGAAAGTCCAAGGATCGACCGCGCCCTGCTACTGCAACTTGCGCATGATCTGCCGCGGGTTTGGAATGCACCGTCCACGGACACACGAACCAAGCAGCGGCTGGTTCACATCGTGGTCCGAGAGATTGTTTGCGATCTCGATGAGAACACCAATGAGGCGGTTCTGCTCATCCATTGGACCGGTGGCCGGCACACGGAGGTTCGTGTTGCTCGCGTTAAGACAGGCCGATATCCGGGGATACGGCACCCACTGCCGTTGACGCACTTCGCACACTCGCAGGTCATTGGCCTGATCGAGAGCTCGCCGCGTCGCTCAATCGGATGCGCTGTAAGACCGGCGACGGCGAGACCTGGACGACTGTTCGCGTGCGGGAAATGCGCGAACGCCTGGGCTTGCCGGACTACGATCCCGCATCATCCGACGGCAAAATGATCAGCCTTGCGAAGGTTGCGGCACACTTTGGAATTTGCGTCGGATCAGCAAAGAGCTTGGTGCTGAAGGGCGTCTTGCCGGCAACACAAGCAATCAAGGGCTCGCAATGGTTGGTTCCTGTCGAGGCGCTGAGTTCGGAAGCCGTACGCGTAGCGGTGCAGCACGTGATCGAACGTTGACCGAAAAACTACATTGATTATCAATACGATAGAATGATCCGCCTGCCCGGACTCTGACAAAGGGAGGTACAATGAAACGAGCTGTGCTCGTTTCGATCGGAACACGAAGGCTGCGCCGCTAAACGGGTCGAGACGGAGCATCTGCTGTACCTTCGCAGCCAGCCCATCATGGCCGCAGCGGAAGTCAATCGGCCGCGTCGCGATGTAAATCTTCAGATCAGCACCGGGCGCGATCATCGTGACGCTCGCACCGCGCGGATCAACCGAGCCAGTTGCTCACCGTTAATGGCCACGTCCGTCCCGCACGACGACGTCGCCAATCGCAATCTCGAGTTTGACAGCCGGAACGTGACGCTCCTCTAACGGCTCCTCCACGACCAGCGGCGCGAACGGCGGCTGCGAAGCCTCGCACGACGGCAATACGCCTCGCCGGCGAGA
>NZ_PSRR01000514.1 GCF_004296405.1 Bradyrhizobium sp. Leo170
GCCGCAACTCCCGCGACAATGGGGGCGGCGGCTTCAGCGGCAGGGGCGGCAGCTTTGGCGGCGGCGGCGCATCGGGGAGCTGGTAGCATGAACATCCGGCGCATCAGCAGGCACCTCGTCGAACACCGCTGGCGGACGCGGCGCCTGTTTCCGCCGCGCGTGCTCGACGCGATCGAACGGGCGATCAAGGCCGGCGAAGCCACCCATTCCGGCCAGATCCGCTTTGTCGTTGAAGGCGCACTCGACGGCGTGCCGTTGTTGCGCAACCAGTTGGCACGCGAGCGCGCACTCGACGTGTTTGCGCATTTGCGCATCTGGGACACCGCACACAACAACGGCGTCCTGATCTACCTTCTGCTCGCCGACCGCGACGTCGAGATCGTTGCGGACCGCGGCATCCACGCCAAGGTGGGCGCGGAAGGCTGGGAGGCGATTTGTCGCATCATGGAAGAAGATTTCCGCACCGGCCATTTCGAGCATGGCGCCATCAAGGGCATCGAGGCCGTCTCACGCGAACTCGCCAGACATTTCCCGCCGCAGGGCCGCGGCCCGAACGAACTGCCGGATGCGCCGGTAGTGATGTAAACGCCTGTCATTCCGGGGCGATGCGAAGCATCGAACCCGGAATCCATCGGGCCGCGTGCAAAGTCGCGAAATGGATTCCGGGCTCGCGCTTCGCGCGCCCCGGAACGACGGTGCAGTGAGACGATCGGCCTCTCGATACCGCTGCCGTCCCGGTCATGTCCGGTTCATCCGGCCTTCCTCAAAATTGACGTCATCTACCTGAGAGTCAGCGATGCACGTCGTGATGGCCCGGAAGGTTCCTTAAATTTCGGTAAGACCTCGAGCCAGTAACGATTTCGCAAGCAATAAAAGTTACCAAATGGTCAACCTAATCTGGAGACTTTGAACGTGAGTGAGCAAGAGCGCGCCCCGATCCAAGCTGAAGCCGGAGCCAGCGGCGCCGGGCCGGCCGCTCCGTCCGCCGCAAGCGAACCGGTGTCGGCGTCCGCGTCTTCGGAGATCGCGGCAAACCAGGAAGAGACGGCGCCCAAAGCGGACGCTCCCAAGTTCGAGGCGCCCAACTTTGAAGCGCCCAAATCTGACACTCCCAAGTTCGAAGCCATCAAGGCCGAAGCGCCCAAGGTCGAGCCGACCCGGATCGAGCCGGCCGCAGCAGAACCACCGCGTACCCCCGGCAAGCTCATGATCATGTCGCCGGGCGATCGCATCTGGGACGACGAAGGCGTGGCCGCCAAGCCCGTCAATGACGAGAAGCCGGCATCGTCGGGCAGCAATCGCCGCTTTGCCGCGATGGCGGCGGTCGTTGCGCTCGCGACCGCGGCAGGCGCCGTTGGTGGTGCGCTCGCCACCGCAGGTCTCGGCTATTACGCGAAGCCCGCTACGGCGGCAGCAGCAGTCGTTCCGCCGAAGGACACCGCGCTCGAAGCTTCGATCGCGCGCATCGATGCCGATGTCGGCGCGCTCAAGGCCGGGCTCGAGCACGCCTCCAAGACGGGAACGAGCCAGTTCAGCAAGACCAGCGATCGCCTCGATAAGCTCGAGAAGGCGCAGGCCGAGCCGGCCGCGAAACTCGCCAAGCTCAGCGAGACCGTCGAGAAGCTGAAGGCTGCTTCAGCCGCGCCGGCCCCGGTTGCCGCGGCTCAACCTGCCGCGGTCAAGGACGTCACCGGCAGTGTGACGCCACCGGCGACCACGGCGGCTGCCGCGGCTCCAAAGCCTGAAATCGGCCGCATGCCGACCGTGGACGGTTGGGTGCTGCGCGACGTCAGCAATGGCGGCGCACTGATCGAAGGCCGCCGCGGCCTCTACGAGGTCTATGCCGGCGATCCCATCCCCGGCCTCGGCCGCGTCGATGCGATCCGCCGCCAGGACGGCCGCTGGGTGGTCGTCACTAGCAAGGGCCTGATCGTCGCTCGCTAGTTTGTAGCTCTCGTAGCCCGGGTGGAGCGCAGCGCAACCCGGGACTACTGCATCAACGGTGACGAGTGATCCCGGGTGACGCTATCGCTCCACCCGGGCTACATCCTCACCGCGATGTGAGACGGCTTTTGACTTGAATACGCCCCCTAGCGCGGTGTTAGTGGGGCATGAGCCGTGCGCTGCGTTTCCTCACGATCCTGCTCGCCCTGCTGTGCGGCGCCTTGGCGGCGCGTGCCGCACAGGACAAGGCGCTGGAACGCGGCACAGCGATTACCGATCCCTCAGTGCTCCGTGATCTCGATCATGGCAGGTTCGGTCTCGGGCGCATGCTGTCGCCGCAGCGACAGACCGATCTTCCGCTCGACGATGCCGAACTGTTCGCGCTGCCGTCGATGGCGCCGATCCGCGCGGCGCTCGATCGCGAGTTCGATCGCTACATCTCAAAGCACAGCCAAGAGCTTCCGAACGAAACCATCGGCGTCGGCGATAGCTTCGCCTTCCAGCTATTCGATCGCGCGCAGCTTTACTCCGCAGCAACGCGCTTCGTGCTGGCCGGCATCGTCAACCGTATGGACCGCGCCTATGTCTCACCCGAAAGCTGCGGCGAGATCCGGCTGATCTATCGGTTGACGCGCGTCGATGCACCCGTGATCGGCGAGAACGCGGTCTCGCAACGGCTGCCGATGACGGTCAATCTGGTCTTGAAGGCGAAGGGCGAGGGCGCGCGCGATCGAAACGGTGCTACGATCACTTGCCGCGAGATCGCGCGGCGCTGGCTTGCCATTAGCGACGTTTCATCGGCGGCCGAGGGGGGACTCGAAAAGCTCACCGGCAAGGACGGCCCGCTCGACCTGGTCGGCTACCAGAATATCGAGCAGATCGAGACCAACCTGCAGATCGCCCACGCGCCGAAATCGCCGACGCGCGATTTCCGCACCGACTATCTCCTGAAAGTGTTCAACTTCATCAGCGACGCCGGGCGCTTCGCGGAAGCGCCGTTGGAGAACCAGATCGATCGCGATCGCATCCTCTCCGATCAGAACCTGAAGCGCGAGTTCAACAACTGGCTGCTCGATCCCAGCCATTTCGCAGAGCTCGACCGTGGCACGATCCTGATCCCGGAGAAATTCCTCGCCAAGGCTGCGATCGCGCCGACGCCTGTTGGCTTCGACCTGTCGGAACTGCAACCCGAATATGGGATGATGCAGGGTGAAAGCAGCGCGGCTGCATTCGATGACAATGATGTCGTCGGTGCGCTGAGGAAGGCGGCGGAAGACGGCACCAGGCTGCAGAACATCCGCTCGGTCGCGGGCTTCGAGCGCAGGCTCAACGATATCACCTGCGCCGGATGCCACCAGACCCGCGGCATCGGCGGCTTCCATTTCCCCGGCGTCGATTGGATGGCGGCCAAACCGTCGAATACGACCGTGGTGCCGGCCTCGCCGCATTTCTTCGGCGACCAGGTCCGCCGCCGCGACATCCTGGCTGCGTTCGCTCGTGGCAATCAGCCGGATTTCTCCCGCGGCTTCTCCAACCGCCCGCAGCTACGCGGCAGCACCGAGCTTGCCGGCACCGAATATGAGGATGGCTGGGGCGCCCATTGCTATCAGCAAAGCGCGAAAGCCGCCGACAACGACCCGAGTTTTCGCAAGTGGACCTGCGCTGAGGGACTCGTCTGTCAGGCCGCCGGCAAGACCTCTCGCATGGGCATGTGCTTCATCAAAAGCCCGTAAGGCTGCTTTCACCTCGAAGAGGTGAGCGGCAACCCGAATTACTTTCGTCACGTGTTATGTGCTATGCTGCGCTCGGAGGCCGCCCATGAGCGCATCCGACGAGAAGCAGCGCAACCGCGAGATCGCGGAGAACGAGGCCGAACGGCAGATGATCGGCGCCGTCCGCGTCAGCACATGGGCGATCGCCGTCACCATCATTGTCGCCGCGATCGCAGCCGGCATCGTCTGGGCCTGGCTCAATCGCTAGAGTAGCTCGCCGGACGCCCATTGATGCGCCCTCTCCCCTTGTGGGAGAGGGCTGCTCGGACGTCGGCAACGAACTCGCTCAGGTGAGGGGTTCTCTCCACGCGCACAGGCGCCCGCGGAGAC
>NZ_PSRR01000515.1 GCF_004296405.1 Bradyrhizobium sp. Leo170
CGTAGTCCCCGGGGACACCGTGAAAGGCTGGCGAAGCGGGATGGTGGACATATTCGGCATGTTCCGAAGGCGCCCTGCGAAACGCAGTTCCGGCTTCGCGCGTTCGCGTGAGGACATCACCGCGCTCGACGATTCCTTTGGCGAAATGCTGACAAGCTCCGTCCGGGATACGCCGCCGGGGGCGCGTGCCGCCCCGATGCCCGGCATGGAACTGCCACATCCGCAACCGGTGCCCGAGCCGCCCAGGGAGGAGAGGCCGCGCCCGCGCGCCGCCAAGCCAGCCAAGACGTCCGCCAAGACCAAGGGCGCCAGTGCCCCGCGCCTGATCCGGCGCCCGGGCTATCTGGCTGTGCATAGCGTGGAAAAGAGTTTCGGCAGCCGCCAAGTCGTGCGCGGCGTCAGCATCTACGTGCGCCGCGGCGAGGCGGTCGGCCTGCTGGGCCCCAATGGCGCCGGCAAGACCACGGTGTTCTACATGATCACCGGGCTGATCAAGGCCGATCGCGGCGCCATCGAGCTGGATGGCCATGACGTCACCAAGTTGCCGATGTATCAGCGCGCCCGCCTCGGCATCGGCTATTTGCCGCAGGAAGCCTCGATCTTCCGCGGATTGTCGGTCGAGCAGAACATCCGCGCGGTGCTCGAAGTGGTCGAGCCTTCAAGGAAGAAGCGCGAGGCGGAACTCGATGCGCTGCTCGACGAATTCAACATTACGCGGTTGCGAAAGACACCATCGATCGCGCTATCCGGCGGCGAGCGCCGCCGCGTCGAGATCGCCCGCGCACTGGCGACGCGGCCCAATTACATGCTGCTCGACGAGCCCTTCGCCGGCATCGACCCGATCGCGGTCGGGGACATCCAGGATCTGGTCCGTCACCTGACCAATCGCGGTATCGGGGTGCTTATTACCGACCACAATGTGCGGGAGACGCTCGGCCTGACCGACCGCGCCTACATCGTTTACGCCGGGGAAATCTTGACGGAAGGCAGCCCGGATGAGATCGTGAACAATCCGGATGTCCGCCGGCTTTACCTTGGCGAAGAATTCCGCCTCTAGCCCTTTTTCCGATCCGTCAAGCCGTGTACATCGGCCTTGGACTAGGCTAAGCAAGAATCGAGCCAACTTCTTTATTGGACCGTTCTTGCCTCCATGGCACTGACCCAGAGATTAGAGTTCCGCCAGTCGCAGTCGCTGGTGATGACGCCGCAGTTGATGCAGGCGATCAAGCTGCTGCAACTGTCCAATCTGGACCTCTCGGCCTTCGTGGAGGAGGAGCTGGAACGGAACCCATTGCTGGATCGCGCCAGCGATGGGCCGGAACCGCCGGTGGCGGGCGAGCCCGCCACGGAGCGGCAGGAGTTTTCCGAGGCTGATGGTTCCAGCTACGGCGACGAAGCCGGTGGCGAGGCGGCGAGTTCCGCCGACGGCTTCGAGCCGAGCCAGGAGGAATGGCTGAACCGCGATCTCGGCAGCCGCGCCGAGATCGAGCAGACGCTCGATACCGGCCTCGAAAACGTCTTCTCCGAAGAGCCGGCGGAGGCTGCCGAACGCGCCGCGAAAGACGCGGCTCCGACCTCCTATACCGAATGGGGCGGCGGCGCCTCGAGCGATGAGGACTACAATCTCGAAGCCTTTGTCGCCGCCGAGCTGACGCTGGCCGACCATCTCGCCGAGCAGCTTGCGGTCGCCTTTACCTCACCGTCCCAGCGTATGATCGGGCAATATCTAATCGACCTCGTCGATGAGGCCGGCTACCTGCCGCCGGATCTCGGCCAGGCAGCGGAGCGGCTCGGTGCGCCGCAGCACGAGGTCGATGCAGTGCTCTCGGTGCTGCAGAAATTCGACCCCCCCGGCGTCTGCGCGCGAAACTTGAGCGAGTGCCTGGCGATCCAGCTCCGCGAGCTCGATCGCTACGACCCGGCGATGCAGGCCCTGGTCGAACATCTCGATCTCCTCGCCAAGCGCGATATCGCATCCCTGCGGAAGCTGTGCGGCGTCGACGACGAAGACATCACCGACATGATCGGCGAGATCCGCCGGCTCGATCCGAAGCCGGGCCTGAAGTTCGGCTCGTCGCGGACGCAAACCATGGTGCCGGACGTCTATGTGCGGCCGGGGCCTGATGGCGGCTGGCATGTCGAGCTCAATAGCGACACGTTGCCGCGTGTCCTGGTGAACCAGACCTATTATGCCGAATTGTCAAAGACGATCCGGAAGGACGGCGACAAGTCCTACTTCACGGATTGCCTGCAGAACGCGACTTGGCTGGTGCGCGCCCTTGATCAGCGCGCCCGCACGATCCTCAAGGTCGCAACCGAGATCGTGCGCCAGCAGGACGGCTTCTTCACCTACGGCGTGGCGCACTTGCGGCCGCTTAATCTCAAAGCCGTGGCGGATGCGATCCAGATGCACGAATCGACGGTGTCGCGTGTGACCGCCAACAAATATATGGCCACCAATCGCGGCACTTTCGAACTCAAGTACTTCTTCACGGCATCGATCGCCTCCGCCGACGGCGGCGAGGCGCATTCGGCCGAAGCCGTCCGTCATCACATCAAGCAGTTGATCGACGCCGAATCGCCGTCCGCGATCCTCTCTGACGATACGATCGTGGAACGATTGCGCGCGTCGGGCATTGATATCGCCCGCCGCACCGTCGCGAAGTATCGCGAAGCGATGCGAATTCCTTCCTCGGTGCAGCGCCGCCGCGACAAACAGAGCATGCTTGGACACGCCCTTTCAGCACCTGCTTCCTCTCCAGACCGGTCGCGCGATACCGCACCGGTGTAATTGCGTTCGCGTTAAATCGCGCTAGTCTTGGTACCCCTCCGAAGCGATCGGGGGTTTCATAAGGCATAGAGGCACGCAATGACCCTTCGAATCTCGGGAAAGAGCATCTCAATCGGCGAGGCGCTTCGCGCACGCGTGAACGAGCGCACCGATGAGGTTCTGAAGAAGTATTTCGACGGCAACTATTCCGGCCATATCACGCTGAGCAAGGACGGCTTCGGCTTCCGCACCGACTGTGCGCTGCACCTGGATTCCGGGATCACGCTGGAAGCGGATTCGAACGCCCCCGACGCCTATGCCAGCGCCGACGCCGCGCTCCTGATGATCGAGAAGCGCCTGCGCCGCTATAAGAGCCGGCTGAAGGACCGCTCGGCCCGCAAGGCCTACGCGGCCTCCGCCGCCCTTGCCGAGCTCAACGGCGTTCCCCTGGATGCGCCAAGCTATGTGATTGAGGCGCCGGCGGAGGGCGAAGGGGAAGTCACCGAATACAGTCCCGTGATCATCGCCGAGGCGACCACCTCGCTGAAGCGGCTGTCGGTCAGCGAGGCGGTGCTGGAATTGGACCGGACCGGCGCAGCCTGCCTGGTCTTCCAGCACGGTGGTAGCGGCCGTGTGAACATCATTTACCGCCGCGCGGACGGCAATGTAGGCTGGGTCGATCCCCCCGTGGTTAATCCATAATGGTTATGCCGTTCCGCATTGACGTGCCCCCTGGCCGTCCCTATGGTCCGCGGCCCTTAAGCATAGGCTCAAGGGAACTGGCCGGCAGGAGTTGGCACGGCTCATGCCTTGGAGTAGAAGCCGCCCGATCGGGATCTGGGCCAAAAAGCCGCTTCCCGATTCATCTTCTTGACGCCTGCGCCTGACAACCTATTTCGCAACTTGACGGTTCACTTCACCCTCGGAACGCCCCATGACGATTACCGATCTGGTCGCACCCGAGGCGATTCTCCCGGCGTTGAAAGTCATCAGCAAGAAGCAGGCGCTGCAGGAGCTCGCCGCGCGGGCCGCAACTCTTACGGGGCAGAACGAACGTTCGATCTTCGAGGTATTGCTGCAGCGCGAGAAACTGGGCACCACCGCGGTCGGTTACGGCGTCGCCATTCCCCACGGTAAATTGCCGAAATTGGAAAAGCTGTTCGGCCTGTTCGCGCGCCTGGAGCGCCCGATCGATTTCGAGGCGATGGATGGCCAGCCGGTCGACCTCATCTTCCTCCTGCTTGCCCCCGAAGGCGCCGG
>NZ_PSRR01000516.1 GCF_004296405.1 Bradyrhizobium sp. Leo170
GAGATGTTGATTGCCGCCCAGGCGGAGCACAGCTACGAACGCTTCGTGTCGCAATGGAAACCGCGGCGGCCAAAAACCGGCGCGCGGGCGCCTCAATCCGGCAGGACAAAATAGGCAGTCCGGTGACGCTTGCAGCCGACGCGTCACGCTTCGCCACGAGGTCGCCCGCGCCGGACAACCCTAATCGCGGCTGACGGCAAGGTCCAGCCACGCCTGGAATGCCGTCCCGTTCGACACCAGCGTGCCGTCGTGCTCGGGCCGGTCAAGGCCGAGCCGTGCGGTGGCCGCAAATGCGGCCAGCCTTGACCGCCCCTGCGCGCGGCGGCTGCGAGATCGGTGGCCGGGACGGAAGAATGGCCCGCAGCGCGGCCGAACAAAAGAATGGACTTACGGCGATCCCGGCAATCCTCGTGTCGGCCATGAAGAAATCGCTTGTCCATCTCATCCGTCGTCCGCAGGTGGTTCCAGTGCTCGGCTGGAACGTCGTAGAACGCCAGTAGCGTGTCCCGATCCTTACTTAGGCAGTCGGCAGCCTTCTCGTATTTGGGCGTGTAGCTCTCGATGAAGGCGTCGAACGCCAGCTCGGCGGCGGCTTGGTTTCGGCCATCCAGATCTCCTGCAACGCGCGTTTGGCCTTCGGTTGCTGGCTCTTCGGCAACTTGGCGATCACGTTCGCGCTCTTGTGCACCCAGCAGCGCTGCTCGCGCGTTTTCGGCCAGACCTCACCGGCAGCCTTCCAGAACCCGAGCGCGCCATCGGCGATGGCGAGCCGCGGCGGCACGTCGAGCCCGCGGCGCTTCAGCTCGAGCAGCAGATCGCGCCAGTCCTGCGCGCTCTCGCGGGCACCATCGGTGAAGCCGACCAGTTCCTTGCGGCCTTCCGACGTCGCGCCGATCAGCACCAGGATGCACCGCTTTTCGTCTTCGAGCCGTGCCTCCAGATGGATGCCATCGGCCCAGATGTAGACGTAGCGCTTCGCCGACAGATCGCGCCTCGGCCACGCGGTGTGTTCGTCAAGCCAACCGTCCTTCAGGCGGCCGATGGCGGATGCCGACAATCCGGCAGCATCCTTGCCAAGCAGCGCCGCCAGCGCCTCGGAGAAGTCACCGGTGGAGATCCCCTTCAGGTAAAGGATCGGCAGCAGCGTCTCGATCGATTTCGAGCGGCGCATGTAGGGCGGCAGGATCGACGGAGAGAACCGGATGCGGTCGGGGTCGGTAGCGCCCGCCTCGCGATCGCGTACACGCGGTTGGCGGACGGCGACCGGACCGATACCGGTCATCACCTCGCGTTCCGGCAGGTGACCGTGGCGGACGACGCGCTGGTGGCCGTCCGCAGTCTTCAAATCGGCATGCTTGCCGAGAAAGTCCGCGACCTCGGCCTCTACCGCCTGAGCCAACAGAGCACGCGCCCCATTGCGCAAGATTTCGGTGCGTTGATCGGCGACGTTTCCTGGCTGAATCAGCTTGATGATGTTATCTTTGGACACGGCATATCGCTCCTACGGTGGAGAAGTGGAGGCGTCAAGCACCCCCACGATATGCCGCCTTCCCGATTCCCGCCGTCACCAACTTTCAGCGATAGCTCTCAGGACATATTCCCCTCACCACTAGGGCTGTACTCAATTAGCGGTTTCTGATTCCCTCGGGCCGAGTTGAGTCGGCATGGGGGCTTCGATGCGCAAAGGACTGTTCTGGCTCAACGACAAGCAGTTGGCTCGGATACAGCCGCATCTGCCACTCACCTACCTGAAGGGATACGCCGACGGCAGCGAGGCCAAGGACGGAATCGCCCGCTGGATCGCCTTCTATAACGAGCATCGCCTTCGTGGCGTGGCTTTGACGAGCGGATCGGGACGTCGTCGCTCTCGCTTCGGCTTCGCAATTGGCCTATCGGTCGACGTCCCACTTCACAGCTTTTCTCCGCCATAGAACTCTTCCGCAGCCATCCTACATACGTCTTCGTAGAACCGATCTGCATCCGCCACTGTATAGCCGGCGCCTGCAAAGCACCCTCGTGCGGTCTCGTGGAGCGTATGCCGGATCCCGCTGGCATCGTCATATACCGCATTGAGGCACCCAATGATCACGACTACATCGTCTTTGGACAACGGTTCTTCCGCGCTCATCAGTCTCGCGTGGTTGATGCACGCCACAGCATTGGCGCATGTGAACGAGTCCCCGAGGCCCGAGCAGTCTTCGAACCCGTTACCCTGCTCGTTCAACTTGAAGTGAGCTATGGCCAGGTTCTCCATGTTTTTTGAGGCCGCCATGGGCTGAAGATCATTGAGTGCTCCAGGATCATTCTTCAGCCAAAACTTATGGAAGCGGGCTTCGAGCTTGTGCAATAGTGGTCCTATGACACCGGTATTTCGCTTGAAGATGCTTTTCGACGGGTCTTCGAACATCAAGCTCTCATCGATCTTGTAGGTCTCGTCCGGCGACAGAAAACCGTGCTGCGCCAGCGTCTTCATGACGATCTTCTCGGCATGTCCCCAGTGCTCGTCTGCGGCATAGACCTGCCTCAAGTTCAAGATCGCTTGGCCGGCGGCAAACTGCGCATCTTCGCTAAGCTTGTCGTCCTTCTCCAGCAAGGCCTCGAGCGACTCCACGCATTGCCGCGGTGACAAGCCTTTCGTCTCGGAGACGTCTTTGAAGTGTTTGTAGCCTTTGAGCACGAACGGTCGGGTGATCGACCGCGAGGTGTACCCGCGAGCCCCGGTCTCGTCATTGGCGACGCCTGTCAGCGCATATTTGTTCTTCTGCTCGTACAGGCTGCTCTTCGTCAAATCGGGATCATTCGGTACGAGAGGCGGATCATATTTGGCAACGTGGTCAGCTTTCACGAGTTGGCCCTTGAGGCACGTAAGGCTCTTCACCAGCGACTGGCGCGCCTTCTCCGTGTTTACGAGGTGCATGACGTGCACTTTCGTAGCTGCCCGATAGTCGGTCATGGTCACGAACTGGTTGTTGCCGCAGGTCCGCACGGAATTAATCGACCGATTGTTCCGCTTCTGCTCTTTTGGACTGCTGCTGTGGTAGTGGCGGAAACGGACTTTTGCTATTTCGGATGCCTTATTGAGCCTGTCGTTGCTCGTGAATCCACCTTTGCCATCGTGTAACGACGTGGTCGAGAGGAAGAAATCATTGGTAGTCTTGTCGTAGAGATATGCCGCACCGGCCACCCCCAATGCATACTTCATTGCGCGAGAGGCCTGGCCCAGCAAGTCGCGGTCTCCACTTGTGTCCTCTCCGCCCCGGGATTGCGGGCTATTTGAGTTACGGAGATCAGACGTGGCCTGTCGAGAAGCTCGGAAATTGGTCAGCGCACTCGTATTCGCCTTGTGCGTGACCACAGCGCCCTGCCGCGAAGTCTCGGTGCGGTGCACGTTCTGCAACATCATTCCGACCACACTATTATTAATGCGCATTAGCCATACTCCTGGGGATGTCCCGATCGGTGTTGAACTAGCAGTCTGCTGAAAAACCTTAAAATGGAGAGTTTTCGCCTTCTCGGCGGTTGTTGTTGGAGCGGCGGGGTGGGCGGTTGGATTTTTAGCCTGTTGTTAGGGGCACCCTGACGCGAGGCGGCTAAACGGCAAGCAGTTTGGGAATGCGGATCAGGTTGTAGGCGATCAGATTGAGCAGGAAGTCGGCGGCGACGCGAGCGATGCCGCGATGTTTGGTTTTGCGCATGGTGCCATGCTGCTTGCCCCATCCGAAAATGCACTCGACCATCGCCCGGCGGGATTGCGACATGCCGTACCCCGGATGCCGCGTGGTTCGTTCGTCGATGGCGCTGTTGCGGGTCTTGCCGGTTTTGGTGACGGCCTGGTTCTGTGTCACATGCGGCGTCACGCCGATGGCGCGAAGATTGGCGACATGATCGGTCGTATCGTACGCCTTGTCCTCGCCGGCTGTGATGCGGCGGCCTGCGGCTTTGCGTCTCGCCTTCAGCATGGTCTCCGAAGCCCGGCGTTCGGCGATGCCATTGGCCTGCGTGACCATGCCGGCCACCGCCAACCCA
>NZ_PSRR01000517.1 GCF_004296405.1 Bradyrhizobium sp. Leo170
CAGAAACCGCTTCCAGTTTCCCGGCACGCCCTCCTGAACACCGGCTTCGATCATCTTCACGATGTCCCGGCGCAGGATGGTCAGGCGCTCCTTGGCTACGCGGAACGCCTTCTTCTCGACCTGGACGGTTTCCGCGAGCGTCTTGTACTCCTCGGCACGAGCCACCATCGGCGCCAGGTCAAAGCCATAGGCCTGCTCGATTTCTCCGCCATGCCCTTTGCGCGCAAAGCGCTTGCCGTTCGGGCTGTCCCTGCGAATGATCAGACCGCAGTCGACCAGGACGGCGAGATGCCGGCGCAGCGTTGTCGGCGGCATCCCGTTGGCCCGCGCCATCAACTGCTCGTTGGAGGGCCAGACGATCAACTCGCTGTTTGCCTCGAGCGCGGTCTCGGGATGGAATGACAACAGCGCGTGCAGAATCGTGAGCGCACGGTCGGTTGCGCCGAGAACCTGGCGCGCCTCCTTGATGTGCTGAAAGACGTGCCATTTGTGAACAATGGCCATCTCAGGTTTTGCCTTCGCGGCCAGCTGGCTTGAAATCATGCCGAGCGTCATCGGCCGCCGCCCAAAGGGCGTCGTTGATATGGGTGTCTGCATTTTCCTTCACCTGTCGCTAGGCAAAAGAAGTCAGCCCTCCAAAAACGAGCGCATTACTGCGTCCGTTGGACTTGACACCGATTCGCGGAAGTGGGATTCTGCCAGTCGCCAAACATAACAGAGAAGGGCTTCCGGAACCTCGTTTCGGGGGCCTTTTTCTTTTGCGGGATTAGCCTCCAGTCTCCTGTGAGATCGTCTCTCTGCGGAAAGCTTCGTAAAGTTGATCGAGGTTTTCCGACAGATACTCGCCGAACGCGCGGGCGTCAGACGTCTTTGCCTTGAGCGCCAACGTGAACTTCTTTCCCTCGGCCGAAATTTCCGCCGAGAGCGCATTATCCTGGGGTGTCCAGCTTCGCTTACTTGTCTGGTTCTGCTTGCGCGACGGCTTCGACTTCAATTTGCGAACCAGGAAGTCGAACCGTGCATCACTCGACAGCGCGGAGAAGGCATCCTCCCGAATAGTCTCGAGAGCGCGCTCCTGGTTTGCCGGACTATCGAGCAGCAGCTTCAACTCATACCAGCGATCCCGGCCGACGTTCTTCGCTTGGCCTATGGCATCCAAGATGGGGGAGGGCAGGCCCGCGACCGACAGCATCTTTGAGAGTGTCGTCCGGTCGATCGAGAGCGCGCTCAGAATGATTGCGTTGTCGTCGTCGTAGCGAAAGCGCACAATGTCGGCGGCGAAGAGGGCGCGATCGATGAACGGAACGTCCGCACGTGCAGCGTTCTCTTGACCAAGCGCAAGCACATGGTCTCGATCCTCGATGTCCTTGACGACGGCTCGCACCTTTCGGCCGAGGGCCTGAGCGACTTTCCAGCGGCGATGTCCGAAGACCACCATGTAGCGGCCGGCCGACTTTGGATTCGGCCTGACCAGAATAGGGGAGTCCTGGCCGCGCTCGCGGATTCGCTCCAGCAGCTGGTTGAATTCGGCTTCGTCGTCAGCACGACGATCGCGGACGAACGAAGCGTCGATCAAGTCGGGCTCGAGCTCAACGACCGTTTCGCCCTCTACGAGCTTGTCAGCCCTCGCCGCAAGCTCATCGATCGACTTGAGGAGCGAGCGCGACGCGCCCTTGGCCGCATAGTCAGACACCGGGCGGGACGGCCGCTTTTGATCGGCGGCGACGTCCTCAACGACATGCCGCTGATCGTCAAGAATGTTGGCGAAGGGGTTTTTACGAGCCATGACCAAGCCTCTTATTTTGCCTTAGGCTCTTGAAGTCGCAGAGGTTTTCGGCGGTTTTGACTGCGGTCAACATTACAGACGCCCCCACGCCCGGTGGATGAGCGCCTGAATCTCGAAATTCACTGCGTCCAGCGCCTCAACAGCGCGATCGTAGGTATCCCGATTGAAGCTGCCGCGCTCGACCTCATAGAGGGTCTGCTTCGTCAGCCCTGCATCCGAGATGGCGGTCGACTTCAGCATGGGGTTCTTGAGGATCTCCTCGGCTAGCATCGACTGCATGAAGCCGAGCATTTGGGTCTGCGGAACATCCGTGGGTTCGTATCGGGTGATCAGATAGCGGAGCCAATCGATCTTGACCGCCGCGCCCTTCTCTCGGATAGCCCTCACGAAGTTTCCAAGCATGAGCAAGAATTGGCTCATGGACATGAGGTCAAGCATCTGCGGATGCACCGTGATCAGAACAGATGTGGCAGCGGTCAGCGCCGTCAATGTCAGGAAGCCGAGCTGGGGCGGGCAATCGATAACCACCACATCGAATCGATCGTCCACTTCCTCAAGCGCCCGGCCGAGGCGTTCATAGAACCGCTTTCCCTCGTTCGAGCTCTGCATCGAGAGGGGCGTGTCGTACTCGTATTCCTGAAGCTCAAGATTCGCTGGGATGATATCGAGCAAAGGGAAGTTGGTCGGCAGAATGACGCTGGCGACTGGCCGACGCTTTTCGTCGTACCGGATCGCGTCGTAAAGTGATGGATTTCGATCGAGCTCCGGCTGAAAGCCGTGAAGCGCAGAGAGCGAGGCCTGCGGATCGAGGTCGATTGCTAGTACACGATGTCCAGTCAGCGCCAAGTGCTGGCTGAGATGAGCAGCCGTCGTGGTCTTCCCGGATCCGCCTTTGAAATTGACGACGGCGATCACCTGGAGCTTCTCGCCGGGCTTGCGGAACGGAACGTATTTTTTCGCGTCGGATCGACCGTTCTTATCAAGGTAGTGCCGGAGCTCGATCATCTGTTCGGCCGTGTACAAGCGCCGACCGCCAGTCGCGATGGTAGGCTCCGGACCTTTTTTTTCGAGATGTAGCCTCTTGAGGTTGTTCGGAGTAATGCCGAGATAATGGGCGACTTCCGACATCGGGAAGAGACGCAGCGTCTTCTTCGCGTCCGGAGGAAATTTCTCCAGGCGAAGCTGATCGAGCTTCCGCGAGATCTCGTCGCCTTGGGAGAGGATTTTCTCGTCAAACTCGAATGTCGGGAGCAGTCCCATCCGAATCCATCCGCCTAAGAAAATGGCGCCATAAATGACAAAATGCGCCGATCAGGCGCCAGTATGGGGGATTCGGGCTGTCTGGCAAGTAGTTTAAGGTTAACAGCATCTTAACGGCCGTTCGCGATCGCATGGAACGAGGGAATGATTCGTTAGGAATCGCCCAATCTTATCGTAGACTTGCAAGCAATCTCGGAGTGCGCCCGCGTCGTTTTCCGACCCCGTTAATGCTACAGTCAAATGACCCCTACTGCCCCCGACTCGAGCTGCCAACCGACCAAATCCGACACCGAAAGCGCGACTCACCGCGACTCGGCCCACCCGGTTAATCCAACGAAGGATACGAAGCTCTCATCACCATGCTGACTTGCTCCGTCGCAACGCAGGATTCGGCGAATGTTGGCAATCGCGATTGACGCGAATCTGCATGGCAGAGGGGTCTATGCTCGATGAGATGCATTCGCTGAGAGCCAACGTATTCGTCGGCCGGCCGGCTGGTAAGGATTGAGTAGGGTTGCGAGGTGAGTGGTAAGATGCGCTACCATGCGTCGTACGACGGCGGCGGCGGCTCGCGCCGGACGTCCAACACGATCAACAAAAGGATCCGCAGGGCGAGAGCAATCGCTGTGACGGAAGCGATTGGTCTGATAGCTTCCGTTCGAGCGATAGTCTCTAAGGTTATCAAGGCCTTGTGTCGGCGGGCTTAGTTTCGTGAACCGGTGCCTAGTGGCGCGAACCGGCTGCGTTTATGTCGCTTTCCGTTAGCGATTTCAATTTGCAACGCTTAGCGGAAAATCGGCGCCGGCTTTTCACCTTGCGATTTCAGCGAGGGAAAAACTTCCGTCATGAGCGAACCTCATCTGCCAAGCCGGCCACCCGATGCCCCCCTTGAGCGCCCACCTTCCCGATCCGCTGCCGTGGCGCGAGCTCGCGC
>NZ_PSRR01000518.1 GCF_004296405.1 Bradyrhizobium sp. Leo170
CTTCCGGCATCCGGCGCTCCCCCTCTAGTACACGAACAAGGTAAGTCGGAAGCCAGCGTTCGCGGTGCTGCCACCCCCCGCGGATAAGAAACCCAAGATCCGCGACGGGCTGACGGGATGGCCCAGCTTCATTCATCGGCCTCGCGCGAGGATGATGGATGAGACGAACGTCCCTGCGCCCTGCCGGCCCAAACGTGGCCGAGTAATGCTCGCCGTTGATCGCGAACCGGCTTGGGCCGAACTGGTTCGGCAGGAGATTGATGTTACTCAGTACGTCGATCAGGACTTCTGAGGCCGGTTGCGAGCCGTGGCGCCAGCCCTCGCCGACGATAGGTCCGATATCCAGTAGATCCTGAGGGGCCCCTGATGGCCCGACGAACGACGGCGGTCTGGCGAAGTCAGGCGCCGGCGCAGAGTGAGCATCGTCCCGCAATTGATACGGTGTGGGCGGATTCAGGTTAACCAGTGGCTCTAGACCGCCGTAGATGTCTGATGACGGGGCTCTGGCAGAGGATGGCTCGGGTTCTTGCATCTGCTCCCCAAACCAATCCCAAGCTCCCGCGCTCGGGGTGGCCGGCGTTGCGGGAAGTCCTTGCGACGGGCTGGGCTGTGGGCTATGGCGCAGTGTGAGCGTGGATGTCGCGGGTTCTTGCATCGCCTCTCTAAACCAATCCCAAGCGCCCGCGCTCGGGGTGGCCGGCGTCGCCGGAAGCTCCTGCGGCGAAGCGTTCTGCCGAGCGCCTTCCCCGGCGAGCGGACGCGCGTGCTCAGGAGGAGGCAACCCTAGCGCTCTGTTCGCCTCGAGGACTTGTTGGTATCGCCGAAGCCTGAGCAAATCGGCATTGATTTTGGTGTCCTCGGTTTGCTGCCTGTACTGTTCAACATCTCGGGTCAGCCCATCGTCATTGAGTCGGCCAGCCATGGCCCCCTTGTCGCGCGTTTGCAGCCAATCACTCAGCCTGTAAAGGCGGCGTGCGTGTCGATCGACAGTCTCCGGCTCAATCCTGTGTGTCGCCTTTTCCGCGCTGGCCCACATGTCGATGAGGGTTGCGTCTGCGGGATAAGGAACAAGGCGGCGGATATCGACTGACAACGTTCTTCCGGCGCCGACGTCGCGGAGCTTTTTCAATGCCGCTTTGATGCGCCTGCTGCGATCATTCGCATAGGTTTCCACATCGTCATCCAAGCCAGCTTCCAAGTCGGGGTTGCCAATTCGATCCGCGATTGATGGCCTCCCGTTCTGGCTAAGGCGGGCGCTCAAATGGCGCAGATCGGCTATCGCGTTTTTGATGGTGCCGTCGCCCAGTGGTTTGGTGCCGTCGTCCTGGGTGAGACTGGCTTTGCTTTTGAAGTCCTCAAACAGCGCCTCGTCCTCCTCAGGGACCCCGCGTGTTCGGCCGGGCTGCTTGGCGTAATCCACGCGAAACTTCGTTGAAAGGATCTCTTGCCGAGCCGTGGAGCCAGACGGCTTTTCGCCGTGGCTCGCCCCAAACGCCTTTCCAACCCCTGATTTGATACGCGACCACAGTCCGCGATTTTTCCTGTTCTTCGTCTCAGTCGCGGGCTGCTCCTCAGATGGCAGGGTATAGCGCGTACTGCTGAACAGATCATCCCGCAAATTGGACCGCGGCGATACTTGGGCCGAAGCTCGAAAGTTGGCGCGGGGGAGGTCCACGCTGTGGCGCGTGCTGCTGAACGAGTTGTCCCTCAAGCGCGAGTGTGGCGGCATCCGCATTGAACAGCCGAGGGCACCGCGCCGGAGTCCTTCACCGCCGTCTGCGGGACCCTCATCAGGCGAACTAGACTTTGCGGAGTTCTCATCAGACGAATTGAGCTGCAACTCGTCCATTTGCTGTTCAAAGCTTGCTTGCGGGCTCGTGGTGCCCGATTGCTGCCCCACCTGCGGCTGCTGATAGTACGCTTGCGCGAATCCTTCCACATCAAAATCAAACAGGTTGAAATTGTTATTCGTTCGCTCCATGGCACCTCACATCACATAGCAAAGCTCGTATCTGGCGCACGGCAAGGTGATTGAGTGAAAGCGATGGAATTTTCGGCCGAGAATCCGGCTGCCGAAGCCTGAAACCAGCACACAATCACCATCATTTGCCGCGGCCGAGACCGCCGCCAACGCCTCCGATTACTCCGAGATCAAGCACTCCGATGTTCATTCCTTCATGATAGGTGGCGTCGCCGTCTAGATATCGAGGTTCTCATCCTAAGAGAGTTAGCTGTTAAGAAGCTGACGAGTGTCAGAAGGGCACAATGTGAAAATGGCGCCGGCGTTGTTTCTCAAGAAATATGCGGTGCACGTGCCACGTGATTTTCGTTCAAACCACGTATAAGGCCGTCCCGACACGGCACGTCGGATCAATACGAGCCTTCCCGTGGCACATCGTGAATGACCATGATCGAGCTAGATCAATCATGGCCTCTCGATCAAGCGCTAGGCTCGATCGGGAGGCACGCCGCTCCCAGTTTAAGCACGCCTCCTGCGCTACGCGCCCATCGGTACTGTCCGAACTATCCTGATAGCGGGCACACAACCTCGCCAATCTTTCGGAAACCATGCGCCGCAAGCACTCCGATGAAACCTCAAACACTCTTGTATCACGGGAGCTCTCCACATGTAGAGCCCGACTCAAGGCGACGGCTGTAGCATCGCTAATAGCTCGAGATCGCGGAACATGGTGTAATTCCGCCGGATCCACTGATGCAACTCGCTGGACGAATCCTTCTCGTCGCGAAGATATCCCGTGAATGAGAAGCTCAGTCGGTCGACGTAAGTCTTTAGAAATACCGGTAGCGCCGAAAAGCGGAGTACACGGCCGCCATCCATGGCGTCAGGTAACTCTCCGCGCAGCACGAATTCGTTGTGGACGGTGACCAGCGCCCCCGGCGGAATCCGCCGCCGCAGCATCTCATAGCTGCGCGAGGAGGCGCGGTCGCTAGCGGCGACGAATAGGATGATGGGGGCGACACGGCGACCGAGCGCCTCCTTCATGAAGCCGATCTCCTCGCACATCTTGAAGAATTCATCGAAGGCATGGAAGCCGAGGTCGATGACCTTGGCCACTCGGTCGTGCAGGATAAGCCGGTCCATCAGCTGCATCTTGCCGTAGGTGTCGATCACATCCGCTGTCTCAGTGATGTTAGGGGGTAATCGACGAGTGACGGCTCCTTCAGGTTGACGTCGAAGGAGAGCGCAGAGCCGTTCTTCAGCAGCAAGAACTCGCTCAGAAGACGAGAGACGAGGGTCTTGCCGACCTGCGGGGTCGGAGAGCAGATGATGTAGACGGGCGTGGCTAACATCGAGCGAGTTTCGTAGGGGGTTCAGGCCTTCAATGGGCGAACGAGCGATTATTTTTCGCCGCCGCCGGTCACTGACTTGGCGCCTGCCACTTCAGTCAAGTTGATGCGATCATATTCGCGCCACACATTGGCGAGCCAGTGCCGGACATACCCGCGCAGCACGAACGAGTAGTTCACGGCCTCGTCGTGCCGGCCCTTGTTGGCTATGAAGTCGACGAACGGGACGGAAGCAACTTCGACTTGCTCATAGGCCATCTCATTGAGCTTAGGGATCGTCAACTCGGTCGCGTTCTTGATTCGGTGGAAATAGGAGATGTAGGTCGACTGGTCCCACTGGAAGAACTGAGTGTCGTTGATGAAGTTCTTGACCAGAAAATATTTTGCACCAGCCATGAAATTGGCGGTCTCGGCGATCTCGTCCAGGGAAGCGATGGAGGATCCCAAGGTATGGAATACGGCAAAGGTGATCTGGCCAGACGGCGCAGCATCCAAAAAGCCGATGTCGCGCAATGAAGCCAGCGCCTTGGACAGTAAGCCTGCTGCGGGCGTCGATCACAGTGACGGATAGCCCTAACAGTCTGCTGAAAAACGTGAGGAATGAAGCGTTTTTTTTTGTTGCGGAGGCCTCGTTGGGCTGGCGCGTCCGGGAGGCTAGGTCTGGGT
>NZ_PSRR01000519.1 GCF_004296405.1 Bradyrhizobium sp. Leo170
CGCCTTGAGCGGCCATGCCAGTCACCAGATCGGTTTGGATGCCGACGTCTGGCTGACACCGATGCCCGACCGCAGGCTGTCGCGCGAGGACCGCGAGGACATGTCGGCGGTGATGATGGTGCGGCCGGATCGGCTCGATATCGATCCCAAGGTGTTCACCCCTGGCCATGTGCTGGTGCTGCGCGACGCCGCGCAGGAGCCGGGCGTGCAGCGAATCTTCGTCAACGCCGCGATCAAGAAGGCGCTCTGCCGCGAGGCCAAGGGCGACCGTAGCTGGCTCGCCAAGATCAGGCCGTGGTGGGGCCACGACTATCACTTCCACATCCGCATGCGCTGCCCGGCCGGCGCCACCGAATGCGAGGGCCAGCCGTCGCAGTCGGAGGATGAAGGCTGCAACCCTTCCGACTTCGCCTTCTGGTTCTCCGATGCGGTGCTGCATCCGAAACCGCCGCTGATACCGCCAAAGCCGAAGCCGCCGATGACGCTGGCGCAAATGCCGGCCGCCTGCAAAGCGGTGCTGAATGCACCGGACGCGAAACCGTGATCAGCGCAATGGTGTTTTCATTCGACCGCAAGGTGCGCTAAAGTGGAGGAGTCGCTCCGTAAGCGCGATAAAACCTCGGGTCAGGGCTGCTGATCCTGTTTCATCCCAATCTGTCGATGCAGGCCGTCGTCACACACGGGATGATCAACATTGAAGGATTGATGATGCGCATCAGTGCACGTAACCAGATCAAGGGTGCCGTCGTTGACGTGAAGAAGGGTGCGACCACTTCTCATGTCCGCGTCGACATCGGCGGTGGCCAGGTCGTGACATCCTCCATCACCAATGAAGCCGTCGATGATCTGGGCATCAAGGCTGGCGACAAGGTCATCGTTGTCATCAAAGCTTCAGATGTCATGATAGGAGTGGATTGATCATGCGCAGACTCCTCATTGCCTCGTTGCTGTTGCTCGGTGCCGTTCCCGTTCTTGCGGCGGAAGAACCGAGTGGTTGTGACAAGTTCAAATGGCCGATCGATCGCGAGCGCGCCGCGCTGACCGCGCCGGATCGCGCCAAATTGACATCGGGCAACGAGTTTGCGGCATTGCCCGCAAGCGGATTCACGCTGGCGCTGGCAGCCCCGGCAGATGCAAAACTGCCGACGCCGCCGGAGCGGGCGCCGAAGGACGGCACCTTTGCCGGCTTCACCAGCTTCAAGAATGCGCCCAAGGCCGGCCTTTACACGATCAGCCTGTCGTCCGGCGCCTGGCTGGACGTGGTGCAGGATGGTCACTTCCTCAAGCCCAAGGCATTCAGCGGCGCCACCGACTGCGACGGTATCCGCAAGACAGTAAAATTCGAGCTTTCTGCGAGCGCGTTCGTGCTGCAGATCAGCGGGGCCAAAGAGAATTCGATCTCGATCGCGATATTGCCGAGCGAATGACGGGCAACGGCATGATCCGGAAAAGTGGAGACCGGTTTTCCGAAAAGATCATGCCCAAACAAAGAGCTGGAGCTGGATGGCTTTTCCAGGAAAAGTTATCCAGCTCTAGACAAACGGTCGCCTTTACCCACGCGACCAGCCTGTTATGTTCCCACCGCGATATCCCCGGCGGCCGCAAGCCTCGGGGCTCCTCGGAACGGCGCTTCCGTCTGTCGCGGACCACACCGATTCAACCAACGCCCGAAGTGCGCGCGGTCCGCGCGCATGAGGACGTGATGGAGCGCCTGCCATGAACCGCCTTGCCGGAATTGTCGCCGCCTTTGTCCTTGTGCTGTCTTCAGCCGCCTTACCTGCGAGTGCGCAGGAAAAGACCTTGACCGTGTTCGCGGCCGCCTCGATGAAGAACGCGCTCGACGACATCGATGCCGCCTACACCGCCAAGACCGGCGTCAAGGTCAATGCGAGCTATGCCGCCAGCTCGGCATTGGCAAAGCAGATCGAGCAGGGCGCGCCGGCCGACGTGTTCGTCTCCGCCGACACCGACTGGATGGACTACGCGATCAAGCAGAAGAACATCAACGAGGCGACGCGGGTCAATCTGCTCGGCAACAGCATCGTGCTGATCGCGCCGAAGGACTCCAAGATCGACAACGTCAATATCGGCGCCGGCTTTGATCTCGCAAAACTCGCCGGCGACGGCAGGATCGCGACCGGCGACGTCAAGGCCGTGCCGGTCGGCAAATATGCCAAGGCGGCGCTGGAGAAGCTTGGCGCCTGGCAGGCAGCCGAGCCGAAATTCGCGATGGCCGAAAGCGTGCGCGCGGCACTGACGCTGGTTGCCCGCGGCGAGGCCGTGCTCGGCATCGTCTATTCGACCGACGCCAAGGTGGAGCCCGGCGTCAAGATCGTTGGCACCTTCCCCGCCGACAGCCATCCCGCGATCATCTATCCGGTCGCGGCGACGACGACGGCGAAGCCCGAGACCACCGAGTACCTCAACTTCCTGAAATCGTCGGCGGCAAAGACCATCCTCGAGAAGTACGGCTTCAAGTTCCTGATCACGCCGACGACCTGAGCATGATCCGGAAAAGTGGAAGCATGATCTGAGCCCACGTGTTCGAGATTTCGCCGACCGAGTGGACGGCGATCCTGCTGTCGTTGCGGGTCGCTGTCGTCGCAACACTGGTCGCGACCCCCCTGGGGATCGCGCTGGCGTGGCTGCTGGCGCGCCGTGACTTCTGGGGCAAGTCGGTGCTCGACGCGCTCGTGCACCTGCCGCTGGTGCTGCCGCCCGTTGTCACCGGCTATCTCCTGCTGCTTGCGCTCGGCCGCCGCGGCTTTCTCGGCGCATGGCTTGCCGATCATCTCGGCATCGTCTTCGCCTTCCGCTGGACCGGTGCGGCGCTCGCCTGCGGCGTGATGGCCTTTCCATTGCTGGTGCGGCCAATCCGGCTTTCGATCGAGGCCGTCGACCGGCGACTGGAGCAGGCGGCGGGAACGCTGGGCGCGGCGCCCTGGCAGGTGTTCCTGACCGTGACCTTGCCGTTGGCGCTGCCGGGCGTGCTCGCCGGCATGGTGCTCGGCTTCGCCAAGGCGATCGGCGAGTTCGGCGCGACCATCACCTTCGTCTCCAACATCCCGGGCGAGACCCAGACCATCTCGTCAGCGATCTATTCGCTGATCCAGACGCCCGAGGGCGACCTTGCGGCGGCGCGGCTCGTCATCATCTCCATCGTGATCGCGATGAGCGCGCTTGTTGCATCGGAGTGGTTCGCACGGCGCGCGACGAAGCGGCTGCACGGAAACTGACCATGCTGCGCGTCGACGTCACCAAGCACCTTGGCGAATTCACGCTTTCGGCTACCTTCACCAGTGAAGGCCGCGTCACCGGCCTGTTCGGCGCGTCGGGCGCCGGCAAGACCTCGCTGATCAACATGATCGCGGGACTGCTGAAGCCCGACCGCGGCATCATCTCGCTCGATGGCGAGACGCTTGACGACACCGAGGCGCGCGTGCATGTGCCGCCCTACCGGCGCCGCATCGGCTATGTGTTCCAGGACGCGCGGCTGTTCCCGCATCTCGACGTGCGGCAGAACCTCGATTACGGGCGGCGCATGAACCGCCTGCCGGATGATCCGGCGCAGCACAGCCGCGTCACCGACCTGCTCGACATCGGCCATCTCATGGATCGCCGTCCTGGAAAACTTTCCGGCGGCGAGCGCCAGCGCGTCGCGCTCGGGCGCGCGCTGTTGTCGAAGCCGCGCCTGTTGTTGCTCGACGAGCCGCTCGGCTCACTCGACGAAGGGCGAAAAGTGGAGATCCTCCCTTATCTGATCCGGCTGCGCGACGAAGGCATACCCATGGTCTATGTCAGCCACGACGCCGCCGAACTGCGCCAGCTCGCGACCCAGATCGTGATGCTGCGTCGTGGCGAGGTGACTGCGTTCGGCGGCGTGAAGGTGCTGACGGGAAGCCCGAAGTGATTTCGGCCGCCTTCCCTTCTCCCCTTGTGGGAGAAGGTGGC
>NZ_PSRR01000520.1 GCF_004296405.1 Bradyrhizobium sp. Leo170
CGCTGCAGGGGTAGACAGACTTTTGCTGATTTGCCCGTCGGGTTGTTTTGTCGCACCCATGCCTCCACATCGTCATTGCGAGCCACCGGGTCGGCACGTTCGCGCGCGCCCTGAAAAACGTATTATAGTAAAGGGGGGCAGCAGTCGAAGATGATCCTAGTCGTTCTCTTATTGGTATTTCTCTTCAACGTGTCGCCAGCGACGGCCGAGGTGCCGACCGCGCGCGATATTGTCGATCTCGGCAAATTCGGAACGAAGATATCGAGCATCAGTTGGTGCTCCGATGAAACCTTGACCTTCGTCGATAAGCAGGCGCCTCAAGGGCCGGGTGCTGAGACGTTCTCAAGCGATATCGTGTACATGCTGTCTCTGGTCGGCGGCGATCCTCATCCGCTGGTCGTCTATCCGGCCGCCTATGCCCGCGCGGATTGCGTTCGTGGGGGTGATTTCGTGTATGTGTCGGGGGTAGCGGATCTCGCCTACAGGCCCGGCGAAGTGCCGAGAGGCGAAACGGTCGTTCGACAATCCTTCCACCATCTGGTTCGAGCCTTGCGCGACGAGAGCGGCAGAAGGTGGCCCTCGACAATCCATATTCGAAAGAGTGGCGGAGGTCCCGAAGGGCCCATGCAGACCGATGGCGCCGGCAACCTGTATAGCCGAAGCAACGGCGGCGCAGTCGAACTCAGGGACATCAATCCAGGCGGCCTGAAGCCGCGCCAGACCGAGCCGCTGAGTTATTCAATCGAGAAGGACGGCTTTGAGTTCATGGTGTTCGCCTCGGACCAAGATAGATACGGACCGCGTGATCCGAAGATCGGCATCTACGGGGTGTCGACGCCGCAGATCGGCTCTCGGAGTCTCGGCAGCTACCAATGTCCGACCCGGGCTCCCAGGCCCGGCTGCGCTAAAGACAGCAAGTCGAAAAATGTCGTCTATTACACGCTTGCTGCACATGCCACTTCGCAGTTGCCGGGTCCTGACGGGGCTCTGCCCGGCTACCAGGCCCTCTATACGGTCGTACCCGGAAAACGTCCGCTCATGCAGTACTGGCAGATTGTTGGTGCCGGTCCGTTCAAGCTTCCATATGAACTTACGGTGGCCGATATTGCGCTCGATGGAGAGCGGTGTCTTGTCCTGCTGGAGCCCAGTCGGGGTGCGGCTTCAAGCCGCGTGGCCGGTCGGTTGCGTCAGGATCTCCTGATCGCGGATTGCGAACTGAAGAATGACAGGCTCGAATACTTCGAGCCCCATGGCATCGGGCAAAAACAAGGATCGTTCATTTTTCCGAGGCTGAGTCTGCATGGAGAGACTGTCGTCGTGACGGATTTCTACGACAACAGTTCACAGGAAGAGGACCAACTCGAGCTGGAGCGGGTCGAAAGCGATCGAGCGAGAATCTGCGTACAGCTATTTCACGGCCTCAGTGCTGCATCGTTGCAGCGGACCAACTCGCTCTGCGCCTCGGCAGACCGAATTGGCGGAGGCTGGGACGTCGAGCACCTGATCGTAAGCCCCAATGCAAAGTTCATCGCATTCGCCGGCAGGGACGATGCGCTGATTGTTGGGCGCGACTATCGGAAGGACGGACGTGGGCCGGAGTGGCTCACCAACGGAGAGTGATCGGTGGCCGGCATCGTCCTCGCCCGCCGGGCAGATCTCTGACGGTCATTTCGGGCTCGCGACTTCATCGCACTCCGGAATGACGGCGGAAAAACCGGGCGGAACTTCACGGCGCGTTGAATAAAAGGTCGGAACGGTGCCCGTGTTCCACAGTTGGGCCTTCGAAGGGGCACCATTGGAGGAGGACCGATGAAGAAGCTCGCATTATTGAGTGCCGCCGCGGTGTTGGCGACGACATTCGCCACCCCGCTGATGGCGCAGGGAGTCACGCAGGAACCCGGCTCGATCGGATTCAACTATCCGAACTCGCGCTACCTGACCGGCAGCTATGGCGTCGGCACGCCCTATAACACCGGCCGCTATCCCCGCATGGGTTACCATTATCGGCAGGTCTACTACGGACCGGTCTATCACCGACCCTATTACGGGCCCGGTCCCGGCGAAGTCGCAGCTGGCGTCGTCGGTGGCGCGATCGGTACCGCAGCCGCGATCGCCGCTGCGCCGTTCGAGCCGTATGATTCCTACGCTTATTACTACGATCCTTATTGAGGAACACAGTAGCGACAAGAGAGCGGCCCAAGGGCCGCTTTTTTGTTGCCGCTTCCTGTGCGCCCTCGCGACAGCAAAGCGGCGTCGGCGCCGTTCCATCAAATCGTCACGTTCCCGGCGAATTGCGGCCAAAGCCTGTTGGCTATTGGCGAAAACCGGGCAAGCACAAACATGGGAAAAAGAAATTGTCCTACAAAATGATCGCAGAACGCGACAACGAGAAGGTCAAGGTCGAACGCCAGAGCTCATTGATCATCGTAGCCAAAGCGCGCGTCTTCGCCAGCGCCGGCTGGCAGGTCGTGATCACGGATAAAGAGGGGACGTCGTATGCTCCGGCGGAGTTTGATCGATTGTTAGCGGCGTGATCTTGCAGGTCAAAGCAGGGCGGATTGGCGCGAGCGTGATCCGCTATTCCCCTCGCAACTGATCGGCGGATTATCGCATTCGCGCAATCTGCGCGGCTAGGGGCGATCGAAGTATGATCGCCCCAGCGGCTGCTCCAGCAACTCAGCAAAACGTGAACGACCAATCGCGGGTCGCGAGCAGCGATGCGCGGACGGCGCGGCGTACATCAGCGCTTGGTGCTTGGGAAGATCATTCCATTTCAGCGCTCGATTGAGAACGTCCGCATCGTCGGCTGAGCGCTACGGCGAAGCTTCTTCCGAAGACGCATAAAAGCGGGGATGCCCCGGCCCCTTCAAAAGCACGCGTCCGCCGTGGCCGATCACGATGATGTTTTTTGGATGATGAATATCATTCTATTGAACGTGAACGTCTCATCGCTATCTGCAGCCGCGAACGCCACGATGACTTCGAGACGTTGGCGAGAGTTCAAACACGATTTGTTTGGTCAAGTCGAAAGGGGAATAGGCAATGACTAGGTTCAAGCTTTTCAGCGCGGTTGCATTGGTATCGGCGGTGATCGCAACTCCGGTGGCTGCGCAGCAGGCGGTCCAGGAGCCTGGAGCGCAGGCGTTCTATCAGAGCCTCGGCGTCGGCACCCATAATTATCCGCAGAATGCGCTGGCGTCGATCGGCCGTGTCGATCTGTCGGTCGCGCCTCCGGCGCGCCACGCGCGCGCGAGGCATCACGTTTCCAGGCAGTGACGTGGTCACAACGCCGGCCAGCATGATGTAAGCCGCCGGCTTCTTCAGACGAAGGCGGATCGCGTTCGCGCGCCGTCCGCCTTCAAGCGGTTTGAAGCGAGCCCTTGCTCAGTTCCGCCTTGCGGAGCGCCACGCCGGCACAGGATCGAGCGGCGTGCGATACAGCTCGATATTGTCGGCATCGGTGACGCGAACCGCGCAGCCTTTTGCTTTCAACTCGGGTTTGACTTGCGAGAGCTCGTTGGCGAGCTGGTCGGCTCTGTCGGAGGCGACGTGCAAGTCCTCGAGAATGATCGAGCCCTGATTCCTGAACTCTTCCCCAACGACGAGATCGAAGCTGTAGCAAGGCATCCGAACCACTCCTGTTTCGGTATGCACTGCATGGTAGCACTGAGTCGGTGGTTCCCTAAGACAAGCAACGCGCAATGGTTAAGCTCCGCGCACAAACAGTGCGCAGCGATGCGCGAATGCATCACGCGACTCGTTGTGCGATGCAAAGCTCCGTAGTTTTCCGGTGGTGAGTCGCGAGCGAACGCCGGTTGGCTGGCGCCGTCGCGCGTCAACTAAAGCGCGATGAGATGAGGATGAATCATCATCGCGCTTTAGGTTATTGTTTGAGCATGATCTTTTCGGAAAACCGCTTCACACTTTTCCGGATCATGCTCTAGC
>NZ_PSRR01000521.1 GCF_004296405.1 Bradyrhizobium sp. Leo170
CTCGATCATCCTGATGGCTTCGTCCGGCGTCGGCAGGTCGGCGACGTAGGCGATCCGCACCAACACCATCTCGGCGGCGGCGGCCGGGCGGGTGGCGGTCTGCACCTCGGCGATGCCCTTGAGCAGCATCTGCCACATCCGCGACAGCACCCGCATCGACAGCTTGGCCGCGAACTCGCGGGCGCGGACGCGCTCGGTCTCGCCGAACGCCACGTTGTCGGCGGTAGCCGGCACGATCTTCACGCGGGTAACGAAATTGACGAATTCGGCGAGGTCGGACAGCACCACGACCGGATCGGCGCCGACATCATATTGCGCGCGGAATTCGGTGAAGGCGGCCGCGATATCGCCGCGCGCCAGCGAATCGAACAGGTCGATCACCCGGGTGCGATCGGCAAGCCCGAGCATCTGCCGCACTTCCTCCGCGCGCACGGTTCCGGCCGCATGCGCGATCGCCTGGTCGAACAACGACAGCGAATCGCGCACCGAGCCCTCCGCGGCGCGCGCGATGATGCCGAGCGCTTCCGGCTCGACCTCGACGCCTTCCTTGGCCGCGATGTTACTGAGATGCTTCATCAGCACATCGGCCTCGACCCGGCGCAGGTCGAAACGCTGGCAGCGCGAGAGCACCGTGACCGGGACTTTGCGGATTTCCGTGGTGGCAAAGACGAACTTGGCGTGCTCCGGCGGCTCTTCGAGCGTTTTCAGGAACGCGTTGAAGGCCGCGGTCGAGAGCATGTGGACTTCGTCGATGATGTAGACCTTGTAGCGGGCGCTCGCCGGTGCATAGCGCACGCTGTCATTGATCTGGCGGACATCGTCGACGCCGGTGTGGGACGCGGCGTCCATCTCCAGCACGTCCATGTGCCGGCTTTCCATGATCGCCTGGCAGTGCAGGCCGAGCACGGGCATCTGGATGCTCGGCCCCTTCACCGATCCGTCGGGCAATTCATAGTTCAGCGCACGGGCCAGGATGCGGGCGGTGGTGGTCTTGCCGACCCCGCGCACCCCGGTCAGGATCCAGGCCTGCGGGATTCGTCCGGTCTCGAACGCGTTCGAGACCGTCCGCACCATGGCCTCCTGGCCGATCAGATCGTCAAAGCTGGAGGGGCGGTATTTGCGCGCCAGCACCCGGTAGGGCCGCGCGGCCTCGGGCGCATTGAGGCCAGCCTCGCCGGCGCCGTCAGCCTGATTTGGGGGAGCGCCAGCGTCGTTCATTGGTCGATCCGCAATTGAATGTCTCTCGGGCCGGCTTTGCGGAAAGGAGCGGAATCAAATGCAAAACCGCGGAACAGGCCGGCTTATGCATGATTCGCTCGGAAAAACAGGTAGGAGACTGACGAGCGACCCGATCCGGACCTCGTTAGGGCTGCTTCCTTCCGGACCTGACCCGGTTGGCGAGTGGCTCGTCCACCGCCAATCTCCCGATCCCTATTTGGGGCCAAAAGGACCGGAAAGCAAGCCGGTCTTAGCCCCGTCATACCCCTCGCCGTCGGCGAGCCTGATGACAGGCTCCGGCGGGGTATCCAGTACGCCCGCGCCCTCACGGCCTGAGCACCGCTATCGCGGAATACTGGATCATCCGCTTTCGCGGATGATGGCGCCTTGAAATGACGTTGCGAGCGGTGTCCATTTCAGGTCACTTTTGGCCCGACGCCATCAGATCAGCGATGGCCGCACTGGAACCCACATGCCCTCTGACACCTCCGCCTGGTCACTGCACGCACGCCTCAAGGAAGACACGATCGACATCGGCGACCTGCCGCTGTGCCGGGTCCTGGTCATCAAGGATGCCAATTACCCCTGGCTATTGCTGGTGCCGCGCCGCGCGGGCGCGGTGGAGATCATCGATCTCGAGGAGGTCGAGCAGGCGCAGCTCATGACCGAGATCACCCGCGTCGCGCGCGCCCTGAAGGAAATCACCAAATGCGACAAGCTGAATATCGCAGCGCTTGGCAATGCGGTGCCGCAGCTTCACGTTCACATCATCGCGCGCCGTACCAGCGACGCCGCCTGGCCGCGCCCGGTATGGGGCGTGGTTCCGCCGCTGGCGCATGATGCCGAAGAAGTGCAGAATTTCATCAGCGCGCTTCGCCGCAAGATCTGGTTGGATTGAAGAATAGATGTCAGCATTCAATAATTTTCCGCTGGGGCAGCCGGCTTTCGTCACCAATGTTCTCGACCGCGCCGCGCATCTGCGCACCAATGAGGAGAAGCTGTTCGCGCTGGAAAGCCGCGGCGACGCCCGCGCTTACGTGATCTACCGCGACTCGCTGGTGGTGAAGCAGGAGGAAAGCGGCCGCGGGCGCTGCTTTCGGTCGAGGAGGCGCTGAAATTCGGCGCCAATCCAGGCACGGTGTTCCTGGGACTGCGCGATGGCGCGCCGGTATTCGGCATGGGCATTGCGCCGCAGGCAGCGGAAAATCTGGTTGGCCGCAGCGATGTCGCTGTTACCGAACTGCGCGGCATGGCGATGCAGGGCACCGTCCCACCCGACCAGCTCTCGGCGATCGCGATGGCAAAATCCATGGTGACCTGGCACCAGCGCCATGGCTTTTGCGCCAATTGCGGCGCGCGCACCGCGATGAAGGAAGGCGGCTGGAAGCGCGTATGCCCGAGCTGCAAGGCCGAGCATTTTCCGCGCACCGATCCTGTTGTCATCATGCTGGTGACCCACGGCGACAGATGCCTGCTCGGCCGCCAGAAGCAATTTCCGCCGGGGATGTATTCCTGCCTCGCGGGTTTCGTCGAAGCCGCCGAGACCATCGAGGACGCGGTCCGGCGCGAGATCTTCGAGGAGTCGGGAATCCGCTGCACCGAGGTCAATTATTACATGACGCAGCCCTGGCCCTATCCATCATCCCTGATGATCGGATGCACCGCGCGCGCAACCAATGAGGAGATCATCGTCGACCGCACCGAGCTCGAGGATGCGCGCTGGTTCGATCGTGCGGAAGCGACCTTGATGCTCAAGCGGCAGCATCCCGATGGCCTGGCTGGTCCACATCCTTTCGCCATAGCCCATCATCTGGTCGGACGTTGGCTGCATGGGGGAGACGTCGCGGGCGCATAGTGCCCCCGCAACACACTGAAGTTGAACAGTTTTTGGGGCAGGACCAGAGCGCTCGCCCGGCCGAGAGCAGCCAATAGGCTTGCTTTAGAAGATTTTTCTATATATGAGGGATTTAACCTCCTCATATGGAACTTTCTTCTCATGACCGAGCTCGCCGTATCGCTGCATGACGCCAACCGCCGGCTTGACGCCATTGACCGCAAAATCCTGACCGTGCTGCAGGAGGACGCTTCTCTCTCGGTTGCCGAGATCGGCGATCGGGTCGGCCTGTCCTCCACTCCTTGCTGGAAGCGCATCCAGCGGCTCGAGGCGGATGGCGTGATCCTGCGCCGGGTCGCCCTGGTCGACCAGAACAAGATCGGGCTCGGCATCACCGTGTTCGTGTCGGTCGAGAGCTCCGACCATTCCGAGGCCTGGCTGCGCAAATTCGCTGACGCGGTGAGCGCCATGCCTGAAGTGATGGAGTTCTACCGGATGGCCGGCGACGTCGACTACATGCTGCGCGTCGTCGTCGCGGACATGTCGAGCTATGACATCTTCTACAAGAAGCTGATCAGCGCCGTGCCACTGAAGAACGTCACCTCGCGCTTTGCGATGGAGAAGATCAAGTCGGTGACCGCGCTGCCGGTGCCGGCGGCGTAGAAGAGGATTGCCTCACTCGAGCCGCTGCTACAAGTCGTCATACGCGGGCTTGACCCGCGTATCCATCGATCTTCGCAAAGAGTCCCTTTCCGGATGGATTGCCGGGTCAAGCCCGGCAATGACGAGGTGAAGACGTTCTCAAATCTTCTGATTGTACTCGCCGACCTCCGGATGCGTGCGCAGCACGCTATCCACGGTCTCAAACA
>NZ_PSRR01000522.1 GCF_004296405.1 Bradyrhizobium sp. Leo170
CGCCCTTGATCAGGCCGGCCAGATCCACCCGCCCCGCCCCGGCGCCCAGCGCCTCCACCGTCACGGTGCCGGCATCGTTGTTCGCGGCCGAGATATCGATCGTCGACCCCATCTGCTGGACCACGTTGCCTTCCGTGCTGGTCAGGATCACGTCGCCGCCCCAGCTGTAGCGGGTCTGATCGATCAGCTGCACGGCACGGCCGGCGAGGTCGAGCTTCGATCCCGAGGCGAGCACGATGTCGCCGGTCGCATTCATGGTCAGCCGTCCGCTCGACAGGCCGATGGTGGTGTCGAACTGCGTGATGCTCGCCGCGTTCAAGCGGATTTGGGCGCCGAGCGCATCCGTCGTGACAACCGCGGCGCCCGCCGGCGCGCGCATGGTGAGCGCGCCGCCCGCCGTGATGGTGGTGACGGAGCCGGCCTCACCTGTCAGTAGCGGCGTGATCAGGTTGAGGGCGCCACCGCTATAGGAATAGCCGCGGCCTTCGACATAATCGCCCTGTGCCTGATAGACCGACAGCGAGCCTTTGCCATTGGAGGTGATGCGATCGCTGGCGGTGAGATTGACGGTCGAGAAGCCCAGCGAGAGACGATCGAGCGTCGTGTCCTTGCGCTTTCGTTCTGTATCGTTGTAGCCGAATACGATGTGTTCGGCGTTGATGTTCAGCGTGCCGCTGCCGGTGCCGGGACCATTTTGCACCACGGGGCCGGGAGGCAAGCTGCCATATTGGTCCAGCGGAGCGACAACATTGCCGATCACGCCGTTCCAGTAGAGTGTACCGGTGGTGATCGTCGGGACATCGCCCGCCTCACCATACCCGTAGATGGCGGGTGTGTTCAGCACGAGCTGATCCAGAGAAGATTTTCCGGTTACCGGGTCGATGGTGTTGAGGCTCACCGTTCCAAAGAAATTGATCGAATTGGCGGCCCCCAATGTCAGACGCTCGAGTTTCGGCGCACCGAGACTGGGATCGCCGGCCAGCAATATGTTCAGCACACTCTGATTGAGCAGAAAGCCGGTGGGAACGTTGGCATCAGCCAACGCGGCGGTCTCACCGATATTGATCGTAGGCACCGCGAGCGACAAGTATTTCGCCCCCAACCTGAAATTCGTGCCGAATTTGATTTCGCCCGGGGTAAGGAACGTAATTGTGCCATCGGAGACGATGCGTGCGTCGCTGGTGCACGAACCGCTCGGACAAGCGCGATTGTAATCCCGCCGGTTCCGCCGTTGCCTGGGGGAAGGAAGTTGAGCCATCCGTTCGAGACTGCGACCATGGTGCCTGGGCTCGAATAGAGCAGGCCGTCGGATGAATCGAATGGCGGCTTGCCCATCCCGATGGTTTCGATCCGCGCACCAGCTTCGATATTGATCCGGCCGCCATCGACGTCATCATATGGATTGTAGTCGGCGGCTATGAGGAATATTTCGGGCGCGCGCAGATAGGCGTCGGCGCGCACATTGATGATTTCCGTATTGCCGCGAAACTCTACGATCGACGAGACTCCGATCAACCACCTGCTGCCGCCGATCCAGAGCCGCCCCGCGTTGAGCGCATTAAGCTCGGACGCGCGCACCGAAACGCCATCAAATCCCGGCGTTGGCGCGGCGCCGAAAATCTCCAGCGGCGGACGCGTACCATCCGCAGAGGTGACGTCAACGGTCGCCGTCCCCCCTATTCCGCCTTCGGCGGGCTGAAACAGGGCGGTGCCGGCGAAGGTCAGCGCTTCGCTGGCCCCGGCAGCGAGCAGCAGGTTGAGGGTCTTGGCGTCCGCCGGCAATGCCGGACGGGTCTGGCTAAGCGTCGCGGCCTTCTGGATCGCGAAGTCGCTGTAGCTCATCTCATTGTATTGCGCATATTTGCGCACCGTCGTTCCGGGCATGATGATCGCCCGGACAGCAAGCGGCGGCTGAATCGACGTGTTGGCAATGCTGGTATTGGCATCCACGACATAGGAGCCATAGGAGCCGGACTCTGTCTTGATCGCGCCGGAGAGCGGGGCCTTTGATATGCCGCTGAGTTCGACACGGAAGGCGCCGGGCAACAGCGCATACTGCGAGGGCAGCAGGGTATAGGTGCCGGCGGGCAGGCCGGGAACGCCGGCTGGTATCGTGATCTGCTGGCCCGTGGCCGGTGCAGCCCGAGTGCTGGGATCGCTCGGCGCGTAGCTGCTTGCATAGCCGGGCATGATGGCATAGACGGCATTGCCGGAGGCGCTGAAGGAATTTGCCGGATTGGCGTTGGCCAAGGCCGTGGTCAGGATGTCGACCGAACCGCCGCGGCCGGAGATGAACGCCGAGCCCGCAAGTTCGCCGCCGCCCGAGAGGTCGAGCGTCGCGCCCGGGTGCCCGACGACGGATTGCGCGTTGAACGTGATACTGCCGCCGACCGGCGTATTGATCCCGCCATACGAAAATTCGCCGCCGTTGTACTTGTAGCTCACGCCGTCCGTCGTGCCGCCAAAAGGAAGCAGCAGCCCGGCGGCGCTCACCGATGTGATGCTTCCAGGAAGCAGGTTTACTGCGCCGGTCGTGCTAATGGTGCCGAAGCTGTTGCTGTCGGCACCAAGGACGATGTCGCCGAGCGGCGCGCGGATGACGCCACCCTGGTCGATAACGGTGGCATAGAGCGACAAGCTGCCGAAGGCCGAGAACGGCGTCTGCGGCAATGCATCGTCGATGCGTTTGATGGAGAGCCTGGCGTCAGGGAGCGAAGGATCGAAAGCAGCGTAGACCTCGGCCTGGGCGCCAGTAGTTGGATAGAGCTGGGCCGCCGTGAGCGTGAGGTTGCCGGGCGTCCGCAGTGTCGTACGCGTCCCTGAGGGGAAGGTGCTGGTCTGCGCAGTATTGCGCACAAACCGAATGTCGCCACGGCTGGTGAGATCGATGTCCCTGAAACCAGCCATGTCGTACAACACCTGCGCGCCGCTGTTCGACTCGATTTTACCGCTCGCCCCGAACTGGACGTAGTTCTGGATGTCGATCAAATCGGCCGAGACCGTGAGCTTTGCGGTCGTTGCCTGCGAGGAGGGTGACGATATGGAAAAGCTGGACCCGGGCAGACCGGTCGTAAAAGCATACCCGCGCAGTAGAACGTGGGGGGCCGTCAGCGCCACGCTGCTGGCGGTGTCGCTGCTCGTCAGCACGCCTCGGTCGAAAACGATGCTGCGTCCCAGATTGAGCGATACTGGACCGTCGAACACGAATGCGGTCGATGACCACAGGGAAAGACTGTCGAAACCGCCGGCCTCGACCTGTTTGGCGCTGATCCGCGCCACCCCATAGCCCAGCGTAGGATCGGCTTCTCCAGGCTTGAGATCGGCGCGCATGCCGCTCGGCACGTAGTCCTGAGTGATGATCAGACGACGCGGTACGAGTTGGACATCCGACGGGTCCCAATCGGCCCCCGCCGGCTTTTCACCGAGCAACAGCGACAGTGTGCCGCCGGAGGCGCCCGCTCCGCCCGTCGCCGCACGCACCGTGCCGTCCAGAAAGATTCCGTGCCGGGACGCGAGCGCGATGCTGCCGCCATTGCTCGCCACCGCGGTCGGGGCACCTCCGACCGCGCCGTATGGTGCGATCACCGCACTCGCACCGGAAGCATCGAGCACGGCTCCCGGCCGGACCACGACGAAACCATTGTTATCGACTTGACCGTTGGAGTCGAACCTGACGCCGATGGCAATCGAACCGCCGTCGGAAACGACACCATAGGGCCGGCCCTGGCGATCCACGGCCGTCACCGACCGCCCCGCCACATCGAGAACAGCGTTGTCGCCGATCCAGATCGACTGGCCCGGGATGCCGGTCTGA
>NZ_PSRR01000523.1 GCF_004296405.1 Bradyrhizobium sp. Leo170
GAAAAGTGGGTACTAGATTAATTGACGTGGCCGACTGCCCAGACATAGGCGGCCACTGCGGCAGTGTCGGCGTCCGACAGCTCAGCACCTCCCTTCGGCGGCATGACGCCCGTATAGTTGCGCGGGTGCGGTATGCCGTCGGTCACCGTCTTGGTGATCGCCGCGAGGCTGCCGTCGCTCCACACCCAGTTGCCGGAAGTCAGGTCTGGACCGACTGACGTCCCTCGGGCATCGGACCCGTGACATCCGCTGCAGGTGCCGTTGCTGGCCTCGCCGTGGAAGATGCGGTCGCCGAGCGCAACCTGATCCTTGGTGGCGCCGGGCGGCACCGACAGATCCGCCGTGGCGCGCCCAGCGTCGGCATGCGTCCCTTCCGGCGGCACGGCCGCGCCACTCGAACCCGGCGCCGGGGCGATTGCCGGTGCGGCAGCCAGCCGCGCGGTTGCCGCATCGCCGCTAAAAGTCACTCGCCAGATGCGGCCATGCACGTCATCGCCGATATAGAGAGCCCCGTCCGGCCCCATCGCGAGGCCGCTCGGCCGAAAGGCGGCGCGACCGGGATCCTTGTGCGCGCCTGCGAAGCCGTCCGCGAACACCACATAGTTGCCCGCCGCCTTGCCGTCGGCCATCGGCTGAAAAACGACATTGTAGCCCGCCTGCTCCCGCGGCGCGCGATTCCACGAACCGTGGAATGCGATGAAGCCGCCGTCACGATAGGGCTCAGGGAACTGCGTGCCGGTATAGATCAGCATGGCGTTGGGCGCCCAATGGCCGGGAAAGGCGGCGACCGGCGCTAGCTTAGCGGCGCAGGCCCCGACCGCCTTGCCGCCGTCGCCGCCATATTCCGGCGCCAGGACGAGCTTTTTCTGATCTTGGTCGTAGTAGCATTCCGGCCATCCGTAATCGCCACCCTTCTTCAGCTCGAGGAGCTCCTCGGCCGGCAACTCGACACCCTGCTCGACCGTGTAGAGCTTGGGCCAATTCTGCGATAGCTGATCGCGACCGTGCTGGGTGACATAGAGCCGCCCGGCCTGTCGAACGCGAATCCCTCGCCATTGCGTATGCCGGTGGCGTACCGCTCAGCCGCTGAGAAGGTCTGATCGGTCTTGTTGGCGTCGTAGCGCCAGGTGCCGGCGCGCGTCTACAACTCGGTGCAGGGATTGAGACCGGGCGACAGCGGCATGCGGTTGTCGGCCTGGCAGGCATTGGTCGCGGATCCCAAATCGACGAACAGGTTGCCCGTCGCGTCAATGACGAACGGGTGCATCGGGTGGTCGCCGGTCAGCGGCATGCCGGCCACCACCGTCTGCGGCTGGCTGGCCGGCGCGATTTCGTCCGGCGCGCGCGCATAGCGGACGATCTTGTCGTTCAGTTCGGCATAGAGCGCACCATTGTAGAGCGCGATGCCGGTACCGCCGGCGGCGCCCGTGGACTTGTCCGGGCCAAAGCGCCGAATGACGTCTGCCCTCCCGCTGCCAGTCGTGTCCTTGAGCGCGAGCAGAAATCCGCCGGCCGGCGGAGTGTCGTTATGGTAGTAACGACCGCTCCAACTGTTGGCATAGACAACATTGTCGCTGCTGACCGCAAGATGGCGCACATGGCCGAGATTGTCGGCAAAGACCGTAGCGCAAAATCCGGGCGACAGGGTGATGCCGCTATCCTGATTTTGGCATTCTGCGGCGGCGGCGGCGCCATGGGGAGCGGCCGCCGTAGCCATGGCCAACACCAAGATAGCTGAAGGGAGATTTATCTTCGCGCGCTCGTGTGACGGCATTGTCTCTGGTCCCTTACGCGGCCCAACGGAACTGAACCACGGGCTCAGTTCGCTTCACACCGCTATCTCCGAACGTTTATAACGATAGCGCTTATTGAAGCGCAGGCATTTCGGATTTGCACGAGGACCGGGGACTCAAAGCTTTGTGATCGGATCGGGGAACAAACTCAAAAGATGCTGCGCCGGCTCCAGACGGTTCTCTCTTCGCCGTTCGGATGTGCCGTTCATCAAGCACTTACGAGTACACGCCCTAGGTCTTGCTCCCGCTCCGCTTCGGCGGCGGCGTGGGCCCCTCGACCGGTGGCAGCGATTTGAGATAATCCGCCATCGCCGCGCGGTCGTCGTCGGACAATTGCGATGTGTTCTTGATCACGCGCGCCATCAATCCGCTGGCGCTGTCGCCCTCAGGCAATTCGCCGGTCTTCAGGAAATAGGCGAAATCCTTCACGCTCCAGTCTCCGAGATTCTTTTGCGTGATGTTCGGCACCCAGCCCTCGCCCTCCGGATTCGGTCCGCCGCCAAAACGCTGCGCGCGGATGATGCCGCCCAGGACATTGCGCGGGCTGTGGCACTCCGCGCAATGGCCAAAACTGTTCACGAGATAGGCCCCGCGATTCCATTGCGCGGAGCGTGTCGGATCCGGCGTGAACGGCTTGCCATCCATGAACAGGACTTTCCAGACGCCGATGTTGCGGCGGATGTTGAAGGGAAACGGCACGTCGTGATCGCGCACCGTGCCGGCGACCGGCGGCAGCGTCTTGATGAAGGCGAAGAGGTCGCGGACGTCCTCGATCTTCGCATGCTGGTAGGACGTGTAGGGAAACGCCGGGAAAAAGTGGGTGCCCTCCGGCGAGGTGCCCTTCATGACCGCGGTGACGAAATCGGCCTCGCTCCATCGGCCGATGCCGTCATTGGGATCGGGCGAGATGTTCGGCGCATAGAAGGTGCCGAACGGAGAAGGAATCGCGAGCCCGCCGCCGAGCCGGGTGCGATCGGGCTGGTCGGGCACGGCGTGGCAGGACGAGCATCCGCCCGCGTTGAAGATGGTGGAGCCGTTGTTGATGTCAGGCTCGTAGGCCGGCAACGCGCTGGCCGCGATCGTCGAAGGTATGGTCAGCCACCAATAAACGCCGACGGCGACAATGCCGGCAAGGATGACCGCGGGATATATTCGTCGCAACATGGTCCGACCCGTCATTGGAGCGTTCTCGACCGAAGCGGGACACCGCTTCGCGCTGCATCGATCGAGCGGCTAATATGGCGACAGTTTCGGCCATGCGCTTGCTCGAAATTTTCCGCGCTCGCGGGCGATTTTGGGAATAAAGCGGATAAGCTATTGTTTTGAGGTCGACACTCATCCGAGGCCAACAGGGAGAAAACCATGCCGAACAAGACCATGCTTGCCACGCTCGCGCTCGGAGCCGCCATCGTATTTGCCGGTCCTGCTCTCGCCGACAAGTACAAGGTGACGTTAGACGGCAAATCGGAAGTGCCGCCGAACAGCAGCAGCGGAACCGGCACCGCAGATGTCGATTACGATCCGGCGACCAAGAAGCTGAGCTGGAAGGTGACCTATTCCGGCCTCACCGGTCCCGCCACCGCGGCGCATTTCCACGGTCCAGCCGAAGCCGGCAAGAACGGCGGTGTCGCGGTCCCGATCCCGAATATCGCCTCGAGCCCCGCCGAAGGCAGCGCCACGCTGACGGACACGCAGGCCGCCGATTTCCTCGCCGGCAAGTACTACGTGAACGTCCACACCGCAGCCAATCCGGGCGGCGAAATCCGCGGCCAGGTCGTGAAATAGGCGAGCCACAAGCGTTCATTCCTGAAGGCGGATGCTGCGGCATCCGCCTTTTTCGTTTTGTACCTAATGAGGTAGATCGGCGGTGACCACGATGAAGCTGCGCCCCCTCTCCCGCCTGCGGGAGAGGGCTGGGGTGAGGGTT
>NZ_PSRR01000524.1 GCF_004296405.1 Bradyrhizobium sp. Leo170
CCGCCGGCTGCATCGATGCTGCCGGCAAAATAGAGGCTGGAGCCCACGAGTTGCAGCTTGCCGCCATTGCTCCAGGCAGCCTGCCCGACCAGACGCGGCGCGAGCCCGCCCTGCGGCTGCTGGATCAGGTTGCTCTCCGCGGCGACGGCCGCGCCCTGCAGATTGAACTGCGCGCCCGGCCGCACCACCACGGTGTTGCCGCCGAGCGTGATGGTGCCGCCATCGAGCAGCGCGCCGGTGGAATACGCGACAACCCGCGGATTGGGCACGAACACGCCGCCGACATCGAGCACGGCGCTGGAGCCGATCGAGACCTCGCCGAACACATTGATGGCGCCGCCGGGCGCAACGATGCTGCCGAGCACGGTGACGTCGCCCAACGCAGACGTGATGTTGTTGGGTCCAACGACGATTGCATTCCCCCCGACCAGGCTGACGGTCGCCCGCGGATCGGCCACAATGGCGGCGCCGCTGTCGATGACAACGCTGGTCCCGTTCAATGTCAGGCTGAGCGGCTTACGCAAGCCGTCCGGCAGCAGCCCCGCGGACGCAAAATCGCGCATCGGCACGCCGGTCGGGATCTGCACGACACCGCCTGTGGGTGGCACGACCGTCGGCTGCTGCAGCACCACCTGCGTGCCGGCGGTGACTGTGGTTCCGCCATAAACATCATTCAAGGTATACTGCGAGAAACCGCCGCTGGTGAAGAATGAGGGTGACAGAACCAGCTGACCGGTACGGGCATCCGACACGGCGAAGCCCGCGGCGGACGACCCGACCCTGGCGGCTGTCGCGCTCGACACATAGGACGTGGCCTCTGCCGCCGCGCCGTCGATGACAATGGTCGGCACCTGCAGGGTCAGCGTGCCGCCGCCGTCGAAGCCTCCCGCATAGATTGTGCCGCCAAACAGCACATTGGCTTGATCGGGATGATTAGTCCCCGTCGGAAGGAAGTTATACGCGTTAGCCGGGGCCTGGGGGTCATTGCTGAAAAGAACCCACCGGTTGCCCCCACTCTTCGACGTGTATGTCTGAAGCGCCAGGCTGCCGCCCTGGCCGACCGGCAGGCCGTCGGATCCGGTCCTGAGCTTGCCGGTGGTGTCGACATAGCCACCTCCGGACACGTCGATGATGCTGCCGGGCGCCAGCACGATGCTCTGGGTGACGTCGACGAAGGTGCCGTCACCGCTGTCCGACGCGTTGCCGGCCGCGAGCGTCGAGATGCTCACGCTGCCGCCGTTGATGAAAGCCTGGCCCTCGAGCTGATCCGACAACAGGCCGGTGTCGTTGACCCAGCGGCCGCGCACGTTGAGCACCGCGTTCGAGCCAATCACCAGCGCCGGCGTCGGTGGCGATTGCGGATTGTTGACGGCATAGGTGAAGCCGGTGAGGCTGATCTTGCCGGCGGATGCGCTCAGCGTGCCGTCGATGGTGCCAACACCGTCGAGGGTGATGCTGCCGCCGGGGCGCACCGACAGGACGGCATTGGTCGCCATGTCGAGCTGGTGCGCGCCCGTGATCGTCACACTGCCGAGCGACGCATTGGAGAGCACGTCGGTGAAAATCGAGAACACGCCATTGGCGAGCGTCGGCGACCAGGTGGACGCATTGGTGAAGCTGAGGCCGCTCAGGCCATACGGGTCCGCTCCCGCATCCGCCTGCGACTGCAGCACCACGTTGTTCGGGTTGAAGCTGGTGGCATCGGTCGACGGCTTTGCGAAGCTGATGCTCAGCGACGCACCGCTCGGCATCTTGTCCAAGCCCGCGCGCTGGCGGGTGCCGGCGACCGCATTGCCGATGATGTTGTTGACGATCGGGTTGACGGCGGCCACGGTGACGGAGCCGGCATCCGCGCCGGCGATGTAGGCCGCCTCGTAGTGCGAGTAGCTGCCGCCGCCGAACGGATTGGAATAGATTTCGGTCAGCCTCGGGTCGACGGTGCCGTTGACCTTGTGCAGGACGGTGAAGCCGTTGGCGAGGCCGAGATAGGCGACGTTGGGATCGGCGCTGCCGATGTCGTAAATGCGCCCGTTGGCGCCGAGCAGGCGGGTGGTGGTGATGACGCCGCCGGTGTACTGCACATAACCGGCCGAGACATCGATCACCGCACCCGGCTGTTGCACGACGTTGCGGCCCGACGTCGTGAAGCTACCGCCGGCGGTGAGGATCTGCTGGATGCTCTGGGGGATCAGCCCGATATAGCCGTCCACGTCGATGATGGGCGAGCCGACCCGAGCATCGATCAGCACGGTTTTGCCGATGAGGCTCTTGGCGAGCGGACTGTCGGCCACCTCGGCGGAGGTGATCGTGATGCTGAGCTGGTTGACCGACATCGGCAGCGTCACGCCGGCGATGCCGGAGAGATCGATGGTGCTGCCTTTCTCGAGCAGGACCGTGCCGTCGATGCCGGCGCCGATCGTCAGCGCAGCGCCCGGCGCCTTGATCAGCGCGCCGGCGCCGCCAGTGCCGCTGCCCTGCACGTCGACACTGCCTATCGCCTGGATATTGATCGTCGGCTGCAGTACCGCCTGGAAATACGGCGACGCACCGTTGCTGCCGTTGACCGTGACTGAGGAATTCGCTGTTGCGGTCGGCAGCGTGCCGCTGCTCTCGTCCGGCAGGATCGTAGTCAGGCTTGATGCTCCGAGCACGATGTCGCCGCTCGCGCCACTCGCGCAGCCGCCTTGCGGGCAGACCGTGCTCAGGCTGATCGAGCCGGTGCGCGTGGTGGCGGTGGTGGCGACGATGCCGCCGAGTTGGTTGATCGCGCCGCCCGAGAGCGTCGCCGCGCCGTCATTGGAGACGAGCAGGCCGCCGGCCTCGTTGGTCACGGCGCCACCGCCGGCCACCACTTGCATCGCGGTCCTGGTTCCAACGTAGTTCGAAGGCGGCGTGACCAGGTAGACGGAGCTGTCCGAGGCGAGGATGATCTGGCCATTCTGGGTGGTGATGCGGCCGGCATTGCTGACGCCGCCGTCGGCGAGCAGCGCCACATAGCCGCCGTCGCCGGTGGAGGTGATCTTGGCGCTGGTGTCGATGATGGCACCGGGCTGGACGATGACCTTGCCCGTGCCGCTGCCTTGATTGAAGATCGCGGCACCCGAGCCGGTGACACCGGCCGCCTGCGGCACGTCGCTGAGCAGCGAGAACAGCCCGTTCTGCAGGAAGCCCTGGTAGTTGGTGGCGCTGAGCTTCGACGACAGATCCAGCGTCGAGGCGATCAGGGTGTGGACGTTGATCTGGCTGGTGCCGCTGAAGATGATGCCGTTCTGGTTGATCAGGTAGACCGCGCCGTCGGCCTTGATGGCGCCCATGATCTGGCTCGGCGAGGCGTTCGACGCGACCCGGTTGAGCGCCGCCCAGCTCGCGTTGCCCTGCTGGTTGAAGTTGACCGTGGTGTCCCTGCCGACGTTGAACGACTGCCAGTTCAACACCGCCTGCGACTGCGTCTGCTCGATATTGACCGTGGTCTGGCCGTTGCTCGTCGTTTGCGTCGGGGTGTTGGCGCCGACCCAATTGGTGACTGGATTGGCGACGCCGGGCGCGGCGAGGCCGCTGCTCGGCACCAGTCCGCCGATGTTCAGACCGTTCGGGATCGAACTCGGCGCGCTCGCCGCGAGACCGCGCGCCGCGCTCTGCGCCGCCCCGCAAGGCCTGGATCGCCTGCGCCGCGCGCGCCATCGACGCTTGCGTGTTCTG
>NZ_PSRR01000525.1 GCF_004296405.1 Bradyrhizobium sp. Leo170
GGCCGCTCGCAAAGCCGAGACAGGCGTCCCGGGTTGCGCTTCGCTCCACCCGGGCTACGACGTTACCCCCGCGCCCGTAACTCGCGGCGCAGCACCTTGCCGGTCGCGGTCATCGGCAACGACTCCGCGAACTCGACGAAGCGCGGATATTCGTGGGCGGCGAGTTGCACTTTGACAAAGTCCTGGATCTCGCGGGCGAGCGTGTCGCTTGGGGCATAACCGGCGCGGAGCACGATCCAGGCCTTGATCGACTCGGTCCTGATCGGATCGGGAATGCCGACCACGGCCGACATCGCGACCGCCGGATGTTTCATCAGCGTGTGCTCGATCTCCGACGGGCCGACGCGATAGCCGGCGGTGGTGATGACATCGTCCTCGCGGCTGACGTACCAGAAATAACCGTCCTCATCCTGCACGCCGAGATCACCGGTCAGGAGGAACGCGCCGGCATATTTCTTCGCGGTCGCCTCCGGATTGCGCCAATATTCGATCATGGTGACGGGGCATGGCTGCCGCACGCCGATGATGCCGCGCGTGCCCCGCGGCAGTTCCTCGCCTCTATCATTGACGATGCGCACGTCGAAGCCGGGTGTCGCCCTGCCCATCGAACCCGGGCGGATCGGAAACAGGTTTGAATTGCTGCCGATCACAAGGTTGCACTCGGTCTGGCCGAACACTTCATGGGCGTCGATGCCGAAGGTGTCGCGCACCCAGCCCAATAGTTCGCCGCCGAGCGACTCGCCGCCGGTGAAGATGCTGCGCAGCTTCACGCCCGAATTCTTCACGCCCGCCTGGCGCATCAGCTTCAGCGCGGTCGGCGGCAGGAACACGTTGCGGATGCCGAGGTCGGCCATCATCTGCATCGCCGCCTGCGGCTCGAACTTGCGGGCGCGATGGCCAACCATGGGAATGCCGTGGTACCAGAACGCGAACAGGCCGTTGATCAAGCCGCCGATCCAGGCCCAATCCGCGGGCGTCCACATCAGGTCGCCGGGCCGCGGCAGGAAGTTGTGGCACATCTCGACATTCGGCAGGTGGCCGAGCACGACGCGGTGCGCGTGCAGCGCGCCTTTCGGGTTACCCGTGGTGCCCGACGTGTAGATGATGAGTGCGGGATCATCGGCCGAGGTGTCGACGCTCGCAAACTCCGGCGAGGCCGCACGCAGCGAGGGCCAGAACGGCCTGGTGCCTGCGGGGACTTCCTCGCCGACCACATAGACGTTCTTCAACTCGGGCAGGCGGTCGCGGATCTTCGCCAACTTCTCCCAGCCGGCCGCGTCGGTCACGATCGCCTTCGCTTCGGAATTCGACAGCCGGAATTCCAGCGCATCCTCGCCGAACAGCGCGAACAGCGGGATCGAGATCATCGCGGAGCGGAAGGCGGCAAGATGCGCGATCGGCAATTCGAGCGATTGCGACAGGAACACCGCGACGCGGTCGCCGTGCTGAAGACCGTCGGCCTTCAGCACATTGGCGAAGCGGCGCGACATCTCCGCGACCTCGTCGAAGGTGGTGCGCGTCTGGGTGCCGTCCTCGTCGACATAGACAAGCGCGGGCCGGCCCGAGCCGTCGGCATGGCGGTCGCAGCAGGCGGTCGCCATGTTGAAGCGCGCCGGGACGTCCCAGCGGAAGTTGCGGGTGAGCTCGTCGTAGGTTGCGGCTTCCTTGAGCATGATCCTCGGGCGTTCCTGACGTTTCCTCGCGAACCGGCGTCGCGATGACCGGTCGCTCTGTTGTTGCTGTCAGTTTTAAAGCGCCGCGCGCCCCGCACAAGCCTTCGCCCCTGCACGTCGCGCCTTATGGGCTGCCGGCCACGTCAACGCGTCGCGATGCGTGCAATCCTTGCAGGCCGTCGTTCCGCCCGTCCTTCGCCGCGCCGCGGAATAATGCACGGACGAGACATCGGCCGATCACCTCAGATTTCTTTCCTTCCGGCGGGCCCGGGTGCGCAGGAACTCAGCTAATCAATTGATTCAATTCAGCTTATTCTAGTTTCCTTACTGCCATGCGCGGATTCATCATGAGGTCTGTCGGCACCGTTCAGGGGTCGCAATTTTGTCAAATAAGCCTATATTAGGGGACGAAATGACATGTGCGGCGCGCCGCCGGTTGTGGCGTGCCGTCCCCAACCCCCAATCGCGCTATCGCTAAGAAGAGTAAGAGGTCGTCGACCATGCGTCCTATGCGTCCGTTCAACTTTAACACCTCCGCCGAACTCTTTCCCGCCGCCATTCGCAAGAAGAAGCGGGCCGGTTTCGCCTATCGGCGCTTTGGCACCGCGGCAGAAGCCGTGCAGTATGCCATGGAAGAGCTGCCGGCGGATTCGCTGAACGGCGCCTACCTGCAGGTCGAGGAAGCCCGTTTCGACCAGAACGGCATCCGCACGCTCTATGAGAGCGAGGCGTTCCCGCTGCCGCGTCGTCCGCGCCCGGTGCAGACCAATACCGACGCCGACGCCGCTTAAACCAATCCGTCCCTGACCCAAGCGAAAAGCCCTCGGGATGATCCGGGGGCTTTCTCTTTTTGCGCTCATAGCCGCGGCTGCTTGTCCAGCCAGCGCCTGAGCATGCGCACGTTCCGGACATTGGCGCGGAACATGACGTCGAACGCGTCGCCCGCGAGCGGCACCAGGCCGACCGCGCCATCGAGCGCGACATTGGCGGGCATCCGCGCGGTAATGTGCCAGGGCGCGCCCAGCGCACGCGCTTCCCGCACCAGCCACAGCGAGATCGCCGTCGTGATGATGTCGCCGACCACGGGGATCAGACCAATCAGGCCGTCGATGCCGTAGCGGATCTTGGTGCCGGGTACGATGAAGGCGACGTCGAGCAGTTTCGCGATCGCCTCGAGCCGCGCCAGCCGCTGCTCACGGGTAAGAGTGCCGAACGGATTGGCGGTCTCGAAATCAAGCCGGAACGCCTCGAACTGCGGATGCAGCGCCGCTTCCGGAATCTCGCGTCCGTCCTGGTCGATGATTTTCCCCCGCGGCCTGGCGTCGCGGAACGGGCCCTGCGAGCGGGCGCGGTTGGGCACGAAGATGTCGTCGGGCATGAGCATTCAGATGGTAACGCAAGGACGCGGTACAAGTTGCGTCACATTACCGCTCTGTCACCTCGCGGCAGGGCCGCACACTCGCCGTGATTCCGTCGTTAGCAGTGTCTCATTCGCGATACCAGTTAAAAGCATTGCCGCGATTTAACTGGTGGATCTTGTCGGCTCAGGCCAACACCGACCGCTTTAATCCCGCGAGGGCTTCCATCAAGCGATGCCGAATATTGAGATCACTGAGGAGTGCCGCGCCCTGATTGAGAGCGCGGTTGAGCCCCCGACCGGACGGCGCTTGCCAAACGGCAACTGGCTCATACCGGTCAACGAGGTGACATGGGAGCGACTGCAGCAAGTACGGCGGCAAGGCGAAACGATCTCGGACTGCATCATTCGCGTCATGATCGTCACCTTGCATAAGAGCGGCTTGCAATAGGGCATTGCAGCCTAGGACTGTTAGATAGTGCTGTAGGGTGGGCAAAGGCGCACTTGCGCCGTGCCCACCATCCAGCGCCGTGCTCGGGATGGTGGGCACGCTTCCGCCTTCGCTCGTTGAGCTACGGCGGACAAGTCGCTTTGCCCACCCTACAGCATCGCCGCAAGTTCGGATTCAAATTTCAAACAGCGTGAGGGATGTGAGTTCGCA
>NZ_PSRR01000526.1 GCF_004296405.1 Bradyrhizobium sp. Leo170
GTCACCGGGGAGAGCGCGAAGTAAGTCGTAAACCACTGCGCAGGGAAAGCCGGGATTGCTTCGGTTGACCTGTGGTCCTACCCCCGTGCTTTTTGTTGCACGGGGCCCACGGGTGCAACCGGCACCCGGCTTTCCCTGCGCCCTCTACATCGAAAGAGGGTCAACGCAAACGCGACCTCGGGCATTTTGTGCCGCGGGAACGCGGACTCGCATCGCATCCGCTGTTTGACAATCGAATCGAAACATGTCGCCCGCAGGGCAGGATTAGCGCTCTGATCCTGGGGTTGCGCATATCCTGTGCCGACGTTGCCGCTGACGGCCGCAAAAGGCAAGTCGATCATCCCGGTCCTGAACCGCTACAAGTAAATCGGGTGCAGTCCTGGTAGACACCCCGACACTCGAACGATGGTAGCTGTTTCAGATGACGGCAGTCGCGATATCGCGCACGACAGCTATTCACGCATTGCTGCTTGGCGGTCCGAGCGGCTGCCAATGTAGCAGTGGCGAGATCGGACTCGCGCGCATTGAGTGTGCCAATACTCAAGGACAGAGGCACTGCCAGGAGTGCGCAGACGACGGCAAACGACGGCTTGGTGCATTTCATGGCTCAGCTCTCGTTTGGGGCGCGCGGGTCGTTGCATGGCCGTCCGCTTGCCGGACGCGGTGGAGATGAAGCGATCGTCAACATCGGACGGCCGGATCTCGTCCGACAAGCCGTTCGCGTTGAGCCCGCCGCGCGGGGCTTCTTTATGTCAACACGGTCTCAGTGCGGCGGCGGCCAGCGGCCTGGCTGCGTGTAGAAAAAGGCGAAGCGTGGGTTGATCCCGCAATACGAGAACGTGCCGGATGCGCTCGCCGCGCATTGTTCGTAGGTCCAGAAGTAGCAAAGGCCCGGAAGGCCCCAGTCCTTTCCCTGCAGACAGTAAGGATAGTCCTGCGCGGCGGCTGGCGAGATTGCTCCCGCCGCTGCTGGAACGGCAATGGACAGGGCGAATATGAGACGTCGCATGAGATGCCTCCTGAGATTGGTACCTGGTTCGACGGAGGAAGTCGTTCTTGCGATATTGCCGAGAAGCGGCGCGATCGATTTCGACTCGTCGAGCGCAGGCCCGAAGCTGCGCACCAGGGACGGAAAGTCGTCGCGATCCGTCCGAGAAACAGGGCGCCCAGCCAGCATGGGCCCACTGGGAACGGCGCGCTATGCGGATTCGGCATCTGCGCAGCTCAACGGTCGCTTGCGAAGCCGTCAGATCGTAGTTCATCGGCGGGTTACACGGAGCCTGTCAGTTGCGCGAAGCGCGGACCCGGAAAAACGCTCTACGAAGCACCACTGCATCCCTATACCGCGGCGCTGATGGCCGTCATTCCTGTCATGGCCCCCGGCGAGCGCCACGACCTCTGGTTTCAATATCGCATCCGACCAAAGCCCAATTGTAACGGCGATAGGCTGTCGCCCCGACTTGACTAGCGGAAGCGGCCGGCCGAGGTCGCCTTAAATTCTCCCTCATGCCCGCCTTGTCTTGATCGACACGGCGACGAGAACTATCCTCCCGATAATCTCGGACTGCCGCACTCATTCCGTTGCTGCAAGACTGAATGGAGAGCGCATCGGTGGCTGACACGGACGACCCGAAGCCGGACGAACCGCAGGGCATGCCGCGCGCCGATGGCGAGCTGGCCCGGGCCTATGAACGGATCAAGAGTGCCGGCGAAGACCTTACGCGGCTCGACCGATTGGTCTCCGGATTGGAGCGCGGCGGCGATAGCCAACCGATCCGGCAGGAAGGTGCCGGCACAGAGCGATCCGACACTGCCACCGTGAACGAGGCACCAACGTCGGAGAACCCGGCTCGCGACCCGGCGCCGCGACGGGGTCGCCCCGTGCTGCGAGCCCTCGCGGGCCTTCTGTTGGCGATAGGCATCGCTGGTGCCGCGCTCGCCGCGCGATATGGCGATGAGGCCAAGGCGATCATGGCGCGATGGACGCCGCACGTCTCGGCACTGCCTCCAGAGGCGGCCGAGCGTCGCGATCCGGCGAAATCGCTGGTTGTCCAGGTAGCAGACGCGGCTGAACAGCCTTCCGCGCCGGCGCCCGCGAGCCCCAAGGAAGCGCCGGCGCCTTCGAACCCCAAGGAAACGAAAGACGCTCCGCCAGCCGGCGCCACCACATCCGCCGCCCCGGCATCCGTCGATGTGGCGCAATCGCTCAAGACCATCGCGCAGGGCCTTGTGAGCATTAACAATAAGCTCGAGCAATTAAAGAGCAGTCACGAACAAACGCTTCGCGAGCATGCCGACTCTATTCAACAGCTCAAGACGGCTCAGGAGCAGAATGCCCGAGACAGCGCGCGCATCGCCGAGCAGATACAGGCGCTGCAAGGGCAGCTTGCCACCCTGTCCGCGAAACCCTCCGCGCCGACCGTCAAGAAAGAGAACAATGTGGCCGCGCGCCCGCACGGGCCCGCCGCAATCGAACCTCGGCGGCCCAGACGGCCGCCAGCGCCTTGGATGCCCCCGCCGTATACGGTCGACCCCTATGACGATCCCTATTGGTGAGCCGCAGCCCGTAGGGCGGGTTGGCCGAAGGCGTAATCCGCCGCTCACTCCAGCGCGTCGGCGGGTTACGCTGCGGCAACCCGCCCTACGCACTTCACGTCGCTTGCGTCACGCCGCCTTGGCGGTCTTTTCCGGCGGCGAGGTTTCCATCGCGCGCATGTAGAGATCGAGCAGGGATTCGCGCTCGTCGCGCTCTTCCTTATCTTCCTTCCGCAGCTTGATGATCTCCTTGAGGATCTTCACGTCGAAGCCTTCGCCCTTGGCTTCCGAGAAGACTTCCTTCTTTTGCTCGTTCAACTCCTGCAATTCGGTGTCCAGGTTCTCGATCCGCTCGACGAAGGAACGAATACGCCCGCCGGGAATGGTGATGTCAGACATGGTGCCTCTTTGCTGAATGAGGTCGTGAAAATGGGCTTAAAGAAATAAACAATGCGTTAACCTCGGGGCTCGCGGAAGCGGCCCCCGCCGGGCCAACCGCATGGCGGATTTGAGCCTCAGCCGAGCAAATCAATCCCAGTCGACTTGAGTCGAAACCTCAGCATTCCCCGTAATTTCCCGATGGGGGATCACCCGGATTCTCCGCCGTCATCCGAGCTGCTATCGGTAGGCTGCGAGGTCGCTTGCCGCAGGAGGCGGAACATGGCTGAACTGTATTTCCATTGCTCCGACGCCCAACACGTCTTGATCGATGAATGCGGTCACGCGATGGACTTGGCCGAGGCACGCGAGCATGCGGAAGGCCTGGTGCGCGCGCTCATCATGACGCCCAGCGAAGAAGATTGGCGCGGCTGGGTCCTGCACGTCACCGATGAGCTCGGCGACGAAGTCCTCGTCGTGCCGTTCGCGTCCGTGCTCGGCAAGTCGCACTGAGCGCCGCCATGCCGCTCGCCAAAGCCTCCTGGAGGCCGCTGCGCCGGCGCCTGCACGCGATCGTCGCAAGCTGCCACAAGCTGATCGGAACCGTCCGCAACCCCTATCGGCCCGAGCTTCACTACATGCGAGGGCGCGGCCCGAAGTGGCATGCCAAGCACCGGGTTTCCTAGAGCGTGATGACGTTTCTTCGAATCGTCATCCCGCTTTAGCTTTTTGTTTGCGCATGATCTTTTCGGAAAACCGGTCT
>NZ_PSRR01000527.1 GCF_004296405.1 Bradyrhizobium sp. Leo170
CGCGAGGGGTGGACAGACTTTTGGTGATTTGCCCGACGGGTTGATTTGTCGCATCCGTTGCATCCACATCGTCATTGCGAGCGGAGCGAAGCAATCCATAGCGCCCGCGTGGAGACATGGATTGCTTCGCGGAGCCCGTCATCGGGCGCGCGTTCGCGCGACCCGTTGGCTCGCAATGACGGAGGGGGCAACCGCCAGCGCGCCTCACCGCACCATGGCGCCGTAGACGATGTCCTGGACCTGCTCGCGGTAGTACTTCCGGAGCTCGCCCGGCGCCGCCGTTCCGACGACCACGACCAGGCGCTCCTTCGGATCGCAGAAGAACTGCGTGCCGTAGGCGCCGTTCCAGGTGAACTCGCCGGGGTTACCTGGGACCGCTGACAGACCTTCGCTCGTTCGCACTGCCACCCCGAGGCCAAAACTGAAGCCGCCGCGATGCGGCTCCACGTTCGCGACGTTGTTCTTGATCTCAGGCCCGAGGTGGTTGGAGGTCATGTGGTGCACGTCTTGGGCCCAAGAATGCGTTTTCCCTCGAGCTCCCCGCCGTTGAGCAGCATCTGGCCGAAACGGAGATAGTCGCCGACGGTGGCAAACGCGCAGGCGCCGCCGCAGTCGAACTTGGTCGGCGTGTCGAGCAGCCTGATGCTCTGCGGCTTGCCCGTCAGCGGATCATTCGGAAACGGACGGGCAAGACGGTCGCGCTGCCCCTCCGACGGATGGAACGTGGCATCGTTCATGCCGAGCGGCTGCCACACATTCGAAGCCAGATAATCGCCTAGCCGCTGCGAGGTGACTTTTTCGATTACCGCGCCCAGCACGTCGATCGAGAAGCCATATTCGAACTCCGTCCCCGGCTGGTGCACCAGCGGCAGCTTCGTGATGCGATCGATGAAGGCCTGCGTATCGCCCTCGACTGCCGGCGCCGTGCCGTCAGGATAGAGGCGCGCGAGCGGGCTCGAGCTGTCCGGCCGTCCGCCGTACATGAGACCGGACGTGTGGCGATAAAGGTCATGAATGGTGATCGGCGACGCTTGCGCGTCCATCTTCAACGAACCGTCCACCTGCGGAATGCCGACCTTCATGTCGGCAAAGGCCGGATAATAGTCCGCGAGCCTGGCCTGCAGCGGCAGGCGGCCTTGCTCCATCAGCGTCAGCCCGGCGACGGCGGCAAGCGGCTTGGTCATGGACGCCAGCGCGAAGACGGCATCGAGGGACATCGGCGTACCCTTGACCGGATCGAGCTGGCCATAGGCCTTGTAGTGCACGAGCTTGCCGTCCCGGGCGATCGCGACCACGGCGCCGGGCACCCGTTTCGCCGCAATCTCGCGGGCGAAGAAATCGTCCATCCGGGCTAGGCCCGGCTCCGAGAATCCGACGTCATCGGGCTTGGCCTCGGGCAAGGGCGCGGCATGTGCCATTTCGAGAGCGAAGCCGGCAGCCACGGCCGCGGCGATGAGCCTTTTCATGATTTCCTCCCGGGTGCGGATTTCGCCCGATTGTTATGCGATTTATGCGTCCACCCAATTTATGCTTAAATCATGTCTGCCGACCAACGGAGTTCGAGATGACCAGGAAACTTGCAACCGCCACCCTCATCACTTTGGCGACGCTCGCGCCTCTCGGCGGCATCGCGAAAGCCGCCCAATGCGGTAACGGCCCGGGAGGTTACGAGGCCTGGAAGGCGGAATTCGCTCGGGAGGCGAGCGGCAAGGGCATTGGACAGACCGGTGTCGCCGCCTTGATGCAGACGCACTATGCGAGCGCGACCATCGCCGCCGATCGCGGCCAGCGCAGCTTTGGCCTGTCGCTCGACCAGTTTCTCGCCAAGCGCGGCGCCTCGACCATCGTCGCGCGCGGACGATCGCTCAAGCAGTCCCACGCGGCGCTGTTCGCATCGATCGAGCAGCACTACGGCGTTCCGCCCGGGCCGCTGATTGCGATCTGGGGCATGGAGACCGGCTTTGGAAGCCAGCGCGGCAATCAGAACATGCTGTCGTCGATCGCCACCCTTGCCTATGACTGCCGCCGACCCGAATTCTTCACCGACCAGCTCTACGCGGCGCTGAAGCTGGTCGACCGGGGCGTGCTGTCGGGAGCCACGCGCGGCTCCATGCACGGCGAGGTCGGCCAGACCCAATTCATGCCCAAGAACATCCTGGCCTACGGCACCGGCAATCTCGACGTCGCCGCCAATGCGCTGAATTCGACCGCCAACTTCCTCAAGGCCCACGGCTGGCGCGCCGGCGCCGGCTACCAGCCCGGCGAACCCAACTTCGCGGCGATCGAAGCCTGGAATGCCGCTGGCGTCTATCAGAAGGCGATCGCGATCATGGGCCGGCAGATCGACGGCGAGGGCCGCGCGTCGGCGGCGCGGTGACGAATCGTAAGGGTGGGTTAGCCGAGCCACGGCCTCCGCTGCTTCAACACGCGAAGGCGGAAGGCGTAACCCGCCATCCACGGCGAGAGCGAATGGTGGGTTACGCCTCCGCCTTCGCTCTTCGGCGGACGCTAACCCACCCTACAAACCACGAGCTGACTACTGAGCCTGCGCGGTCGTGGTGCCCGCCTCGGGCGCCTTGTCGTTCCAATCCGGCGGCACGCCGATCGCTCCCCCGACCAGGCCCGCGATGCCCGGCTCGCGGCCGAATGCTTCGCACGCCGCATATTTCGGTGCGCCGCCCGCCCATGATTGGATGCGATCCATGGAAGGCGGTTTCCCGAGCCCTCCGAAAGGCGTTTTGCCGGTGACCAGCATCCGGCTGAAATCGTCGCCGAACGCGCTCGCCAGTTCGTAGGCGTCGCCCGACGGCGACACGCGCGCCGAACCGGAGAGGGCATTCGCGCCGCGCCCCCAGACCATGGCGCCTTCCTGCTTGCCGTCGCGCGCCCGCGCCTCCGCTTCGACCGACAGTGAGCCGAGGCCAATGGGAATGCGAGGGACCGGCACCGGTACGCCGGGAAGCAGCACGGTCTTGGCGATGGATGCCCCCTTCGATGCCGCCACCGCCTTTTCGTCGGTCGGCGTCATCTGCGTGATCCGCGAATGAACGGTGATATCCGCATCGTCGCTCGCGCCCACCACGGTGAAGCGTTCGCTGAGGCCGGCGCAAAGGGAGCGATCGATCGCGTTGGCGACCAATCTGCGCTCCTGATCCGTGATCCCCTCCACCCTTGCCTTCTCGGCAATCGTCGCGGGGACGATCCGCACGGTGCGTGCCGCCAGCACCTCATTCTCACGCACATAGAGCTTTGACTTCGTGAGCACGCCGTCGGAGGGCTGAAGCTCACTATATGACGTCAGCGAGCCTCCCTGGTCCAATGCCACCGTCGCACAGCCAGACATCAGGCAGGCCGCGGTCAACGCCGCCACACCCTGCAACGTGGCGCGACCGCACAAATTTCGCATCCGCCATCGGAGCACCTTCGGTAGCGGGCGATGAACGATCATCTGACAGTCCTGTTTCTGACGGCAATGCTGACGACCGTCAGATGCACGACCGATTGAGGCGGAGATATGCTCTCCTCAATACAGATCGATGATTGCGAAATCCTGTCGCAACCGCCGCCGGTATCGTGGTGGGATTGGCTCTGCCGCACCACGCTTGGGTCGTCCCTGCGAAAAGCAGGGAGACGTCGTAGGACGGGTAGTGG
>NZ_PSRR01000528.1 GCF_004296405.1 Bradyrhizobium sp. Leo170
GCTGCCATGGCCGCGAACGACTCGCTGCGACGCGCGACGCTTGCGATCCAGGCGCAGCAGGCGGTCCAGCAAGCCGCGCGCGCTGCCGCCCGGGCAGCGCAGCAGGCGAATGTTGTTCCCAACGGGCTCAGGCCGGGCGGTCTGCAGATTGGCAGCGGGGTTATCGGCCCCAATGGGAGCGTGAACCAGAACCTTTGGAAGGGAGCCGACCTGCCGACCGAGCGTACGGATGGTGATCGCGTCAACGTCGACATCAGGCAACGCGAGCAGAAGGCGATCCTGAGCTGGGATACCTTCAACGTCGGCGCCAGAACAGACCTTCGTTTCGACCAGCAGGGCAACCGTAATTGGGTCGCGCTGAACCGTGTGCTCGGCGCGGATGCCAGGCCGAGCCAGATTCTCGGCAGCATCAAGGCCGACGGCTCCGTCTACGTCATCAACCAGAACGGCATCATCTTCGGCGGAACGTCCCAGGTGAATCTCGGTGCGCTGGTTGCGTCGACGGCGAAGCTCTCGAACGAGCAATTCCTCAACAACGGCATCTATTCGCGCTACGAGAACGGCACCTATTACCCGAGCTTCACGGATGCGGGCGGCGAGGTGAAGGTCGAGCCCGGCGCTCTCATCGAGACCAAGCCGCCAGCCAAGAACACGACCGGCGGCGGCTTCGTGCTGCTATTGGGTGCGGCTGTGGAAAATGCCGGCCGGATCTCGTCGCCCCAGGGACAGGTGATACTGGGGGCAGGCGACGATTTTCTCCTGCGCGCGGGCTATGGCACCGCCGCCAACCAGGCTTCGACGACGCGCGGCCATGAGATTGTGCCGCTCTTGCGTGCGGACAGTCTCAGTGGCGCGGTCACCAATTCCGGCTTGATCTACAGCCAGCAGGGCGACATCACGCTTGCCGGGCGCGCGATCGTGCAAGACGGTGCGCTCGTGTCGACCACCTCCGTCAACACGCGCGGCACGATTCATCTTCTGAACGCCGTCTCCGATACCAACGGGAGCGTCACGCTCGGTGCCAACAGCCTGACTACCATCCTGCCCGAGCTCGACAGCGACGCGACCGCGCTCAACAGCCAACGCGATGCGTTCGTCACGGCAGTGCGCCCTGTCGGCTATGATCCGCAGTTCGACAATCTCTCCAAGCTGCCGGATCGCCTGGACCAGTCGCGTATCGAGATCGTGACCGGCGGCGACGTGGTCTTCAGAGGCGGCTCGATCACGCAGGCCCAGGGCGGGCAGGTGGCGGTTTCGGCGATCGGTCGCGTCTTTACCGGAAGCGGCGCCACCATCGATGTCTCCGGCACCCGCGGTGTGCTACTGCCAATGTCGGCCAACAACATCGAGGTCAATATCCAGGGCAACGAACTGCGCGACAGTCCGGCCAATCGGGATCAGAGCTATCTGAAGAACGCGGATGTCTGGATTGATCTGCGCGATCTCGTCCTGGTGCCCGCCGGAACCGGCGGTTATGCATCGGACCGCTACTACACCCCCGGCGGACTGCTGGAGGTCTCCGGTTATCTCAGCAATACCGCGCACAAGATTGGCGAATGGACTGCCGTCGGCGGCACCATCACCTTGTCGGCGCGGGACGTCGTCGCGCAGCCGGGCTCGATCTTCAACATCTCCGGCGGCTCCGTCACTTATGAGGGCGGCTATATCAAGACCAGCAATTTCGTCGGTGCGGACGGCCGGACCTACAACATCAACAATGCGCGCGCCGATATGCAGTTCACAGCGCTCGGCGGGAGCTTTGTGCGCAAGCATTATATCCAAGACAAGGTTGACGATGTGCTGACCGAGATTTGGGCATCACCGTTCGGCAGGGGACGCGTGAGCCAGCGCTGGGAGGATGGCAATACGGTCGGCCGCGACGCCGGCCAGCTCATTCTTTCGACGCCGACGTCGATCTTCGAAGGCACCATCCTCGCTGACATCGTCAAGGGTGAGCGCCAAAGCGGGAAGCGGCCTTCCGGCGCCACCGACGGCTACAAGCTGGGCCAGAACACGGTAGCGCAAGCGGGAACGCTCGCGCTTGGGGATTACGGCAAGCCTGGCCAGAGCCCAGGCGCGCCGCTCGGTTTTGTCACCGATGTCAAATTTGACGATCATGTTCCCTCGCTCGCGAACGCGCTGTCGCCGAACGCGTCGGTGCCTGAGGACCGCGCCAATACCGCGTGGTTCGATACCAGGCAGCTCAACAGCTTCGGATTGGGCGGTTTGACGGTGACGACCGGCGGGCATGTCGCCATCGACGCTCCGCTGACACTGGCGCCGGGCGGTCAGATCACCGCTGCCGCACCGGTTATCGATGTCAACAGCACCGTCACCGTGCGCAGCGGCAATGTGTCCTTCAGCAATGTCGTCGACGTCGGCACCGGGACGCTGCCGACCATCGACGGCATGCTGGGCGTGCGGCTGAACCCGGGCGCCGTGATCGATACGCGCGGGCTGTGGACCAATGCACTCCTTGATCGCGGCAATCTGTCCGGTCTCGCTTTTGTCGACGGCGGCAATGTCTCGCTGAACTCGCCCCAATCCGTGAAGCTCTCCGCCGGCAGCCTGATCGATGCGTCTTCCGGCGGCGCCATCCTCATCAATGGCAAGATCACGGGCGGCAAGGGTGGAAACATCACCCTGATCGCGGATGTGGCGAACGGGTTCGATCTTCTTCCAGGCGATCCGCTGGTGCTCGAAGGCACCGTTCGATCGTACGGAATGACAAAGGGCGGCACGCTGACCATCAGCAGCGGCAGCGCCATCAATATTTCCGACCTGCCGTTGCTCGCGGATGGTTTGCTCCCCGCCGGACAGGCTACGACGACAGTTCTGTTTCTGGATTCCGCCCTGGTCATTCCGGCGGGGACGCAGATCCCGTTCACTTACAGCATGACTGTCAGGAAGGCGCTTCCTGGCGAAGCGCTGCAAATGGATCTGATGCCCGACTTCTCCAGGGGCGTAACCGTCGGCGCAAATTGGCAGGTGCCTGACAGCCTGGCCTACGTATACGACAGTAACTTCACTTATTACTCTCCGGGCACCCAGGTACCCGCGGGCACGCAACTGCTGGGATCAGCGGGGGACCTCACCGCGGGCTATGTTGTTCCGGCCGACGCCTTTCCAAATGGATTGGCCGTCACGCCGACCACTGTGACTTATGCAGCAGGATCTACTGCTGCAAAGGAGTTGAGCGTGCCGACAGGGACGCGGATTCCCGCCGGAACCATCCTCGCGCAGACCGTTGCCATCAAGCCACCGCTCAATCTCGACCCCGGCATCTTCAAGAGCGGGTTTTCGAATTACGACATTTCGAGCCAGGTCGGCGTCGTGGTCAGCAAGAATACCCAGGTCGATGTGACGATGCCGGTCTACCGGACGACCGCGGCAAGCTATACGGTGCCGACCGGCAGTGACCCGGCCACCGCGCTCGAAGTCTGGACACCGCCGCTCTACCAGGAAAATGTCAGCACTGGGCAGCTTATGCAGCGCGCCGGCGCCAGCCTGAAGCTGACCACGGACCCCAACGCGGCCAACGGATCCGGGATCCTGATCGACACGGGTGCGGCCTTGCGTGTGGATCCGGGCCAGTCGGTCAGCATCGCGAGCACGGGCCAGGTCACCGTGGACGGCATGATCTCG
>NZ_PSRR01000529.1 GCF_004296405.1 Bradyrhizobium sp. Leo170
CCTGCAGCTTCTCCGCCATCGGCAGCGGGGCGCCCATCTCGTCGGAGACGGCGGCGCCGATCTCCTTCATGCGGCGCTTGTAAACCTCGACGACCTTGGTCAGCAGCGCAACGCGCTCCTCGCGGCTGGTCTGCGAATAGGTCTCGAAGGCGCGCTTGGCGGCAGCCACCGCCTTGTCGACGTCGGCCTTGGAGCCGAGCGCCACTTCGTACATCGCCTCTTCGGTCGCCGGATTGATGACGGGGGTGGACTTCTTGACGACGGGATCGACCCAGGCGCCGTCGATATAGAATTGCAGGCGGTTGACCATCGGAAACCTCTTGTGCGGGGCGTATGGAGAACAGAACGGAAGCGTTCGGCAGGCATCCTTGCACGAAAGCTTGATGAGTTGAACCCGCCATATGCGGTGCGCCGACAGGCGGCGGATACCGGATATAAGATCAGCCCCGCGATGGTGGCAAGACGGCCCGCTGTCGCTCCCTCCCCTCTCCCTCCTCCTGTCTCACACCGCCATTTTGCGGTGCCGCACCGGGGCGCCGACGGTTACCGTTTCGGCGGCGTCGATGATGGCGTTGGCGTCGATGCCGTGGTGGCGGTAGAGGTCGCCGATCGAGCCGGTCTGGCCGAAATGCTCCACGCCCAGCGCCTCGACGCGATGGCCGCGCACGCTGCCGAGCCAGCCGAGCGAAGCCGGATGGCCGTCGAGCACGGTGACGAGACCGCAGTCGCGGTGCAGGGCCGAGAGCAGCTTTTCGACATGGCTGAGATGCTGCACGCCGCGCCGGTCGCGGCGCAAATTCCGCGCCGCGGTCCATCCGGCATGGAGCCGGTCGGCGGAGGTGATCGCAAGCAGGCCGACATCGCGATGGCTCTCGCCGATGAAGCCAACCGCCTCGATCGCCTCCGGCCCGACCGCGCCGGTATAGGCGACCACGATATCGCAGTTCGGCCCCGGCCGCCGCAGCCAATAGGCGCCGTCGGTGATGTCGCGCTGCAGCTCCGGCGTCATGATCCGCTGCGGCTGCTCGATGGTGCGGGTCGACAGCCGCAGATAGACCGAGCCGCCGTCGGCGCCCTCGCGCTGCATGTGCTGGAAGCCGAAAGCCATCATCACCGCGAGTTCGTCGACGAAGGCAGGCTCGAACGCGGCGAGCCCATCCTGGCCGATGCCGATCAGCGGCGTCTTGATCGACTGATGCGCGCCGCCTTCGGGCGCCAGCGTCACGCCTGACGGCGTCGCCGCCACCATGAAGCGCGCATCCTGGTAGCAGGCATAGTTCAGCGCATCGAGGCCGCGCTCGATAAAGGGATCATAGAGCGTGCCAACCGGTAGCAGCCGCTCGCCGTTGATCTGGTGCGACAGCCCGAGCGCCGAGAGCAGGATGAACAGGTTCATCTCGGCGATGCCGAGCTCGAAATGCTGTCCTTTCGGCGAATATTCCCAGGTGTAGGCGGAGGGGATCTTCTCCTGCCGGAACAGATCGTGGTTCTCCGCCTTTGCGAACAGGCCGCGGCGATTGACCCAGGCGCCGAGATTGGTCGACACGGTGACGTCGGGCGACACCGTGACGATGCGCGCGGCGAGCGCGCTGTCGCCGCGCGCGATCTCGTTCAGCACCAGGCCGAAACCCTGCTGCGTCGACATCTGCGCCGACGGCTTGAAGGCGAGCTGCGGCGGCACCTCGATCGCGGGCGCGTCCAGCCGGCGGCGTCCCTCGCGGTTGAATGGCGCCTCGCTGAGGAACGCTTCGAGCGCGGCGGGATCCTGCGACAGGCCTTCGAACTTCTCCCACTCGTGGCCCGGCCGGATGTTCTGGCTGGCGCGCCATTTCTCCATCTGCGCGACCGTCATCAGCCCGGCGTGATTGTCCTTGTGGCCCTGGAACGGCAGGCCGACGCCCTTGATGGTGTAGGCGATGAAGCAGACCGGGCGATCATGGTCGATCGATTCGAACGCCTCGATCATGCTCGCCATGTCATGGCCGCCGAGATTGGACATCAGCGCCAGCAGCTCTTCATCGCTGCGACGGTCGATCAGGGCAGAGACCGGTCCCTGGTCGCCGATGTCGTCCCGCAGATGCTTGCGGAACGCGGCGCCGCCCTGGAAGCAGAGCGCAGCATACATCTGGTTCGGGCAATTATCGATCCAGCGCTTCAATGCCTCCCCGCCCGGCTCGGCGAAAGCCTCGAGCATCAGCTTGCCGTATTTGACGATCACCACGTCCCAGCCGAAGTTGCGGAACATGGTTTCGAACTTGGCCCACAATCCTTCGCGCACGACGGCATCGAGCGACTGCCTGTTGTAGTCGACCACCCACCAGGTGTTGCGCAGGCCGTGCTTCCAGCCCTCCAGCAGCGCCTCGAAGATGTTGCCTTCGTCCATCTCGGCGTCGCCGACCAGCGCGATCATGCGGCCCTCGGGCCGGTCCTTCATCCAGCCATGCGATTTGACGTAGTCCTGCACCAGCGAGGCGAACAGCGTCTGCGCCACGCCGAGCCCGACCGAGCCGGTGGAGAAATCGACGTCGTCGGCATCCTTGGTCCGCGACGGATAGGACTGCGCGCCCTTGTAGCCGCGGAAATTCTCCAGCTTCTCGCGGCTCTGATGCCCGAACAGGTACTGGATCGCATGGAACACCGGGCTCGCATGCGGCTTCACGGCGACGCGATCCTGCGGGCGCAGCACCGAGAAATAGAGCGCCGACATGATGTTGGCGAGCGAGGCTGACGATGCCTGATGGCCGCCGACCTTCAGCCCATCGGCGTTGGGGCGGATATGGTTGGCGTGATGGATCGTCCAGGACGACAGCCAGAGCACTTTCCGCGCCAGCGCGGACAACAGCTCCAGGCGAGCGGGCGCAATTCCCATGACCATGCTCCGGGCGTGATTCAATATGCGCCGATTTTAGCGGGGGAGCCATCGGCAAAAATCTCAAATCCTTGCGACATACCTTCCAGGATTGGGATAAATTCCCACGTCCTGCCTCCAAACTGCGAGTTCATCCCAATGCCAGCGCTAGACGCCATCGACCGCAAGATCCTCAGCCTGCTGCAGACCGACAGCCGCATGACCATGCAGGAACTCGCCGACAAGGTCGGCCTGTCGGTCTCGCCGTGTCACCGCCGCGTGAAGCTTTTGGAGCAGCGCGGCGTGATCACGCGCTATATCGCGACCGTCGACCAGAAGGCGCTGGGACTGCATGTCTCTGTCTTCATCTCGATCAAGCTGGCGCGGCAGAAGGAGGAAGACCTCAACCGCTTCGCGCGCGCGATCTCGAAATGGGACGAGGTTCTGGAATGCTATCTGATGACCGGAAACCGCGACTATCTCCTGCGCGTCGTCGCCGCCGACCTCTCCTCCTATGAGGCCTTCCTGAAGAACAAGCTGACGCGGCTCGACGGCATCGCCTCGATCGAGTCGAGCTTTGCATTGAGCCAGGTGAAGTACTCGATCGCGCTGCCGGTGTGAGGCGGAGCTACGATTCCGTAGGATGTCGTCCCCAGCGAAGGCGGGACCCATAATCACAGGGAGATGTTGTGGCGCGAGCCACCACTCTTTCCACCGTCATTGCGAGCGCAGCGAAGCAATCCATTTCTCCGCAAGCGGCACTATGGATTGCTTCGCTGCGC
>NZ_PSRR01000530.1 GCF_004296405.1 Bradyrhizobium sp. Leo170
GCCGTAAGAACGGGGAGAGGGAGCACGGCAGTGATCGCGCGCGCCGCATAACGCTTTGCCTGCACCCGGCTCGCCCCTATAGTGATGTCTCAAAGACAGCATTGGTCCTGAGAGGTCACGTGACTGCACCAAATCCTGCAGCAGGCAAGCCGGTCGATCCCGCTTCGCTTGCGAACATCCCGCGGCTCGTCACGGCGTATTTTGCATCGAAGCCCGATCCCGCCGACGCCACGCAACGGGTTTCCTTCGGAACCTCGGGCCATCGCGGTTCCTCGCTGCGGAATTCCTTCAATGAGGATCATATCCTCGCAACCACGCAGGCGATCTGCGACTATCGCCGCGAGGCCGGGCTGACCGGGCCGCTGTTCATTGGCATCGACACCCACGCGCTGGCGGAACCGGCGCTGGCGAGCGCGGTCGAGGTGTTCGCCGGCAACGGCGTCGAGATCATGATCGACGAGCGCGGCGGCTATACGCCGACGCCGGTCATCTCGCACGCGATCCTTACTTACAACAAGGGCAAGACCTCCGGCCTTGCGGATGGTGTTGTCATCACGCCGTCACATAATCCGCCGGAAGATGGCGGCTACAAATACAACCCGCCGTATGGCGGGCCCGCCGATACTGACGTCACCGGCATCATCGAGAAGAACGCCAACCGCTATCTGGAAGCCGGCTTGAAAGGCGTCGCGCGGATGGTTTACGACCGCGCACGCAAGGCGCCGTCGACGCATCTTTACGATTACATCACGCCCTATGTCGCCGATCTCGGCAACACGGTCGACCTGGCGTTGGTCAGATCCGCTGGCGTGAGGATCGGCATCGATCCGCTCGGCGGCGCGGCGGTGCATTTCTGGCAGCCGATCATCGAGCGCCATGGGATCAACGCCAGCGTAGTGAACAATGCGGTCGATCCGGCCTTCCGTTTCATGACCGCGGACTGGGACGGCAAGATCCGCATGGATTGCTCCTCGCCCTACGCGATGGCGAGCCTGATCCAGATGCGCGAGAAGTTCGATGTCGCGTTCGCCAACGACACCGATGCTGACAGACATGGCATCGTGACGCGCTCGAACGGCTTGATGAACCCCAACCATTTCCTTGCGGTATCGATCGCCTATCTGTTCGGCCAACGCCCGCAATGGGGCGCGAACGCCGCGATCGGCAAGACTATCGTCTCCTCCTCGATCATCGATCGCGTCGCGAAGAAGCTGAACCGCAAGCTGGTGGAGACGCCGGTCGGCTTCAAATGGTTCGTCGAGGGGCTCGGCACCGGCGCGTTCGGCTTCGCGGGCGAGGAGAGCGCCGGCGCCTCCTTCCTGAAGCGCGACGGCTCGGTGTGGACCACTGACAAGGACGGCATCATCCTGGGCCTGCTTGCGGCGGAGATCATCGCCAAAACGGGTCGCGACCCGAGCCAGCACTTCGCTGATCTCACCGCTGAGCTCGGCGTGCCCTTCTATGAGCGCATCGACGTCGCGGCAACGCCGAAGCAGAAGAGCGCGCTCAAGGCTGTGGGTCCGGAGCAACTCAACATGAAGGAGCTCGCCGGCGAGCCGGTCCGCGTGGTCAGGACCAAGGCGCCGGGCAACGACCAATCCTTCGGCGGCGTCAAGGTTGAGACCGATTCCGGGTGGTTCGCGGCGCGGCCGTCGGGGACCGAGGATGTCTACAAGATCTACGCCGAAAGCTTCCGCGGGGAGGATCACCTGAAGCGGATCCAGAGCGACGCGCAGGCGGCGATCGCGAAAGTTTTCGGATAGGGGCCTGCCATCATCGCCATGCGTATTCTGCTCACCGGTTCCTCCGGCTGGCTGGGGCGCTTTCTCGCGCCGAGACTGGGGCAAGCCGGCCATCACGTGATCGGCCTCGACATCGTCGCGGGCGAAGCGACTGATGTGATTGGCTCGGTCGCCGACCGCGCGGTCGTCGAGCGGGTGTTCGCCGATCACGGCATCGAAGCCGTGATCCATGCGGGCGCCCTGCACAAGCCGGATATCGTGCGCTTTTCGCCGCAGGCCTTTGTCGACGTCAACGTATCAGGCACGCTCAATCTGCTGCAGGCGGCGGTCGCCGCGCGTCATGACCGTTTCATCTTCACCTCGACGACGTCGCTGATGATCTCGCAGGCGATCAGGGAAGGCGAGGGACATGCCGCGGTCTGGCTCGACGAGACGGCGGGCCCGCTCGAGCCGCGCAATATCTACGGCGTGACCAAGCTTGCCGCCGAGGGGCTATGCCGCATCTATAGCCGCGAGCACGGGCTGAACTGCGCCGTGCTGCGCACCAGCCGCTTCTTTCCGGAGGAAGATGACACCGAGCGCGGATTTTCCGGCGAGAATCTCAAGGCGAACGAATTCCTGCACCGCCGCCTCACCGTCGAGGACGCCGCGGACGCGCATCTGGCGGCGCTCGACCGGGCGAAAGGCTTCGAGATATTCATCGTCAGCGCGCCGCCGCCTTTCGCGCCGGCCGAGGTCGAGGCGCTGAAATCAGATGCAGCAAGCGTGATCGCGCGCCATTTCCCTGACGTGGCCGCGCTCTACGCCAAGCGGAATTGGCGCTTGCCGCACAGCATCGGCCGCATCTACGATCCCGCCAAGGCCGAGCGTCTGCTCGGCTTCCGCGCCCGGACCGACTTTGCCGAAGTGCTTGACGCGCTGCGCAGCGGCGCGCCGCTTCCCTTCGCGCACGATCCCGACTATGTCTCGCCGTCCACGAGGTTGCAGCATGGCTGATTTCCACGGCGTCTTTCCCTACCTGGTCTCGCCGCTCGATCCCGCCGGCCATATCCGCACCGAGGTGCTGGGCCGGCTGTGCGATGATTTGATCAAGGCGGGCGTGCACGGATTGACGCCGCTCGGCTCGACCGGCGAATTCGCCTATCTCAACAATGCGCAACGCGCGCAGGTGGTGCAGACGACCATCGAGGCGGCCAATGGCCGCGTGCCGGTCGTTGCCGGCGTCGCCTCGACCTCGACGGCGGATGCGGTGGCGCAGGCCAAGGCCTATCAGAAGCGCGGCGCCGACGGGATTCTCGCGATCCTCGAAGCCTATTTCCCACTGCCGGACGCACGCGTCGAATCCTACTTCCGCGCCATCGCGGACGCGGTCGACATTCCCGTGGTGATCTACACCAATCCGCAATTCCAGCGTTCGGACCTGACGCTCGACGTCATCGAGCGCCTCGCCGCCCATCCGCGCATCGGCTACATCAAGGATGCCTCGACCAACACTGGCCGGCTGTTGTCGATCATGAATCGCTGCGGCGACAACATCAAAGTGTTCTCGGCCTCGGCCCATATTCCCGCCGCCGTGATGCTGACCGGCGGGCTTGGTTGGATGGCTGGCCCCGCTTGCATCATCCCGCGGCAGAGCGTCGAGCTCTACAATCTCTGCCGCCGCGGGCGCTGGGACGAGGCGATGGCGCTGCAGCGAAAGCTCTGGCGCATCAACGAGGCCTTCGCTCGCTTCAACCTCGCCGCCTGCATCAAGGCCGGCCTCTCGATCCAGGGCTACGACGTCGGCGACCCCATCCCGCCACAGGCGCCGCTGACGCACGATCAGCGCAAGCTGGTCGAAGCGGCGCTGCAGGAGCTGGACTCGTAGTCTTG
>NZ_PSRR01000531.1 GCF_004296405.1 Bradyrhizobium sp. Leo170
GGCGGACGGAGTCAAGGTCCAGAACACACTCTACTACCTGACCAGCCGTCGGCACTGGCGTGATGTCGATCTATCTCAGTCAGCAGCGCTCCTCACTGCACCGCATACTAAAGCCCTGTCGCGCAAACAGAACCCCCGGCAATCGCTTGCCGGGGGGCTTGATTAAGTTTCGTGTGAAACGAGGATCAGAAGTTGCGCTGAACGCGGACGTTCAAGCTGAACGTATCCTGGTCCTTGAAGTCGTACCGAGCGGTCGGCATCGGCGCCGACGGGGTAAGGATAGCAGAGCCAGTGAACTTCTGGTCGAGGTGGAACCACATGAATTCGCCCGAGAACGTCAGGTTCTTGACCGGGGTCCAGCGGGTGATCGTACCGAGCTGCGAGACGTTGAAGTCGGGGTTACAGCTGAAGTCGGCACTGGTCGCTGTGAGGCGGGCAGCAGTGAAGGTGGAGCAAACGAAGAATTTTGCCGTGTTATCGTAGCTCACGCTGGAGTAGCTGCCGAACAAGCTGCTCGACCAGTAGGGATCCCAGTTGTGGTTGAACGCACCACGGACGCCCCATGCTGTCGTCAGATGGATTTTCCCATCAGCACCAAACAACGGACCCGCCAAGCCAGCCGGTGCATATACTCCGTCCGTCACCGCCCCGAAGCCGATGCTCCCGAAGGAACCGAAATTACCGCTACCGAACATCGAGAACGGGTTAGGCGATGTCGACGACGTCGAGATCACCTGCTTGGTGTTACCCTTGGCAAAGGTGGCATCGATCTTGAAGTCGTCGCCGGGACCGGTCGGGATGTTCTTGATCTGCAACGCAGCCATCACCGCGCCGCCCCACTTGGTGTCGGGGTGACCGGAGAGTTCAGACAGATTGGTCGGCGCCGCACCCGGCAGACCGACCGCACCGGCAGGAGCACCGACCGTATTCAGGACATTGTAGGAGCCGTTGACTTCATGCGCCGAAGCCGAAATCTGGAACAGACCCCAAGCCTGGTCGATGCGGATGTTACCGACGACGTCGGGCGCATGCACGCCGGCATAGGCGTTGGCGACAGCGCCCTGTGACGTGAGCGGCACGGTCAGGTTGGCCACGACGGTGCGGTCGAAGACGGTCGGATCATCGAGGCCGATGGTGCCCGACACGCCGTTGCCGAACTGCGCGGTGTACTGGATGTTGTTCACGCCGGTGACGGTGTCATGACCGCCGAGCAGGAACGACGAGTTGTTGCCCGGATAACCATGCCACGGCGTCGCGTAGGCCGATGCCGACTTACCGAAGGTGAAGCCCGCGAACTGGATGAACACGAATTCGACCGCGACATAGCCGCCGCCGGGAGTGTCAAGCAACTGAGAGCCCGCGACCGGGAGCGAACCGTTGATCGAGTTCGGGTTGGTGGTGCTGCCGCCGAGCGTCGAGAACTGGAAGTCGGCTTGAGCGAAGGTACGGACCACGCCATATTCGGTCGCGGTGCGGGTATCGACCGTCAGCGCCATACGGGAGCGGGCGGCGAAGTAGTCGGCATACCGGTTCTGCTGACCGAGGTCGCCCGACCACGCCGGCTGATTGTAGATGCTGCCGTTGAACGTGGTGTCGACACGCAGGTAACCACCGATCTTCATGCAGGTGTCGGTGCCGGGGATGTACCAGAAACCGGCGCCGTAGAGCGAACAGATCCTCACGTACTCGACCGCTTTGGCCTTGACGGGAAGATCGGCCGCCTGTGCCCCGCCCATGGCGAGCAGACCCGCCGCTGAGCCGAGGATAAGGCTCTTAACCATCTTCATGTTAAACCTCCAAGTTGCTCTGTAAGGAAGAGCTGCGGATCCGCCGGGTAAAAACCCTGAAGCTGATTCCCTAGTCCCCCCAAAACCCGTCAAGCCGCTTCGCGCTTTCGGACTCCCGCGAAAACGCGAGGGACTTAAGCGAACCACCAAGAACGGGACGACTTCGGGATGCCCCCTCCGTCGCTGTTCCATAAGAAACGAAGGTCTCCAAACGCGCAACAAAAGAGAGAGGAGTCCGCAGGTACCTCCGCTTCTTTTCGGACGCATGTTGCACAAATATCACGGCGCTGTGAGTGGGCGTGATCGACCAACACACTGAAATAATTAGCTTATTTTGCCTCAACGCCCGACTGAAATTTAGGCACTCACCAGAAGGGAACTCGATAGCGCGTGCGCGGGGAGGTTTACGATGGCACGAGATGATCCCCACAGGAGAATCATCGAGGAGAATCATTCTTCCTTGAAGTCGCCGATCCATTGATTGCCGGTCGCGCTGGACCCATGCCTCGCAGACCCGCCAAAACCTTGCCAACCGTCTGTATGTTAACGCCTGTTCACGGATCTGTTGTCTCTGGCACGGCCCCGAAACATCATCCAACGCCCTTTCCGGCGGCGACCGTAAAGCGCCCGCAAAGGGGCTGACGAAGACGCAGGCGTTTGACCAAGATCTTGGCCGAACGCGCCGCCGAAAAGCGCGACGCCGGTGAGGTGCTAATCCGCGAGGCGGACGCTCTCGCCGCCGAGAGTTCGAACAGGCGCATGTGGGCTTATGGCGGGCCGATCGATCGACCAGGCGATCAACGCGAGGTACAGCTGGCTCGAGATCAAGTGCTCGCGCTGCAAGGTACCGCGTAGCAGCGCGCTCGGCTCCAGCCTTGGCTTCGCCCGCATCGTATGGCGCAAATTGGTGCGCCATGCAGCAAGGCCGGGACTTTGGCTAGCGTTGCAGGACCCATCGCCCGGTCTGCGCCATTGATCTACGTCGATATGTGGTTCTTGCCGTTCTTCCCTTTATTGCAGGCGGCCTTGGCACCAGCGCGGGCGAGCTGAAAACCTTTCGGATTGTAGACCCGCACTACGCTGCTATCCAACGTCTTCAAGGAGGAAAAATATGCTGAACATGCGAACGCTGTTGGCAGTCGCCATACTTCCATTCCTTGCAACCTCATCATCGGCGCAAACAGGACAACAGACGGATAGGACTGGGGCGATACGTGCTGAATGCTTCAGGCAGGCCAATGAGGCGGCAAGAGCCCAAGTGGGCATGCTTCTGCTAATCCCGCTGCCACTGCCAAAGGAAACGCTGTTGGCGCAGACGCCTACTACTCGTGCATCCGTAGAAACGGACTCCGAAGGTAAACACACCCTCGGCGAGGATCGGTCTCACCTGCATCCACTTGCGCTTGGACAGCCGAAATGTCCCCGAGCGCGAGATACTCACGCAGGTCCGGCAGATCCTCGACGAGGACTGCCCTGCTCCGCTTCAATCCGCTTCAGTTCATCAGCAACCCTCAGACGGCTAAGCGGCAACGCATAAGCACTTGCCGTGCAAGCTATTGCGACCGCCGTCGTCTGAACCAGTTGCCATCGTTTGAGTGATGCTGCACTGCATGAGTCCGCATGCGGCCCAAAAACGGACATGCAGGGAATTTCGGCCGAACTTCTGAGACGGCATTCTGTTTTCGCTACGGCCTGCTTCGCTTCGGACGCAACGACGATTTCGATGCTTGGCCCGCGACAGAACGACCCGACGGGCAAATCACTCGAAAGTCTGTCCACCCTTGCAGCGAAAAATATTCCGCTTTCGCCGTCGGGCAAATCA
>NZ_PSRR01000532.1 GCF_004296405.1 Bradyrhizobium sp. Leo170
GCTGCCCGCAAAGTGTGATCCAGGCCACTTTTGCCTTGTTAAGATTTTATTAAACTTGCGGGTGTCCCCTAAGGGCACAGCAATTTGTGGCGGAACCGGACCCGGGAGCCGGCAGCTACAAGAGAAGGCCGGCGGCGTAACGCCCGCCGGTCTTTTCTCTGGACTGGGGCGAAGGAGCCGAGCTGCGAAGTAAGACAGCAGTCCTGCTGCTTCCGACGATGATCGGCCGCCGCCCACTATCACAAGGTCAAAAGCAGCCTCTGCACAATCCTCGGTCCCCAGTGCAAGGCGGTGAAATAATACGTGCTGACTGCGATGAACGCTGCGGCGACGCCCATGCAAATCGCCGCTCCGACCTTGACGTAAGCAGCAGAGCGCAGTTGGCGTGCGCGAATGAACGCCTCGGCAACAATCAGATTGGGAATGTAGAAAAAGAACGCCATCACGACGTCAAAACCCCCGTCGAACGTCGGCGTGTGACCCATGTTATGGCCGAGCAATGCCCAGAATCCGTAATCCATCCGGTAGAGCCATGACCCGATCACCAGCGCAAACAGCCGGATCGCCCAGGCACGATGCTGCTCGAAGCGTTTGCCTCGCGCATGCCAGAACGTTGCGACGGCGGCGATGGCCGTGAGCGCGCCATAGAGGCTGAAACCGATATTCATCGGTGTCCCGCCGATCGTGCCCTGCACGGCGATAAAAGCGAGCCCGCCCAAGCCGGCCATAAGTGCCGACAATGCATAGAGCCGGCCGACCCACCGGTGAAACGCCGGCGCTCTCGCCCGCACGGCGCTGATCAGTTGCAATGGACCGAGCAGAAGAAGCACCGTGCCGGCCGCGAAATGCAGCCCGATACCCATTGTTGCCATCAGCGAGTGCGCATCGTGAAGGCGCGGCAGATCCCGGTTCCACTGATCAAGATTTCCATCCACCAGCGCGCCGAGGTAGATCGCAACAATATACAAACCGAAGATCGCCGCGCTGATCCAGACGGCAGCCACAAGGGCGGTCATCGTCCATCGTAACGCGGCCGTGCCGACGGCACTTGTGCCGATCGAGCCGCTCTGCCGCCGATCAAGTTCGAATTGCAAGGACACCGCGATAGCTCAGCATAAGTTTGGCGCGCGACGAACAGGATTTGGAGCTGATTGAGGCATTGGGATGACTGCAAGGCCCGGAGCCCAGTCGATGACGTTACCGATGTAATTCGAACGCATGTGATCGATCGAGCGCAACCTTCGTGGTCTCCAGCGCGTTATCGGAGCATGACAGCTCAGCAAAGCCTGCATCCCATGATGAACTTCGACCCGTCCGAGCCCGCGATCCTGCACGACCGCGCCACGGACGAGATTGTCACCTGGATCGGCGACGAAGCCGACGACTTCCGCCGCACCAGCAACGCGCGCGCCGACGGGGCGGTCGCGTGGCGGGAGTTCTTGTTCGACGGATGGGGGAATGTGCTGGGCGGGTGAGGGCCCGACGGAGCCGGTGGCGGGGCCGCAGCGCCGATCGGCGGTAGGCGGACCATGAGCGCCGGCCATTTGCGCCTCAGCGGTTGCCTCGGGCGGCAAGGGCGGATATCCGTCCGCTCCTCCGGGCCAGCCCAAATTCCGACGATCGGCCCGGCCAGACCACGATCGGACGACCGATGCCCCTGTCTCTGCCCAAGCAAAAGATCCGCGTCCTGCTGCTGGAGGGCGTGAACGATTCTGCCGTTCGCCTGTTCGACGCCAACGGTTACACCGAAGTCGAGCGTCTGCCGAAGGCGCTCGGCGCCAAGGAGCTTAAGCAGGCGCTGTCGGGCGTGCATATGCTGGGGATTCGTTCCAGGACCCAGCTCACCGCCGACGTGATTGAGGCCGCCGATCGGCTGATCGCGGTCGGATGTTTTTCCGTTGGCACCAACCAGGTCGATCTCGATGCGGCGCGGCGACTCGGCGTCCCCGTGTTCAATGCGCCTTATTCCAACACCCGCAGCGTGGCGGAACTCACCATCGCCGAGGTGGTGATGCTGCTCCGAAAGGTGTTCCCGCGCTCGGTCGCGGCGCATGCCGGCGGCTGGGACAAGTCCGCGGAGGGCAGCCGCGAGGTGCGCGGCAAGACGCTTGGCATCGTCGGCTATGGCAATATCGGCTCGCAATTGTCGAATCTGGCGGAAGCCATGGGCATGCGCGTGATCTTCTTCGACCAGACCGACAAGCTCCGCCACGGCAACACAGAGCCGGTCGAGACGCTGGACGAACTGCTCGCGGCAAGCGACGTCGTTTCCCTGCACGTGCCGGAGACGCCGGCCACCGCCAACATGATCGGCGAGCGTGAATTGCGGCAGATGAGGCAGGGCGCCTATCTCATCAACAACTCGCGCGGCACCGTCGTCGACCTCGATGCCCTGGCCCGCGTGCTCGGCGAGGGCTGGCTCGCCGGCGCGGCCGTCGACGTCTTCCCCGTGGAGCCGGCCTCCAATGCGGACCGCTTCGTCTCGCCGCTGCAGGGCCTCCCCAACGTGATCCTGACGCCGCATGTCGGCGGCTCCACCGAGGAGGCCCAGGACCGCATCGGCGGCGAAGTCGCGCGCAAGCTGATCGACTATTCGGATGTCGGCTCAACGCTCGGCGCCGTCAATTTCCCGCAGGTGCAATTGCCGGCGCGGCCGACCGGCACCCGCTTCATCCACGTGCACCGCAACGTCCCCGGCGTGTTGCGCCAGGTGAACGACGCCGTCTCCCGCCATGGCATCAATATCCTGGCGCAATACCTGCAAACCGATCCGGAGGTCGGCTACGTCGTGCTCGAGACCGACGTCGTCGGCGGCGAGGGCGAGGGATTGCTGGCGGACTTACGGGCTGTGAACGGCACCATCCGCGTCCGCGTGCTGTACGATCAGGACCGGCCGATGGCGCGGTGAGGGGCATGGCTATTGCGAGCTGACCGCGCGTCGAGATCGTCGTCCGCTATCTCAGAAAAATGTGATCGGCTGGTCGATCTCAATCGACGTGTCATTTGGATGACAGTCGGCTGGTAATCGGAAGATCATTCTGTTTCCCTTCGAATTTCAGCAACGCGATCCCTGTACCTGGCGCCCGTAGCGAAACAAATCGCTAGGCGAAGCGACGGATCGCAATCCTGCATTGTTGCAATGCAACAAGGCGCATACCGCAACGCAGCAAAAGAGCTATCTTCTGGCTTACGAATCTATCCAGGAGAATTGCAGTGAAGAAAACTTCTTTAACCATCGCAGCCATGGTCGCGATCACGATCGCAGGCGGCACCACCAGCTTCGCTGCGGAATTGCCGACCTATGAAGTGCAGGGGCTGCCGATCTCGCCGGTGCAAGTCGGGCTGTTGGGAGCCGCGAATGTCCAGGAACAGACGCAGGTCGCCCCCTCGGCGGCTTCTCCGCACGAACTCAGCGTCCTGACACTCCGACCGAAAGTAAGGGCCGCAACGGTCGGTACGACCGGGACCGGAACCGGCGCGTCCCGCTAACCGACACGCGCTTACGGTGCATAGCTAGCGAAAGGCCCGCGACATGTTCGCGGGCCTTTCGTGTTGATGGGGTAGTGCTCACATCGCTCCGCCGATGCGCCCTAGC
>NZ_PSRR01000533.1 GCF_004296405.1 Bradyrhizobium sp. Leo170
AAAATGGGGATGCCTACGAAGCAGAACGGCGCCAACCCGAACGCGTTCGGACTTTCGATATCACCCTCTCAAACCCGTTTGACGGCGCAGCGCTAGTGCCGACAGCCAACCTATTGGGGTATCCGCTATGCCAAATGCCTATACGCGCCTGGTCGTTCCAGACAGCCTGGCTTCTCCCCTGACGAAGTCAACTTATCTGCGCCTCGGCTCTTATTCGGACGAAGAAGAAAAACTTGTCACTGGTCTCACAACGACTATTGGCGAAAGTCCAGCTGCGATCAGCAAACATGAAAGCGACAACGCCGGCTTGCTTGCCTTCACCAACAAGGACTTCCAGGCCAATATTGAAGGCGCTGCGCTGCTCAAAATCGGTCGCGGTCAGACCACGGAGGTCACGAACGGCAACTCCCAACATCAGGTCTCGAAAGGCACTTATGAGATCTCCGCCGAGAATGGCGTGTCAATCAGTGCTGGCGCTAATGGGACGCCTGCGGACATCATCCTGACGGCCTCGAACCGAGTCAAGCTCATCAACAAGGGCCACAAGCTGGAGACGACCGTTGGCAACTCGGAAAAGCAGACGATGGGAGACACCAAGGAATTGTTTCAAGGCACTAAATTCACCTGCATGAGAGGCGCAGCTACCACGCTGACGATGGCCAAGAACGTAAGCATGTTCTTTGGAGAAGCGTTCACCTTCAAGATCTCGCGAGAATGTTCAGTCAACCTCAGTGATATGAACTCTATGACGATCGGCAACAAACTTGACATTGTCGAAGGACACGACGTCAAGCAAGTGATTGGAAACTCGACCAAGTGTGTTTTTGGCCCCGATTTCAAGTCGGCTGACAGCGATACCAAGATTCTCAGGACAAGCGATTTCAAGCTCGCTCCCGTCGAAGACTTCAAGTCGGTCGGTCGCGACATCAAATTCTGCAAGACCAGCGTATCCCACTCCGAAGAAGAATTGAGAAAGGGACAGTCGAACACGGAAGAGTACAAGCTTGTGACCCGAAAAGCTGAGATCACGTCCAGTTCCGGCAATGAGGAAGTCATACAAAAGAAGTCGATAAATTTCATGTAGCGAGCTGGAGAACAAGGATGACGATGCCGATCCGTGCCACAAGCACCGACATCTTGGCGATGGCCGAGCGCTTGCTTGAGCCTGGGCATCACACGGCCCGTGTCGTGTCGGTCAGCGACGATGGCTCTGCGGTCGAGGTCGAGGTCGCTGGCGCCCGTCACACGGCGACGGTCGCCGTTGGCTGCCTGGTCCGCCCCATGCCACAGGACGTGGTGCTGCTCTTCACCAACGTGGAGCAAGTCTTCATCGTCACTGTGCTGGAGCGGACGGCTCACAATGGTGGCATGGTCGGCCTGCCCGGGGCGCGCAATATGTCGATTGAGGGCGAGACCATCACGATCGCCGCGCGCCAGCGCCTGTCCTTGCGGGCCGACAGCATCGATCTGCAGACTAAGCTGCTCGCAGTGCTTGCGGACAAAGGCACCTGGATCGGCAAGCTCTACACGTTGATCGCGGACCGTGTCCTATGCTCAGCGCGACTCCAGGAAGTGAGTGCCGAGCAACTTACGGTAAAAGCGGTCGAGCGTGTCGCGGTGATCGAGCGTATCGACACATTGCAGACCGAAACCCAGGCCATTAGAGTCACCGGCATTGCCTCCGAGATGGCGCACAGCAAGGTCATCGCGGTGAGCGAGGATCTCCGCCTCGATGGCAAGCGCGTCACAGTTGCATAGCACAGATGCTGTCCACTGGCATGCCGGCTCCGACCCGGCAGGAGAGGGTTAGAACGGCCCAGGAGTTTATCTCGGCCGGCGTCTCGAGGAGGCGGAGGCGCTGCTGGAGGAGGTCGCCACCACAAGTGATCCCGATACGCTCAATGCGAGGGCCACACTGGCGCTTGCGCGCCGGCGGATCGAGTTTGCCTTTGACATGCTGTCTGAAGCTGCGACCATCTACCCCGAGCACGCCGGCCTCACCACCAATCTCGGCATCGCTCACGGATTGCTCGGCCGCGCTGAGGCGGCGGTGATTTGCCTCGAACGCGCGGCGGCTCTCGCCCCGCGCAACGAGGAAATCAAGCTGGCGCTCGCTCAGGCCTTGCTGAGCCGAGGCGAGGTTGCGGAAGCCCGTGCGATGACAGAGACCGTGGTCCACCACGAGCCCATGAATGCGCGTGCGCTCCTTCAACTTGGCGCCCTCGAGTTCGCCTTGGGCCACAGCTCGGCGGCTGAGGCCGCCCTGCTTCGTGCGCTTGAGATTGCTCCGGACGATCCCGACGCGCTGGGCAATTTATCGGTGCTCAAGCTTGAACGCGGGCGCCTCGACGAGGCGCTCAGCCTTGCCGCGCGCGCGCATCTGCGCGCCCCGCTCGATACCGCTGGGCTCTTGCATCTGGCTTATTGCCACGCCGCAACTGGACTCTGGTCGCAAGCGGAGGCCACCTGCAAGAAACTGCTCGCCTATGCGCCCGCTCATGTTGGTGCGCGCGAAATCTTGGCCCGTGTTACGATTGCCAAGGGTGAGGTGGACCGCGGCATTGCGCAACTGACGGAATTCGTGCGCGCTCGCAAATCGGATCCTACCGCCGCGCTTGCTCTGGCGCGTGTCCTACAGCTCGTTGGCCGGCTCGACGAATCCCTCACACTTGTCGGTCACGTCGTGCACACGCGACCTGAGAATGACGCAGCGAAGTCTCTGCAGACGACGCTTGAACTGACGCTTGGTCGCTTCCCGACGCCCGAGCCGGCCGCCTCGGCACCTGTGAGGCGGATAGTCGTGCCGCCGACGATGGGCGCCCTTGAGTTCATCGCACTCGCTCGTCTCTTGCGTCGGCTGCCGCGCCCGCAAGATGTGCATGTGGTCGCGCATCCATGTTATCAGGCTCTTCTTGCCAACCTCGCCGAGCGGGTGATTTTGGACGAACCGAGGCCCGCGATCTCGGCTATGCCGCTGCAATCATTATTGCGCGTTCTGCCGACCGACGCCCGCAACATTGCCGATGGCATTCCCTACCTGCGCCCCGAGGCCGAACTGTTCGCCAAATGGCGGGATGCATTGGCCGCGTTCGCAAGGCCTCTGGTGGGCATCGTGTGGGAGGGTGGCGCGCTCGGCCTATCGATGGGGCAAGTCGCAGCTGCGATTCCAAACTCCGTCACGCCTGTCAGTTTGATGAGCGGCGCGCAACGGCATGACATGAAGCGATGGAGTCGTCCGATCGATGCTGGCGTGCACATCGAGAGCCCTGCGGAAATGATCGCAGCGATCGCCAATCTCGACGCGGTGGTCGGGCCCGACAGCTTCGCCGTCCATATCGCCGGAGCGCTCGGCGTCTCCGGCGTGGTTTTCGTGCCGCTCGGTTATCCCTGGTATTGGGCTCAGGCTGGCGGAAAGCCACTGTGGTATCCGTCATTCGAAGTTGTCGTGCAGGAACGGTTCGGGCATTGGTCCGGCGCGATCGACGAAGGGCGGCGCCACCTCGAGACCCTGCTACGCAAACAACCGATTGACTGAGCGGCGCGCTGCCACAGCATCGCGGCGAGCCCAAGTCGCCGATTGCTT
>NZ_PSRR01000534.1 GCF_004296405.1 Bradyrhizobium sp. Leo170
CCAGAGACCCCAATCCGCCGTGTTCGTTGGCATCAATCGCAATTGCCCGCATTCGCCGAATCCTCCGTCGCGTTCTCGTGAACGGAGGTAAGTCAGCATGGTGCGGCGGCTCGGACCCTCTGTTGAATTAACGGGGGGCCGGCGAGCTCCCAGTTGCGTGAGTCGCTTCGTGGGCGTCGATTCTGGGTCTGTCGGCGATCGAAATCCGGCGGCAAAAGGATACGCCTGGACTGTAAGATTAACGGGGGGACGAAACGTCATCGCGGCGTTTGGGCCTGCAAGATAAGCCCGCGATAACATTGAGCAAATTAGTACGAATCAGCGGCTTACGTTGTGCTGCGAGAAGGCGCCGTTAAGTATCTGTTAACCTTAAAGGACTGGACGAAAGCCGAGAATCGTGACCTAGCTTTAGCGGGCAAAGGGCGGCAAACCGCCTACTGGCCGACAGCGAAGGAATGAATCGGCAATGGAAGCGCAGGCCCGGACCGATATTCAAATTGAAGATCCCGCCAACAAGATTATCCGGCACGCGGGAATGCTCTCTGAACATCTGCAGGCCAGGCGTCAGCAGATGTATCCCCCGGACGCTCAGAAAAGTCTACGGCATTTTATGACCCATGAGGTCTCGAAGCTGACCTCGATTCCGGAATCGACTCTCAAGTTGATGTCGAACGAAGGGAAAGGCCCCCTTCCCGCCCGGCTGGAGAACAACCATCGCGCATATACGCTCGCGCAGATTAATGAGCTTCGCGAGCTGTTTGCCGCTCAGCGTCCGGCAGATGCCTTGAGGTTCTTGCCTCATCGTCGGCCAGGCGAGCATCTGCAGGTTCTGGCGGTCGCGAATTTCAAGGGTGGCAGTGCCAAGACGACAACCAGCGCGCACCTTGCCCACTATCTGGCTCTCCAGGGCTATCGCGTCCTTGCGATCGACCTCGATCCCCAAGCGTCGTTGTCGGCCATGTTCGGTGCGCAGCCGGAGATCGATGTCCAGCAGAACGAGACCATCTATGCGGCCCTGCGCTACGACGACGAGCGTCGACCCATCGCTGACATCATCCGGCCGACCTATTTCACTGGTATCGACCTCATTCCCGGAAATATCGAGGTAATGGAGTACGAGCACGAGACGCCGCGGTATTTGTCGAAGCGGCAGGCGGACTCCGAGAGCATCTTTTTCGAACGATTGCGCCTCGCATTGACGGACGTCGAAGACGCCTACGATGTCATCATCCTCGACACGCCACCTTCGCTCGGCTTCCTGACGTTGGGTGCCATCTATGCGGCGACCGGGCTCCTCGTGACAGTCCACCCTGCAATGCTCGATGTCATGTCGATGAGCCAGTTCTTGCTGATGATGGGCGATCTCATATCGGTCATCCGCGAAGCCGGCGCGACGATGGAGCAGGACTTCCTTCGCTATGTCGTGACCCGGCACGATCCTTTCGACCAATCTCAAGTCCGGGTCGTGACCATGCTTCGGCACCTGTTCACGGAAGACGTGCTGACAGCAACCGCGATCGCAAGCTCAGCCATCGAGACCGCTGGTTTGGCGAAGCGCACGCTCTATGAGCTGGAACCGGGCAACATCTCGGCCGCGACCACCAAGCGCGCACGAGAATCCATTGATGCGGTTAATGATCAGATCCTCGCACTGATCGCTCGGGCTTGGGGGCGCGCATGACCAATAAACGTCCTTCAGGTCGATCGATCCTCGCCAATTTCGGCTCGTTCTCCGAGCCCGAGATGGCGCCGTCCAGCCCCTCTCCTTCCCCGAGCGCGGATACGCCGATCCAACCTCCGGCCCGTGTTGGAGCCGGGGTGATCGGAGCAACACAGCGTTCGCTGGCGGAGTTGCGAGGAGAGCGTGACCGGCTCCAAGCGCTGGTCGACGCCGGTGGCGGCTCGGAGCTCGATCCCTCCTCTATCGATCCATCGCCTTTCCCAGACCGGCTGCCCGATGACAGCCAGGTCGAGTTCGAAGCGCTCAAGAAACTCATCGCCGAAGAAGGCCAGAAGGTGCCGATCCAAGTCCGGCGGCATCCGATCGCCAATGGCCGGTACCAAGTCGTTTATGGCCATCGGCGCTGGCGGGCGGCCTTGGATCTCGGCATCAAAGTCAAAGCCACGGTTGTCGCGCTGTCGGACAGCGAACTTGTCGTCGCTCAGGGTATCGAGAACGCGGCACGTCAGGATCTGAGCTGGATCGAGCGCGCGCTTTTCACGTGGCGAATGGATCAGGCCGGGATCAAGCCCCGCGACATCCGAGCCGCTCTTTCGATCGACGACCCGGAGCTTGCTCGCCTCCGGGCGGTCTGCCGAGCCGTCCCGGTCGAGGTGATCGAGGCGATAGGCCGGGCGCCGAAGGCGGGCCGGCCCCGCTGGGTCGCGCTCGCGACTGCGATTGGAGAAGACCCGCCTGCGTTGGATCGGGTGCGCAAAACCTTGTCAGCTGACAAGGTTTCGACGCTGCCCTCCGACGATCGATTCAAGCTCGTCTTTGCAGCCGTAAGGCAGCCGCCGGCGCGATCTCATAATGAGTTCGAGCTGCGTAGCCCGGCAGGAAGGGTCTTGGGCAAAGCGACTTTCTCAAAGGGCGATATCAAACTTACCGTCTCCGACAAGCACGCGTCTGAGTTCGGCGCCTTCCTCGAGGAAGAGCTGCCGGGTCTGGTGGAAAGATTTTTTGACCGGGAGGGCACTGAGTGATTTTCGGCGCGCGGTCAAACCTTGTCAGATGACAAGGTTTGGTTGGGCGGCGGGAAGGGCGGAGGCCTCGGCCGAAGCCGGACGATGGCGCAACAAACACAGAGGTAGCATGCGGTAAAAAGAAAGGCCCCCGAAACAGTGTCCCGGAAGCCTCTCTCGTATGTTTGGCGGCAACGAGAATCTCACTTCCGCGAATCACAGTCAAGAGCCTCTTCGAGGCGTTGGACACCGTTTTGGTGAGCGCTTTCGCTTTGCCTAAAAGCTGAAAGACACAACCATGACGCAATCCATATCAACGACGCCCTTTGGGCGGCGGCCGATGACGCTTGGCATGATTTCGAGCCAGCTGGCCGCGAAGGCAAAGCCAGAGACCGCCATTGTTCACAAATGGCACGTCTTTCAGCACATCAAGGAGGCGCGCCAGGTTCTCGGCGCCACCGACCGTGCGCTCACGATCCTGCACGCGCTGTTGTCATTCCATCCGGAGATCGCGCTCGAGGCTGACAGCGAGTTGATCGTCTGGCCCTCCAACGAGCAGCTGATGGCGCGGGCCAACGGGATGCCGCCGACGACGCTACGCCGGCATCTCGCCGTCCTGGTCGACTGCGGTTTGATCATTCGCAGGGACAGCCCGAACGGCAAGCGCTATGCGCGCAAGGGGCAGGGCGGAGAGATCGAGCAGGCCTATGGCTTTGACTTGGCTCCGATGGTGGCCCGCGCCGAGGAGTACAAGACGCTCGCGGCTACCGTGCAGGCCGAGAAGAAGGCGCTCCGCGTAGCCAAGGAGCGTCTCACCATCCTGCGCCGGGACATCGTCAAGATGATCGAGGCCGGGCTTGAGGAGGGCGTGCCGGGAAATTGGAAGCGGTTTCAG
>NZ_PSRR01000535.1 GCF_004296405.1 Bradyrhizobium sp. Leo170
CCCCCCCTAATCAGGTCTAAGGGCGCCTTCATGCCATCACCGTAGCTTGCCAGTCCTGCGTCCCGACCTGCTCCAGCAGGCCGTCATGGTCGCCGATTCCGGTGTCGGCCTCCTCGCGGTCACAGTCGTCCTGCTCAGCGTCTGTCCCCGGGACATCCCAAAGCCTTCCCTGCCGCCAAGCTTTCGTTTGATCGGTCATCCGATCAAAGCTGCCAAGGTTCAGCGCCATCGCTGCCGCGCCCTCGCATATATATCACGGTCAGCCCCAGCTCAGCACGGTCTGAAAGAAGATGTCTGCCAGATCGACGTCGGTGTGGCCGTTCATGATCTCGATGATGCGGCGCGGTCGATCTTCACCAAGATTGGCCAGCGCCGCGATGATGTCGGCCCGACCGATCTTGTGCACGACGTCGTTGTGCAAGACTATCTGCCTCGCCAGAACGCGATCATCGTCGATGTCGAGGCGACCACGGCAATCAGGCAGCCAGAGGTGTTGGCCGCCAAGCGCATGATTGAGCGCTCGATCGATCGGTTCGATCTCTATCCGAGCCGGCTCCTCGGTGACAGCGCCTATGGCTCGGCCGAGATGCTTGGCTGGTTGGTCTACGAGCACGGGATCGAGCCCCACGTCACAGTGTTCGACAAGTCGGCCCGCACGGACGGGATCTTCTCGCGCGAGGACTTCACCTATGATCATGCAGGAGACGTCTATCGCTGTCCCGGCGGCAAAATCCTCTCCACGACCGGAGCGCTGGTGACGATGATGCCACGATGCTTTACCTCGCCAGTAAGCGCGATTGCGATCGATGCGCATTGAAGCCCCGGTGCTGCCCAAGCAGGCATCCCGGAGAGTGCCAAGGTCGATCTACGAAGGCGCTCGCGACATGGCGCGCCAGATCGCAAGATCATGGGAGGGAGGCACTTCGCGCCGGCTCCGCAAAAAGATCGAGATGCTGTTCGCGCACCTTAAGCGCATTTCTCAAGCTCGACCGCCTACGTTTACGGGGCCCAAACGGCGCGCGTGACGAGTTCACCCCCGTTGCGGAAGTGGTCGGCTTAGGGGCGCGCTCCCTAAACCTTCGTATCATTCCCTGGCCCCTTTGGATGGCCGGCGCATTACCCACGTTCAATTGAGCGGCTGACCGCGATCGTCCTAGACTAGGCTGCATGCGTAGGAAAAGCGCACAGGCCCATGCAGTGCGACGGTGGAAAGGATGATCGACGAACAGCGACGATAGTGCCAAGAGGAGACTACGATGCCCCATTGCTCCGATAATTTTAGATCTGGCAGTGCCGCGCGATGCGCAGTTTGTAATGGCAAGTTTGGTCTCGTCCGGCACTACTCGTGGCGAACCCCGCTTTGTTCCAAGAAGTGCGTCGATCGCTTCAGAACTCGCAGGGAAAGTGACCGCAATTGGGTGAGCTGGCTCCAAACCGCCTTCGACCAGCTGCCCGAGAACCGCGCGAGGGCTTCATGACGGTCCAGATCTCACAACGAGCCAAGGAATATTTAGGGACAGCACAGACTTTGCTCCGCGCCGCCCAAACCATGACCGACTCAGCGATTGCGGGTCAGCTCAAGGCCCTTGCCGACGACTACCAGCGGCGAGCTGAGAAAGCTTCGCATGTTGATGCGGATGGATGAATTTCCTGACTGCACAGAGAGATCCCGGGATTGGGTGCGAGATGAACAATCACATTTGGCATGCAACGCTTGTTGTATTCACTGTCGTGCTGCCGATTTCTACAATCGGTCACGCCCGCGCCCACGATTATCAGCACCCTGAGTTGAACAGTTGGTATGAGAGCTTGCACAGCGGCAAAGGGCCCTGCTGCGATGGCAGCGATGCGAAGCGCGTTGATGACGCCGATTGGGAAACTAAGGATGGTCACTATCGCGTACGCATTGATGGCGAGTGGATTGATGTTCCGAACGACGCTGTCGTGGATGGACCGAACCGCGCTGGCCGTACGATGGTCTGGCCTTACCTCCTAAATGGTCACCCGAAGGCGCGCTGCTTCATGCCGGGGAGCATGAGCTGATCGCGAGCGCAGGGCGATCAGCAGTTCCCGCCCACTAGCTCCAACTCGTCCGATGCCGTGTATTGCTTTGCATAAGAAGGCGCCAAATGACAACTGGAAGATGGAATAGCCGCAACAGGATCACCAAAGAAATTCGCGAGCCAATCCTGGATGCTTATCTAGGCGATCCCGTCAAAGGAACCGAACTTGCGATGAGCAACGGACTAACGGCCGGATACGCCTACAAGCTTGCTTATGAGCGCGGGTTATTGCCGACTCGCGATGAGAAGCTGCTTGGGCGCAGCCATTCAGCGAGATTGGCATCAACATGATTGTTACTCCAAAAACAAGGCAATGCCTTGAGGCCGTCAGAGCCGAGTGTGGTTCGGGAATGTCCCAACGCTACGCAGGCTGGCGGATCGTGTTTCAGTGAAGGCGATTACCACGGTCAGCGCAGCCTACAAAGCTGGAGCAGCGCGGAGCTATCCGCCGCGGGCCAGGAATGAGCGGCGGACCTCCACTGCAACGGATTTTCGCGCATACATGGCTTAGTGGAGCCGTTCACGGGTCGCACAATGCCGTTCGGGACCTATACCACTTCCGCATATGGCCCGAACCCGCCGAAAAAAGAGGGGCAGAGTATGTCCGCTCTGCCCAGTCAGATCAGACGTCCACCTGCACGCCCTTCGCCGGGAAGAACACACCCGGATTCGCGATCATTGGATGCCGGAACCGCCGACCGGCTTCAGCAAGCTCAGGATGGCGCTGGGCGACGAGGAATCGCTCCAGCTAGACGCCATCGATCTCCTGCAGAGCGGGGGCTACGAGGCGTCCCCGGCCAATGTCGAGCGCCTCGTCCCGCTCCTGGTCCAGGCAAGGCGCGAAGCTGCCTCGGACGTCGAGCACGCCCGCGTCGGGGAATACGAGAAGATCACGGATCTGTCGAAGATCCCGGCCCGCTCGACGCCGGCGCTCGATTTCGTGGCGGCGTTCGAGGAGTATGCCGCGAAAGGCGGACTCAAGGGGGGACCGGCCGGACGCACGGCATGCCGCTGGCGCCCAAAGGTGAAGGAGTTCTGCGACTTCGTCCGCCACCGCGACCTGAAGCGGATCAGGACGTCGGACGGATACGATTGGGTTGACCACCTCATCGCGAAGAAGATTCCACGAGACAGCATACGCAAGGTGTGGATCGCCGCGCTTTCCGCCACCGCCGGCTTCATGGTCGAGCGCCGCAAACTCGACCAGAACCCCTTCCTCGGCATCCGTGTCCGCGACGAGGACGCCTCGGAGAACGCCGAGAGGGAGAAAGAGCAGAAGGAGCCGCCGCGAAAGGGCTTCGCGCCGCAGGAGGCGAAGAAAATCCTGACCGCCACCCTCGTCGCGCCAAGCGGACGCTGCAGCGCGCCGTGCAGCCCTATCGCCAGGCGCTGAGACGCGATTTGAGACGCCGCCGGGCCGACAGCTGCATATTTCACTGATGATGAGCAGCGATTTCGCGCGATCATGAGCGCCGAATTCAGACGATC